>NZ_JABX01000011.1 GCF_001469165.1 Thiohalocapsa sp. ML1 | reverse complement strand
GCTAAGCGCGAGCCAGCGCCGGGCCGGGGAGCCGACTTGCCGGTCGGCTCCGCACGCGCGACAGCATCCCGGTCTGTCGCCGTGTTGACCTGGAGGTCAACACTCCAGTCAAGGCCGCAACACCGCGCGGGTTCCAGGGCACGGAGCGTCGGCTTGCGCGGCGCGCTCGTTGGCGCAAGTGCACCGAAGGGCCAAGGGCCAAGGGCCAAGGGCCGAGGGCCGAGGGCCGAGGGCCGAGGAGGTCTTACTTGGCCGGGGCTTTCATGTCAGGGGACGTGCTGTGCGAGCAGATGTTCCCCGTAGAGCGCGGTGACGCGCGCGAATTGCTCCGGCGACAGGATGCGCTGGAGGTTCGCGCGACAGGCGATCTTGGTCTCGGCGATCTGCCGGCGGAGCTGCTCGATCTCGGTGTACTGCGCCTTGAGCGCGCCTGTGTCCGCCTGCCCGAGGGCGAGGTCGCGGAGCTCGGCCTCGGCTTGCCCGACTGCGCGGAGAAGGTCCTGCACGCGCGCATGGTTCTGCTCGCGCCAAGCCGCGAGGGCGCCCTGTTGTGCCTGCGTTAGCGTTAGCGTGTCGCCGTGCATGGCGATGAGCCGCATGAAGTTGGGCAGGGGGTTGGCGTGGTACAGCACGGCGTCCGGGTTGCCGGTGGGGTGTGCGTGCGCGGCGGGCTCGGCCGCCACCGCGGAGGTGCCGGCGAGCAGCAGCGCGACGGCGGCGACGGTGAGCGGTTGTGTGGCCCTGAGGCCTGCAGGACTGCCCCCTCGGTCATCCGCGGGGCGCCCGCTGCGACGGCGCTTGCCGCCACTGCCGCCGGGAGCGCCGCGGTCGAGCCAGGCGCCGAACGCGAGATAAGCGGCAATGAAGCTGACACCGCCGACGACCAGATAGTGAATCCAACCGGTCTGCTGCGGGCCAAGGCCGAGCAGCCCCAGCGGTCCGGCCGTGATCCCCGGGGCTGCTGCCATCATCAGGGCTTGCATGTTGTTCTCTCCTGCGGCTGAGTGAATTGACGTCGAGCGTGCGTGAGTGTTGGGCACGGTTGGTCCTTGCCACGAAGGGCTTTCGTTCTGGCTGTCGATCTGTGCACGGCGCCGAAGACGACGGCGACAGGCGCCGGCCCTTTGGCGACCGAGCCCGAGCCCGAGCCCGAGCCCAAGCGCCAAGAGCTTAATGCGACGCGTTCGCGTTGGCAAACCGGCGCGGCAGACGCCGGACCACGGTGAGGACGACGCTGCCCGCGCGGCACGGGGGCGCGGTCTCGTCGCCGAGAAGGCTCGCCATTGAGCGCCGACAGTCGCCCCGGGTGGGACAGCGAGGTATCCACATTTTCAACAATTGCGTCTTATTCGCATTCGCCTTATTGTTGCGGCAAGGTAAACCCATCCTTGGCCCTTCGCCCCTTGACCCTCGGCCCTTAGCCCCCGCCCTGCGCGCTACGACGCGCAGGCGCCCACGCGATCGACACGATCCCACCACGCCACCCGCATGAGGAGACTGCCCCTAATGTTCATCGCCATGAACCGCTTCCGCATCAACCAGGGCTTCGAGGCCGGCTTCGAGCAGATGTGGCGGGAGCGCGAGTCGCACCTCGCCGAGCTCGACGGTTTCGTCCGCTTTTCCCTGCTGCGCGGCCCCGAGGACGCGGGCTGCCGGCTCTACGCCTCGCACACCGAGTGGGCGTCGCGCGAGCATTTCGACGCCTGGCGCACGTCGGAGGCCTTCCACAAGGCCCACGCGCAGGCCAAGGCGCCGGAAGGCACCTACGCCGGCCCGCCGGTGTTCGAGGGCTTCGACGTCGTGCTGGAGGAGCGCGCCGATGCCGCATGACAGCCTCACGCACATCGCCCCCGACGGCGCGGCAGCCACCGCGCCGACGTCCGACGACCCGCTCTGGCAGCGCTGGCAGGCGCTGCGCGCGGAGCACCCGCACCTGCACGCCCGCGATGCCGCGGCGCGGCTCGGTGTCAGCGAGCTGGAGCTGGTCGCCTGCAATCCGGGCAGCCACCGGCTCGACGGCGACTGGGGTGCCGTCATCGCGGGGCTGCGCGAGGTCGGTCCGGTGCTGGCGCTGACGCGCAACCACGGCGTCGTCATCGAGAAGACCGGTCCGGTGGAGGACGTGGACATCTATCCCGAGCACCAGATGGGCCAGGTGGTGGGCGAGCACGTCGACCTGCGGCTCTTTCTGCGGCATTGGGTCCACGGCTACGCGGTCAGCGATGCGACCCCGAGCGGCCGGCGCGAGAGCCTGCAGGTGTTCGACGCGGCGGGTGTGGCCGTGCACAAGGTCCATTGCGTGAAGGCGACGAACCCGGCCGGCTGGGCCGCGCTGATGGACACCCACGCGGCAGCGCCCTCGGCCATCGAGATCCCGGCGCCGGAGCCGCCGACCGCGCCAACGCCGGATGCCGACATCGACACCGCGGGGCTGCGCGCCGCCTGGCTCGGCATGTCCAGCACCCATGACTTCTTCGGGCTGCTGCGGCGCTTCGGCGTGGAGCGGCGCCAGGCGCTGCGGCTCGCCGGGGCGGACCTGGCGCAGCAAGTGGCGGCGAACAGCTACCGGCCGGTGCTGGAGCTCGCGCGCGACAGCGGCCTGCCGATCATGCTCTTCGTCGGCAACCACGGCTGCGTGCAGATCCATACCGGGCCGGTGCACCGGGTCGAGACCGTCGGGCAGTGGTTCAACGTGCTGGACCCGGACTTCAACCTGCATCTTTGGCAGCCCGCGGTCACGGACGCCTGGCTGGTGCGCAAGCCGACGGAACGCGGCACGGTCACAAGCCTGGAGTGCTACGACGACGCCGGCGAGATGCTGCTGCAGTGCTTCGGCAAGCGCCAGGACGACGGCTCGGAGTCGCCCCACTGGCGCGAGCTGGTCGGTCTGGCCACCGGCGTCGAGGACGTCGGGGAGGTGGGCGCATGAACGCGCGCATGGCACTGTGCATCGGCTGCGCCTTGGTGCTGGGCACGGGCGCCGCGGCGGCGGCCGACGGCGAGCCGCCCGCGCGCATCGTGTCGGTGGACGGCGCGCTGACCGAGATCGTCTACGCCCTCGGTGCCGCCGACCGGCTGGTGGGCGTCGATACCACCAGCCTGTATCCGCCGCAGACCGAGGCGCTGGCGAAGGTCGGCTACAAGCGCGCCCTGTCCGCCGAGGGGCTGCTGGGGCTCGCGCCGGACCTGCTGCTCGCCACCGACGACGCCGGCCCGC
Organism: Thiohalocapsa sp. ML1; assembly: GCF_001469165.1. Classification (GTDB taxonomy): domain Bacteria; phylum Pseudomonadota; class Gammaproteobacteria; order Chromatiales; family Chromatiaceae; genus Thiohalocapsa. Next base: position 159,629 of record NZ_JABX01000011.1, on the reverse strand, counting down.
CGGAGGTGCTGGAGCAGATCGAGCGGGCGGGCCTGGCCGTGCAACTGATCCCGGACACGCCGACGGTGGCGGGGCTGCATGAAAAGATCGACGCCGTCGCCACGGTCCTGGGGGAAGAAGCCGCGGCGGCGGAGCTGCGCGCGGGCATCGACCAAGCGCTCGCAGCGGTGCAGGCAGACCTCGCCGAGGCCGAGCGCCCGCGCGTGCTGTTCCTGCTGCACACGGGCAGCGGCAACGAGCTGGCCGGCGGGCGCGACACCGCCGTCGATACCGTCATCCGGCTCGCCGGCGGCACGAACGTGCTGCACGACGCCTTCGCGGGCTACAAGCCGCTCAGCGCCGAGGCCGCGGTGGCGGCGGCACCGGCGGTGATCCTCGTCAGCGAGCGCAACCTGACCGGCCTGGGCGGCAAGGACGCGCTGCTCGCGCGCCCGTCACTGGCCGGCACCCCCGCCGCCCGGGCGGGCCGCGTCGTCGCCATGGACGGCCCGCTGCTGCTCGCCTTCGGGCCGCGGCTCGGCGATGCCGTCGCCGAGCTGGCGCAGGCGCTCGGCACGCTGCGGGACGCGTCCGTCGCGGCCGACGGCAACGCTGCTCGGACGGCCGGCGCGAGCGCCGCGGCAACGCCCCGCTGAACCCGCAGGCCCACGACAATGCACGCCACCACACTACCCCTGCCCGCCGACGGGCACATCCTGCACCGCTACCGACACCGTCGGCTGGGCCTGCTGGCGCTCTTGGCGCTGGTCTGTGCCGTGACGCTGCTGTCCATCGCCATCGGCCCGGTGAACATCCCGCTCGCGGACGTGCTCCGGACCCTGGCGGCCCAGATCGGGCTGCCGGTGGGCGAGGTGGCGCCCCAGCACGAGGCGGTGATCCTGTCCATTCGCTTGCCGCGCACGCTGCTCGGGCTCTTGGTCGGTGCCGGGCTGGCCGTGGCCGGGGCGGCGATGCAGGGGCTGTTCCGCAACCCGCTCGCGGACCCGGGGCTCATCGGCGTGTCCGCCGGCGCGGCGCTGGCGGCGGTGTCCGTCATCGTGCTCGGCGGCACCGGGCTCGCCGTGGTCACGGAGGCGCTCGGCCCCTTCAGCCTGCCCCTCGCCGCCTTCGCCGGCGGGCTCGGGACCACGCTCCTGGTGTACCGGCTCGCGAGCGCGGGCGGGCGCACCTCGGTGACGACGCTGCTGCTCGCCGGCATCGCAATCAACGCCCTGTGCGGCGCCGGCACGGGCCTGCTGACCTATCTGGCGGACGACGCGCAACTGCGCACGCTCACCTTCTGGAGCATGGGCAGCCTGGGTGGGGCGACCTGGCCCGCGGTGGGCAGCGCGGCGCTGCTCATCGCGCTGCCCTTGCTCGCACTGCCGTTCCTGGCGCGCACGCTGAACGCGCTGCTGCTCGGCGAGGCCGAGGCCGGGCACTTAGGCATCGCCGTGCAGCAGATGCAGCGCATCATCGTCGCGCTGGCCGCGCTGGCCGTGGGCGCTGCGGTGGCCGTGAGCGGCGTCATCGGCTTCATCGGCCTGGTGGTGCCGCACCTGCTGCGCCTGGCGCTCGGGCCGGATCACGGCTTTCTGCTGCCGGGCTCGGCGCTGCTCGGCGGCGCCTTGCTGCTGTTGGCGGACCTGTTGGCGCGCACGCTGGTGACGCCGGCGGAGCTGCCCATCGGCATCCTGACGGCGCTGCTCGGCGGGCCGTTCTTCCTGGCGCTCTTGCTGCGCTGGCGGCGCACGGCGCTGTGAGCACGCCGGCCGCCATCGCGCCGATGCCGGCCCAGGCCCGCGACGGCGCGGCGCCGGCCGCGACGCTCGCCGCCGCGGGCCTCGGCGTGCGTCGGCAGGGCCGCTGGTTGCTCGACGGCGTGGATCTGACCCTTGCCGCCGGCGAGGTGCTGGTGCTGCTCGGCGCCAACGGCGCCGGCAAGTCCACGCTGCTCAAGTGCCTGGCCGGGGAGATGACGCCGGAGCAGGGGCAGGTGCTGCTGAACGGCCGCGCGCTCGGCCGCTGGCGCCCGGCGGATGCGGCCCGGCGCCGCGCCGTGCTGCCGCAGGCGAGTCCGCTCAGCTTCCCGTTCACGGCGCTGGAAGTGGTGCTGATGGGGCGCATCCCGCACGGCGGCCTGCAGGGCAGCGCGGGTACCGCGGACCTGGGCATCGCCGCGGCGGCGCTGGCCGCCACCGAGGTGGCGCATCTTGCGGAGCGGCGCTACACGACGCTCTCGGGCGGCGAGCGCCAGCGCGTGCACCTGGCGCGGGTGCTGGCCCAGCTCTGGGAGCCGCTGCCCGGCCGCGAGCCGCAGTGGCTACTGCTGGATGAGCCCACGGCGAGCCTGGACCTCGCCCACCAGCACGGCGTGCTCGCGCTGGCGCGCCGCTGGGCCGCCGACCCATCCGCACGCCGGGGCGTGCTGGTGGTGCTGCATGATCTGAACCTGGCGGCGCAGTACGCCGAGCGCATCGCGGTGCTGAAAGAAGGCCGTCTCCTGATCAGCGGCACGCCGGCCGCTGTGCTCACGCCCGGGCTCATCGAAGCGGCCTTCGGCCTCGCCGTCAGCGTGCTGCCGCACCCGGAGCTGGACTGCCCGCTGATTGTGCCGCGGGTGCGGCGCGGCGGCGGGCTTGCCGCGAGCGAGCGCCCCGCCACGGGTCTTCTGCGCTGAGCCGCGGCACGGTCGCCACTCGCCCTTCAGCGGATGGTCTCCAAACTCGGGAGGGCGGAGCCCCCGTTCAGCAGCAGACCGATCGCCGCGCGCAACTTGCCCATATCCTTGCCGCGTTTCTCGGGTTCGGCATCGATAATGATGTCGTTGCGATGCGGCAAGAAAAGGCTCGCGAAGACCATATTCTAGGGAGGCAGAGCCTCAGACCGACAAGGAGCGCGGTCTGGCGCAGCCCGCTCGTCGGCGCATTGGGCCAAGGGCCAAGGGCCAAGGGCCAAGGGCCGAGGCGGGCTCCCTTGGCCCTCGGCCCTTTCACCTGCAAGCGCCTTGTCGTCGTGAAACTTGACTCATCTGCAAGCATTCGGCGCCGTCAAGCAATCTAGGCCGCACCCGTCTCCCGCAGCCCGGCGAACCAACCGCTCAGGCGTCCGGCAGTGCATGCCGAGGCTGCTCCACGACCTCCGGGTTCAGCACCTCCATGGTCTCATCGCTCATGCCCATGACGAGCAGCCCGAGCTTGGTCGCCCGGCGGATCACCGAGGCGTCCATGTACAGGCTTGCGGCGACGCCGAGGGTGCGCTCCCGACGATATTCGGGATAGAAGTCGGGAAAGGCCGCGAGCTTCTTCACCAGGTTGTCCAGATGCTCGGCCTTCAGGGTCGACTTGGTCTCGTTGATCAGCACCAGCCCCGGGCACACCACCAGGGCATCCAGCTCGTAGGTGCGGGCGTCCACATGTCGGGTGAGCCGCACGCCGACCAGTTGCGTCTCCGCGCAGCCGAGCAGGTCGCGCGCGATGCGCGGCAGGTTCGGCGCCACGATGTCCTCCGCCAGGGTGCCGAGGCGATTGCTGAGCTCGCCCCACTGCTTGCCCATGGCCTTGCGGTCCCGCTCGGCCTCGTCCTTGAAGGCGCGCATCTCGTTCTTGAACTCGCGCATCTCGTTCTTGAATTCCCGCATCTCCCGCGCGAGCCGTGCCAGCTCCATCTCGGTGCGCATGGACTGGTAGCTCAGCTCCTTCATGTACTCTTCGAGCGTGTCCACCCGACGCTCCAAGGCTGCTTCGACCATTCTGCTTTCCTCGTCTCGTTGTGCCGTCAAGATGCCGGCGGTTGCCGCTGCTGCCGAGGCTCCGCCCCGGCATGCCGTCCCGGCGGCGCTGCCGTCCCGGCCGGGCCTTGTCCCCGCTTGAAGCCTACATCACGGCACACCGCCGTGCAGAGGCCTTTGCCGGCTCGGCGCCCGGGCCGCGCTCTGGCCTCGCGCTGCGCGCGGAGCGGGACGCGGCGCTCGAGGCGCTGGAGCGGCGCATCGAGGGGCTGCAAGGCGGCTGATGGGGGCTCGGGCGGGCTCGATGCCGCAGCGCGGAGCGTCGACTAGGGCGCCGGCGTGCCGCCGTTATCGCTCTGCTCCCGCCACACATCGATGAACGCGGCCAGCGACGCCTCGATGGTCTCGCGCGCGATGTCGCGCGTGATGAACACCATCTTGGACCGGCGGTCGTCGGTGGGCCAGGCCGGCAGCTCCAGCGGCGGATGGAAGATGTGCTGCACGCCGTGGATGACCACGGGCGCCGCGCGTCCACGCAAGCTCAGGATGCCTTTGATGCGCAGCATGTCGGGGCCGGCCATGGACAAGAGCAGGTCGAGCCAGGCATCGAGCATGCTGTCCGCAAGCGGCTGGTCGATGACCAGACAGAAGGCGCGGATGCGGTCGTCGTGGCGGTTCAGGTCGTGCGCGTGGTCGTGCGCATCGCCGTGATGGTCGTGTTCGTGTCCGTGGTCCTGCCCCTGGTTGTCGTGGTCGCCGTGCGCGTGCTCGGCCTGCGCGTCCGACCCATGCCGATAAGCCTCCTCGTTCAGCCAGCTCGCGACGTCCGGGGTCTTCCGGCTCGGGTCGAACAGGCCGAGCCCGAGCAGCGCGTCCGCGGCGACGACGCCGTTGGTCGCATACCGGCGCCGCGCCGCCGGATTGATGGCATGCAGACGGCGCTCCAGCGCGGCGACGGCGGCGGGCGCGGCGAGGTCCGCCTTGGTGAGCAGCAGGCAGTCCGCCATCGCGGCCTGCTTCAAGGCCTCGGGCTGGGCGTCCAGGGTTTGGTCGGCGTTGGTCAGGTCCAGGGTGGTGACGACGCCGTCCAGGCGATAGCGCCGGGCGATGACGTCGACGCTCGTCAGCGTATGGATGATCGGCGCCGGGTCGGCGAGCCCGGTGGTCTCGATGACGACCCGGTCGAACTGCCGCTCGCCCGCACGCGCAAACCGCCAGTGCGCGTCCTTGAGGGTGCTGACCAGGTCGCCCCGCACGGTGCAGCAGAGGCAGCCGCTGGACATCTCCACCACGGTGTCGTCGGCGACCCGGCTGATCAGCAGGTGATCGAGCCCTACCTCGCCGAACTCATTGATGATGACCAGGGTCCGGGCGAGCGCCGGTTGCTGCACCAGGTGATTCAGCACCGTGGTCTTGCCGCTGCCGAGAAAGCCGGTCAGCAGGGTGACGGGTATTTGGGGCGTGGGCATTTCTGGTCCTCGCTGAGGGCTGGGTAAGAACCGGGGCGTTCGGGGCGTTCGGGGATGCCGTTCAGCGGCCGGCACCGGCTTGGCGCTCGCGCAGCTCGCGCCGCGCCTGGGCCTCCACGCAGAGCGTCGCCACGGGGCGCGCTTGGAGCCGCGCCAGGCCGATGGGCTCGCCTGTCTCCTCGCACCAGCCGTAGCTGCCGTCATCGATGCGGGCAAGCGCGGCGTCGATCTTGCCCAAGAGCTCGCGGCAGCGCTCGTGCGTGCGCAGCTCCAGGGCCTGGGCCGCCTCGCGACTGGCGCGGTCCACCTCGTCGCCGACCTCGTGGTGGCTGTCGTGCCGCAGCTCCGCGAGGCTCGCGTCCGTCTCGGCGAGCAATGCGGACCGCCAGCCGAGCAGCGTCTGCCGGAAATAGGCCAACTGGCCGGGCCCCATGTAGTCGTCGTCCGCGGGCGGCCCGGCGTCGGAAGGCCCTGCGGTTGGCGCTTGCCGCACCGGCTCGTTGTCTTGCATCGCATCCACCCGCGTGCGGTCTCCGGTTGGTGTTGTCCGACACGGACGTTATAGTATTACTCATGGCAAGATCAACGCCGCCTCGACAATGCCAGAGGCGCACGACGAGGAACCATGACGACCACGCTGTTTGCCGAGCCGACGCCGGCGGCATCGCCGCGGCCTGCCGGCGCCCGGACAGCGCCGGGCGCGCCCGAGCCCGGCGTCGTCGAGGGCGCATGTCCTGACGCGCTCGATCGCATCGCCGACGCCGACGTGAGCCTCGCCATCTGGCGCCGGGCCGCCGTCGCGGGCGTCGAGCGGGAGCTGGCCGGGCGGGAGCCGGGCCTGACGACGCCGCTGCGCCGCCAGCTTGCCGCCGCCGCCCTCGCCCTGAACGCGGTCGACGCGTTGGCGACACCGCTGGCCGAGGCGGGCCTCTCGCCGGACACACACCCGTGCTGGCTGGCGGACATGGCCGCCTTGGCGCAACGCTTCGGTGCCTTGCTGGCGGCGAGGCTCGGCGATGTCGGCGTCACCCTGCGCCTGGAGGCGCTGTCGGAGGTCGCCTGCCCGCGCTTTCACGTGGACCAGACGCGTCTGCGCCTGCTCTGCAGCTACCGCGGGCCGGGCACGCTGTGGCTGCCGCCGGCGGCGGTGAATCGGCAGGCCTTGGCCACGGGCGGCAACAACGACGTGATTGCCGACCCGCTGCGGGTGCAGCAGCTCGCGCCCTTTTGGGTGGGGATCTTCAAGGGCGAGCGCTATCCCGGCAACGCCGGCCGCGGGCAGGTGCACCGCTCGCCGCCGGTGGCCGACGGCGAGCCGCCGCGACTCCTGTTCTGCCTGGACGCCTGACCCATGCGCCGGCACGCAACACCCCTTGCGGACGCGCCCGCCGCGACACTCGCCCCGGCCCGCGGCTCGGCTCCAGGCCCAGGCGACGGGCCTGCCGCCACTGGCGTGCAGATCGTGGACGAACTGGCGGATGTCGTGGCCATCTTCTCACCCGCGGTGCAGGTGTGCCTCTACCGGCGCGCGCCGCTCGTGCACCTGCAAGCGGCCCTGGCCCGCCAGGCCGAGACCGGGGCGCTGACCGGCTTCCGGCGCGTCCTGGAGGCCGACCGACCGCTGCCCGCGCTGCCGCTGCCGGCGGCGGTCGATGCCGCCGGGGCCGCGCGGGAGCTCGGCTTGCTGGTGGAGATCTTCGGCGAGCTCTTGGGCTGCCCGCGCATCGGCCTGCGCCTGGAGCTGCTGCATCGGCCCATGTGCCCGCGCTGGCACCGCGACCGTAACGGCATTCGGCTGCTGTGCACCTGGCTCGGCCCCGGCACCGAGTGGCTGGACGACGCCGCGGCGCCCGGCGCCGATCCGGCCGGAATCCCAAGCACGACGCCGCCGAGCGGCCGAGCCGCGCCCTTCGACCTGGTGCTGCTCAAGGGCGGCCTGTGGCAGGGCAATGCCGGGCGCGGCGCCATCCACCGCTCGCCGGACCCAGCGGCAAGCGCCCGCTGTCTGGTGGCGCTGGATGCCTTATGGGACTGAAGCCGCGGACAGGGCTTACAGCCCTGGCCGGGTCGCGCAGTTTGGGCTGCTGGCCGGCCAGGTGGTCACGGCGGTCGATACCCTCGGCGAGGACACATTCAGAGGTGGAATTCTGATCGTCCCGACGCTCCAGCGCCGTCCAGCGCCGTGACGCATCCCGCCGCACCAGCGGCCGTTGCCGAAGCCGCGCAACCGCGACAGACACCGCGCCGCCCCCTACAGCGCGGATACCTCGTCGGCGGAGCCGAAGATCTCGATCCCCAAGCGCTCCGCCACCGGGCGCGCCTCCGGGCGGACCATCGGCGAGATGACGATCTTGCGGGTCGCGGTGCGGCCGTGGCGGCGCTGGTAGTACTGCACCTTGCGCTCGAAGGTGTAGATGTCCGACTTCGACATCGATGATTTCAGCTCGCAGAGGATCAGCTCGCCGTTCTGCACGATGATGTCGATCTCGATCTGATCCGGCACGCCGAATACCGTCCCCTCGTCATCAAACTCGTTGACGTTGATGACCTCCACGCCGAAGGACTTCTCCAGAATGCCCTTCAGCGCGGCGCGGAAGCTGGCCTCGGAGGCCAAGCCCCAGCGCGCGCCGAGCGCGCCGATGGCCTGCTCCTGGCGCACCCGGGTCTGCCGCAGCTCCTCCAGCAACTGCCGGTTGAACCGATGCTGCTCGTGCCACTCGCTGGTCTGCTCGTCCCACCGGCTGGTCTGCTCGTCCCACTTGCGGGTCTGCTCGTCCCACTTGCGTGCCTGTTCCTCCCGATCGGCCGCGAGCTCCCGCAGCACGCGGTCAAAGCGCGCATCGAAGCTCTCGACACTGACCGCATTGCGGCGAATCAGGGCTTCGAGCCATTCACGGAAGCCCTCGTCCTGTTGCAGCAGCGCCGGCAGCTCGGCTTGCAGCTTGGCTTTGATCTCTTCGACGCTCATGGCGGCAGTCTTCAACGAATACTGTGGACGGATACGCGGCCCCGATACTCTAGCGCGTTCCAACCCTGACCGCCCCTCCGGGCCGGCGCAGGTGGTTACTGCGCCCTCACGCTTGGACAAGATTTCTCCCGATTGACGATTGTCAATCGCCTCTGCGAATCACTCGCATTACTATCAGCAAAGCCACCGAGTCGCCTGTTCCGGGTACGGCAGCCGCACGAACCCTTACCAGGACCCGAACAGGAGCGCTTGATGCGGCCAGCCGAATTTCCAAACCCCTCCGCCGCGGCGGGGCAAAACCATCGACAGCACAAACAGCATCACGGGCTCAAGCCAGAGTGGTCGACGCCCCGCGAGGCCTGGCTGCGCGCCATGCCGACGGGCATCCTGGCGGGCGTGATGGCGGGCTCGCTCGCCGGCGCCTGGCCCGTCGCGGCCGGCGCCGAGGACGCAGAGGTGGTGCTGCCGGAGGTGCTGGTCACCACCGGCACGCGCACCCCGCAGGAGATCGGCACCGCGCCGGCGCCGGTGCAACTGATCGACCAAGCGGACATTGCCATCTCCGGCGCGCCGACGCTGCGCGGCATTCTCGACCGCGCCCCGAACCTCTACGTCAGCCCCAGCGGCGGCACCTTGCAGATCCGCGGACTCGGCGGCTCCGACACGCTCTATCTGCTGGACGGCCGGCGCGTCAACGGCGAGTTCAGCAACAGCTTCGAGCTGGAGCGCATCGCCGCGGGCTCCATCAAGCGCGTCGAGGTCGTGCGCGGCCCCGCCAGCATGCTCTACGGCTCCGATGCCTTGGGCGGCGTGGTCAACATCATCACCCGCCCGCCCGAGGCCGGCCGGGAGATCGGGCTCGATGTCCAGTACGGGGCCAACGATGCGGGCGAGGGTGCGCGCTGGGTGGTCGGGCTGGACCTGCGCGGCGGCAGCGAGCAACTGCAAGGCAGCCTGTACGCGTCCGCGCTGCGCCGCGCCCCCTATGCCGAGACCGAGATCGCGGACGTCACCGTGCCGCAGCAGGGCGTGCAGATCCCCCCGTCGCGCCATCCCAATCCAAGGCTCAGACGGAGCCTGCCGGAGCGCTACAGCGCGGATGTGGACTACCGCGACGAGGCCGACGTCGACAACGTCGGCGGCAGCCTGCTCTGGACCCTGCTGCCCGGGCTGGAGGTGCAGCTCGATGCCGCCTATCTCCAAGAAACGCGCGATGGCAGCTTCATCTCCAGCCGCTACCCGAGCGCTTATCTCGCCAACGGCAGGCCCATCCAGGCCGCGAATATCCCGGCCACCCAGCACGACGACAACGACCGACTGGATACGGCGGCCAGCCTGCGCTGGTCGCCGCTGGCGAGTCTCGATCTAGGCTATCGGCTGAGCTGGAGCCGGTATCGGAAGGATCGAGCGGTGTATGCCGTGGACTATGCCGCGCTCGGCTACGCCAGCGCCGCGGACTCCGTCACCTCGGTCAATCGCTCGACACTGGAGCAGCTCATTCATGAGCTGACCTCGGTGTGGCGCCCGGCGCCGGGCCAGATCCTGGTCGGCGGCCTGGAGTATCGCCGCGAGGAGGTCGATTCCACCGCTTACGATGCCGATCCGCGCACCTTCAGCTCCGCGTTTCTGCAGCATGAATGGCAGGTGCTCGACCCGCTCAACCTCGTCTACGGCGCCCGTCTGGACGACGACTCGGTGGGCGGCTCGCAGCCCTCCTTCCAGGCCGGCGCGGTCTGGACCCTGGCGCCGCTGGCGCGCCTGCGCGCGAACTGGGCGCAGGGCTTCAAGGCGCCCGACGACCGCAGCCTGTACGTGAACCAGGTGAACCCGCAGGGCTTCCCGATGCTGGGCGCGGAGGTCATCGCCCCGGACCAGGGCAAGACCACGGCCCACAGCCTGGACCCGGAAACCAGCGAGACCCTGGAGATCGGCATCGCGGGCGAGCGCGACTGGAGCTACGCGATCACCCTGTTCGATACCCGGATCGAGGACCGCATCGAGCGGGTGCGCGAGGGCACCGACCTGCTCCCCTACAACAGCTTCCGCAACATCGGCGCGGCACACATCCGCGGCCTGGAGGCGGAGGGCTCCGTGCCCTTCGGTGCGCGGCTGCGCGCCCGCGCCAGCTTCACCCGCTTCAGTGCGGAGAACGACGACACCGGCGAGCGGCTGCTCAACACCCCGGAGACCCTGGCGACTGTCGCCATCGACTACACCCCCGCGGCCGACTGGCTGTTGCAGGTCATGGTCCGCCACATCGGCGAGCAGGACTACCTGGGCACCACCGGGGTAGAGACCGCCGACGCGTACACACCAGTCAGCCTGCGGGCAAGCTGGACGCCGTCGTCGCAGCCGGGCTTCGAGCTCTATGCCGGCATCGACAACCTGCTGGACGCCGAGGTGGACACCGCGCTGGGCTCCGACCCCGGACCCTACGGCCTGCTCGGCGTGCGCTACCGGTTCTGAGCCGGGAACAGCCGCTCCCGACCCCGGCAGCAGCCTGCCCCGAACGACTCGGGATGGGCGCGACGCCGGGTCCGCTGCGTTGCCGCGAACCCCGCGCCCAGGGCGCAGCCCATCCTTCCGCAACCCACCAAACCCACCGCCACAAGAGGACATCGTCATGCGGCGCATCATTGCCGTCACCCTGTTTTCGCTGACCTGCCAAGCGAGCCTGCACGCCGCCGACGGCCCGGGCGATGTGGACGCGCTCATGCAGATCCCGCATCCGGTCCCGGCGGTCATGAGCAACAAGGCACAGCTCGGCATCACCGAGGCGCAAGCGCAAGCGCTTCGCGAGCAGCAGACGCCGGCCGAACCCACCGATGCGAGCGCGAGCAACCGATTCCGCGTCGATGAGCTGGCGTTGCTGCCCCACCCCGGCAGGCTGGTCAAGACCGGCGACATTCAACTGACGCCGGAACAGCAACAGAAGATGCAGGCCATGCGAGCGATCTATCCGCCGCTGTTCCACCCGAAGATGCAGCAGGCCTTCGAGCTGCAGCGCCGGCTCCAGCGCGCCGTTGCCGAAGGCAAGACCAAGGCCGAGGTCAAGGACCTGCTCGATGACATCGCCCGCATCAAGCGCGACGCCATGGCCCTGCGCATCGACGCCCTGAACCAGGTCCGCACCATCCTGACCCCGGCGCAATGGAACGCGGTGAACCGCTTGACCTACGAGTGAGCCGAGCGTCGCACAAGCGGCCAGGGGCGGGCCTGCACGTCGACGACCGGACCAACGAGCTTGGCTTTCCGATCGGTGTCAGCAGCCGCGAGGACGCAGCCTGCCTGAGCAGTACGACGCTGGAGTTGATCGATACCGGCAAGGTCGGCGCCCTCGTAACACCGCTTCGGCGGTGTCACGCCTCTGCGGGCGCTCCGCGCCCAGGGTCGCCCGAGCCGTGCTCGCCGCCAGCATGGCGGCGAGCGCCGCAACGACAGCGCGGGGTGGTGCCAATCGGCGCCTACTGTTGCGAGGCGGCGATCTCTGCGCGCAACCGCGCCAGCTCCGCCTCCGCCTGTTGGCGCGCGGCGGCCTCGGTCTCTGCGCGCCGGGCCTGGGTGTCGGCGCGGCGGGACTCGGCGTCTGCACGCTGCGCCTGCGTGTCGGCGCGCTCGCGCGCGAGCTCGGCGCGTGCGGCCTCGGCCGCGGCGCGCTGCTCGGCCGCGGTCCAGCCGGGCAGCACGAAGTCGGCATAGACCGGGTCGGCGCGCAGGCTGTCCCAGTCCGGCTGCGCGCAGAGGTCGCGTTGGCGGAACTGGAAGCCGGGCAGGACCCGCGAGCGGATGATGCCGTCGGTTGCCGGCAGCGGCACGTAGTGGCCGGCTGCGTCCAGGGCGTAAAAGGCCTGGTGCTCGTCGCGGTGGGAGAGGATGTAATACTCGGGCACGCCGCCGCCGGCGTATTCGCCGTGCTTGGTGACGGTGTCGCGGCGAATGTCCCGCTGGCGCCGGTCGGACAAGGCCTCGATGCAGAGGTCAAACACGCCCGGATAGGAGGCCATGCCGGAGCGCAAGGGCTCGGGATTGTCCCGGCGCACCACACCCAAGTCCGGCCGGCGGATGACGGTCTTCTCAGCCAGCGCCAGGCGAAAGCCCATCTCCAGCACCACCCAGTCGGCGATGGGGTGGACCTTAAGAAAGTGCTCCAACAGACCCATGAGCCACTTGTAGACGGCGATGGTGTCCCAGCTCGACACGGGCTTCTCCTCCAGCCGGCCGTTGTTCCATTCGTAGCAGATGTCCGCGGCGTGGTAGTACTCGGCCCAATAGCTGGCCTCCGAGACGCGGCGGCCGTCCTCGGAGCGGGGCTCCACGGCATCGTCGGCGGCGGGATAGGCCTGGGTGCGGACCGGCGCGGGCTCGGCCGCTGCACTGTGGGTCATGGCGGCAAAAACGGCTGGAAACTGTGCCAAAGAGCCTAGCACAGGCATCCCGCTGCCGCAGCTCAGAGAGCGCCGATGCAGGTCCCGCCAATCGGTTCAGCGCGGCGCAACCCGACGTTAGGCCCTCGCTATCGCTATCGAAATCGCTCTCGAAAATCGACGGTGAGCGACATCGCACTGTCACCTGAGCCTGATGCGGTTAAGGCGGCATTTCGATCCCGATCCCGATCCCGATCCCGATTTCGATTTCGATTTCGATTTCGATCCGGCTGATGGTCCGGCCGTCAAGGCTCCTCAGCGTTCGTTCTCGTGACACCGCTCCGGCGGTGTCACGGGTCTCCGGGCGCTCCGCGCCCCGGGGAAAAACGAGACCCGGCAGGCCGGGGTCATCCGGTTCGAGCACAGGTACGTATTGCGACTTATTCGCATTGCGATTAAGCTTGCCCCGATGAACGCAAGCTCACCAGCATCCGACGCCGAGCGGCCCATGGCCGAGACTGCAAGCCCCACCACCGACGGCAAGACCCACCCGGCGGTTGCCCAAGTTGCTGGAGGTCGGTCGCCGCATAGCGAGGCCCACGCCAGGGGCCGGCAGCACCCGCAGGGTCCGCCGCCCGCCCCGCGCGCGCAGAGCGATTTCTTCGCCGAGATCGGCGCCGATCCGCTCCGCAGTGCCTTCTCGGGCCGGCGCCCGGTCCACCCCTTCGTCGGCCTGAGCCCAGTGCCGGAGGACGCGACGACGGAGATCTGGCGCCGGCTCTCGGCGACGCCGCGCAGCCGCCCGTCCGTCGCCTACGTGCACATCCCGTTCTGCTTCAATCACTGCCAGTATTGCGGCTTCTACCAAAACGCCTGGCACGCGGAGGACGGGCCGGCCTATGTGGACAGCCTCATCGAGCAGTTGCGCCGCGGTCGCGACCTGCCCATGCACGCGAGCGGCCCGCCGATACGCGCGCTGTACTTCGGCGGCGGCACGCCGACGCTGCTCGCCGCCGCGGACCTCGCGCGCCTTATCGAGGCCGCGCGCACGCATCTGCCGCTGGCCCGGGACTGCGAGATCACCGTGGAGGGGCGCATCCACGGCTTCGGCGCGGACAAGGCCGACGCGGCCTTCGGCGCGGGCGCGAACCGGCTGTCGCTCGGCGTGCAGACCTTCGACGAGACAGTGCGGCGGCGCATGGGGCGGCTCTGCTCGCGGCGGGAGCTGGTGAGCACGCTGGAGCAACTGCTGCACGCCGACCAGGGCGCCATCATCATCGACCTGATCTTCGGCCTGCCGGGGCAGGACGCCGCGGTGTGGGCAGCGGATCTGGAGCAGGCCGTCGCACTCGGGCTGGACGGCATCGACCTCTATGCGCTGAAACCCGTGCCAAGCTCGCCGCTCGCCCGGGCCGTCGACAACGGCCGGTTGCCGGCACCGAGCCAGGCGAGCCAGGCCGAGCAGTACCGCAGCGGCAGCGAGCGCCTGCACCGGGCGCGCTGGGAGGCCCTGTCCTGCACCCATTGGCGCCGCACCACCCGCGAGCGCAACCTCTACAACCTGCTGGTCAAGTCCGGCGCCGACTGCCTGGCCATTGGGGCCGGCGCCGGCGGCTCCATGAACGGCGCGGACGCGGGCTTCAGCTTTCGCAACGTCGCCGCGGTGGACGAGTATCGGGGGCGCGTCGCGAGCGGCGCACCGGTGGTCGCCGGCCTGATGCGCCAATCCCCGCACCGGCGGCTGTTCAACCGCATCAAGGGCGAGCTGGAGCAGGGCCGGCTCGACACGGCGGTCGCGGCCGCCGCGCTGCGGCGCGACGCCGGGCTGGACTGGCAGGCGCTCGCCGAGCCGCTGCTGGCGCAATGGCAGGCGGCGGGCCTGTTGACCCGCGACGGCGACTGGGCGGAGCTGACGCTGGCGGGGCGCTTCTGGCAGGTGCAGCTCACGCTGAACCTGCTGGAGTGGTTGAATCAGGCGCTGATGCGAGGCGGCAGGTGATTCGGGCGGGGGCGATGACGATTTCGATCGAGAGCAGGATGGCGCAGCGGCTGGCGGCGTTTTAGCTGTTTTCGATTTCTATCCCCAACGAACGGTAGACAACGACACATAACACTGCGATGCGCTAAGCCGACAGCCGGTTTGTCCGGAACTCCGGCGCCGTCGCGCGAGTTTTCAACCCCAAGAACAGCCAGCGAGGGTCGCCACCGGCAGCCGCCGGACCTGTACCCAGCGAGCAGCGTGAACCCAGCCCTCTCGGAGGCTTCACATGCCCAGCTCGCGACCAACCCCCTCCCTCGACCTCACCCAGCCGTGGCAGCGTGCACGGCCCGGGCCGGACATCGGCGCCGCGAGCAGCCGGGACGCACGGCCGAAGGGCCGCCGGCAGCTCGCCGCACTGCCGACCGCACTGCTGCTGTGCTGGGCCGCGGGCGCCGCAGCCCAGAGCGACTCGGTGGAGCTCGACCTCATCACCGTCACCGCCACCAAGACCGAGCAGGACATCAACGTCATCCCCGAATCCGTCAGCGTCGTGCAGCGCGAGGAGCTCCGCCAGCGCCAGCCGCAACTGCTCGGCGAGGTGCTCGAAGACCTGCCCAATGTGGATGTGGGCGGCGGCCCGCGCGGCGTCGGCCAGACGGTGACGATCCGCGGCATCGGCGACGACCGCATCCTGTTCCTGCTCGATGGGGCCAGGCAGAACCTCAGCCGCGGCCACAACGCCCGCCTGTTCGTCGAGCCGGAGCTGCTGCGCCGGGTGGAGGTCATCCGCGGGCCGGCCTCGGCGCTCTGGGGCAGCGGCGCCATCGGCGGCGTCGTCGCGTTGGAGACGGTGGACGCCGCGGACCTGCTGGCACCCGGACGGGACATCGGCGGCCGGATCAAGACCGGCTACCAGGACGTGAACGACCAATGGATGGGCGCCGCAGCAGCATACGGTCGCGTGGACGAGCGCTTCGACTGGCTGCTCGACATCGCCTATCGCGAGGCCGGCGACATCCGCCAGGGCGACGGCGAGCGGCTGGACAACTCCGGCTTCGAGCGCGTCTCCGGCCTGGTCAAGGGCACCTGGAACATCGACGGGTCAAACAGCCTGGGGCTCAGCTATCTGGGCTTCGACGAGGACGGCGAGGTGCCGTCCAACCCGCAGACGCGGGCCGCCGCCGATGGCTCGAACCTGGTGGACCGCGGCACCCGGCAGGACAACCTCGTGCTGCGCTACCGCTACGACAACCCGGACAACAACCTCTTCGCGCCGTCCCTGGTGCTGTACCGCAACGCAACGGACATCACCGAGAAGCTGGTTGCGAACCCACGCCGGGACGACACCAAGCTGACCACCACCGGCTTCGACCTGCGCAACAGCATGCGCTTTGCGCTCGGCGACAACCTGGCGCAGACCCTGACCTACGGCGTCGAATACTACGAGGACGAGGCCGAGTCCAAGCGCGACGGCGCCCCGCGCGAGAGCTTCCCGGACGGCAGCACCGAGGTCACCAGCGTCTACCTCCAGGACGAGATCCTGATCGCGAAGCGCCTGACCCTGATCCCCGGCGTGCGCTGGGACGAGTTCAAGACCAGCACCAACCAGCCCGGCACCGACACCAACGAGGATAGCGCCTGGTCCGCCAAGATCGGCGCCAACCTCGCCGTCACGGACTGGCTGTCGTTGCAGGCGAGCTACAACGAGGCCTTCCGCGCCCCGAGCGTCACGGAGCTCTTCGTGTCCGGCGTCCACTTCACCTGCGGCCGGGGCTGTCAAAACCTGTTCGTGCCCAACCCCGACCTCGAGCCCGAGAAGGCGCACAACAAGGAGCTCGGGTTTCGCCTGTTCAAGCAGGACCTGCTGATGTCGGGGGATGCCGGGCGCCTGCGCGCCACCTTCTTCCGCAACGATGTGCGCGATTTCATCGAGCGACGGGTGGATTTCGTGTTTAGACCGGTGCCGGGCAACCGCGGACGCGGCGGTACCACGACCTCGGACAACGTGCGCGATGCGCGCCTCGAAGGCTACGAGATCGAGGCCGCCTACGACGCCCCGCGCTGGTTCGCCGGCTTCGCCTACGCCCAGACCCGCGGCGACGACGAGAACACCGGCGCACCGCTGGCGAGCGTATCCCCGGACGAGTGGATCGCGCAGGCCGGACTACGCTTTCCCGCTCAGGGCGTGGACCTCGGCTGGCGCGGCCGCTTCGTCGCCGCCCAGAACCGCGTGCCCGCGGGCATCGAGCCATCGAGGAGCTTCGATGTGCAGGACATCTGGCTCACCTGGAGCCCCGGCGGGCGTCTGGCGGGCCTGAACCTGGATCTGGGCGTAGACAACCTCTTCGACGCCACTTACACGCCCTACCAGACGGTGCTCATGGCGCCCGGGCGAAACCTCAAGGCGGGTGTACGCTACGCGTTCTGAGGCCCCGCGCGAGCGCCGGCCAACAGGGCGCTTGCGCAACACCCGCATCAGCATCCAGCATGTCGCGGTGCAAGCGGATGCGGGAAGCCCGGTCGGGCCGGGCAACCCGCAGCCGGCCGCTCCCGCGACGGCGCTCGGTGTGTGCGCGGGCGCGCATGCGGCGGCACTTGCCGGCCTGCTGGGGCCGCACCCGGACGAAGCGAGTTGCTTAATGCGAATTGCTCGCAGCAGAATGGCCACGCTTCGTTGCCTCACCCACCCCGTCGGCACGCCCGCACGTGCCCGCCGCCCTGCCCACGGAGCGCCCAATGGCCAGCATCGGTATCTTCTTCTCCTCCGAGAACGGCGCCACCGCCGAGATCGCGCGCCTGATCCAACAGCGCTGCCTGCCCGTCGGCGCGGCCGATCTGCACGATCTCGAGGTCGCCGAGGCGACGCAGGTTGCCGCCTACGACAGCCTGATCTTTGGCACCTCGACCATGGGCTACGGCTACCCGAGCGTGCTGGAGGCCTTTCTGCCGGAGCTCGACGACGTCGATTTCACGCACAAGACGGTGGCGCTGTTCGGCCTCGGCGATCAGTACGGTTATCCGGACGAGCTCGCCGACGCCTTGGGCCTGCTCTACGTGGAGCTGCTCCGGCGCGGTGCCCGCATCGTCGGCGCCTGGCCCACGGCCGGCTACAGCTACTCGGCGTCACAGGCGGACTTGGGCGACGGCTCCTTCTGCGGCCTGGTGCTCGACCAAGACAACCAGGCGGAGCTGACGCCGCATCGGCTCGACGCGTGGATCGCATCGATCCTGGGCGATCTGCTCCCCGGCGGCGACCGCCCCGTGCCGCGCGGAGCCGCCGTCGCCACCGAGCACGCGGTCTGAGGCACATGGACGACGCCATCGATCGCCCGGGCACCGCTGTGCCGCACACACCGCGCCTGTTCTGCTTCGGCCTCGGCTACACCGGCCTGCGCCTGGCCCGTAGTGCACAGACGCAGGGCTGGCGCGTCGCCGGCACCTGCCGCGATGCGTCCAAGGCGGCGGCGCTCTCCGCAGAAGGCATCGACACCTACGTCTTCGACAGCGACAAGCCCCTGGCGGACCCCGCCGCCGCGCTGGCGGGCACCACGCATCTGCTCTGCTCCGTGCCGCCGGACGCGGATCTGGACGCCGACCCCGTGCTGCGGCTGCACATCGCCGACATCGCCGCGCTGGCGCCGCCGCCGCACTGGCTCGGGCTCTTGTCCAGCACCGGCGTCTACGGCGACTGCGACGGGGCCTGGATCGACGAGACCCGGCCGCCGAACCCCGGCACCGACGACAACCGCCGGCGGCTCGCGGTCGAGCGCGCCTGGCTCGCGCTCGGCGTGCAGCTCAAGCGACCCGTCTCGGTGTTCCGGCTGCCGGGCATCTACGGCCCGCATGGGCGCAACCCCATCGATGCGCTCTGGACCGGGCGCGCACATCACATCGTCAAGCCCGGACAGGTGTTCAATCGGGTGCATGTGGACGATCTGGTGGCGACCCTGCTCGCCGCCATGCAACGGGATGATCCGGCGCAGAGCCGCGGTCCGCACCTCTATAACGTCTGCGATGACGAGCCCGCAGCCGCCGACGAGGTCCTGGTCTATGCCGCCGGCTTGATCGGCATGCAGCCACCGCCGCCACGGCCCTTTGCCAGCGCCCCGCTATCGGACTTCGCGCGCCACTTCTACCTGGAGAACCGGCGCATCCGCAACGACCGGATCAAGCAGGCGCTTGGCGTGCAACTGCGCTATCCGACCTATCGCGAAGGGCTCCGCGCCATCCTCGGCACGCCGCTGCCGCCACCCGCTGCCGGCGCAGGCAGCGCCGACAGCGCCGAGGGCTGAGCCCGCGCCGGTGCCCGGCGAAAGCCTGGGGTTGCGCTCGCGCAATGCGTGCGGCGCGCTTTATCGGCAATCATTCGCGTTCGCGTTCCGCGGAGCCGAGTGCAGCCAGCCATGATCGAGGTCCGACACAGCATCCCCGGGCGGTTGCGCCTCGGCGTACCGGCATTGCGCCAGGACCGACAGCTCGCGGACGCGATCCGCACCGCGCTGGGGGGCATGGACGGCGTCGTGCTGGTCAGGATCAACCCGGCCTGCGGCTCGCTGCTGGTGGGCTGGCGACAGGCGGATGCCGATGGCGATGAACGCGTCGCTCAGGTGCTGGAGGCCCTGCTGGCGCAGCCGCTGCCGCGCAGGCACACGCAGGGCGCGCGGCGGCGGCGAGCAGCCCCCGCAGCGGACGACGCGACAGTCGCCTGCCGCGCCTGCCGCACCGAGCCCGGTACGCCCGCCGACGCCGCGCCGCGCAACCCCTGGCCCGTGCGGGTCTTGAGCTTTGTGCTGCTCACCGGCTGGCTCGGCTTCGCACTGGTGCGCGAGTTTGTGCTCAAGCGCCCGCTGGCGAGCGGCGCGCTCGGCCCCACCGGCCTCATCGCGCTGGTGGCGGCCGTGCCGCTGCTGCGCGACGCCTGGCACGAGACCGTCGTCGAGCGGCGCTTCACGCTCCACCAGTTCCTCGCCTTCTCACTGCTGCTCGCCATCGGCTTCGGCGAGGCGATGACGGCGTTTGAGATCGTCTACGTGCTGCGCGGTGGGCGGCTCTTGGAGCAGTACGTGAGCGAGCGCTCGCGCCGGGCCATCCGCGACATGCTGGCGCTCGCGGTCAAGGACGCCTGGGTGCTGGTGGACGGCGCCGAGGTCGCGGTGCCGGTGGCGGACCTGACCCGCGGCGCACGGGTGGTGGTGCGCACCGGCGAGAAGATCCCGGTGGACGGGCGGGTCGAGGACGGCGAGGGCGAGGTCAGCGAGGCGGTCATCAGCGGTCGCGCCGAGCCCATCTACAAGACCCCCGGCGAGCATGTCTTCGCCGGCAGCTACCTGGAGCAGGGCCGGCTCGTCATCCGCGCCGAATCCGTCGGCGACGCGACCTATCTGGCCCGCGTCGCCGCACTGGTGGACGCCTCCCTGGATCAGAAGGCGCCGCTGGAGCAGCGCGCCGACGTGCTCGCCGCGCGGCTGCTCAAGCTCGGCACGGTGATGACCGTCGCGACGCTGGTGCTGACCCAGAGCATCACCCGTGCGTTTACGGTGATGCTGGTCATGTCCTGCCCCTGCTCCACCATCCTCGCCGCCGCCACCGCGGTCAGCGCCGCCATCCACAACGCCGCCCGCCGGCAGATGCTGGTCAAGGGCGGCACCGCGCTGGAGCACCTGGCCGGCGCGCGCGTCTGGTGCTTCGACAAGACCGGCACGCTCACCACCGAGCAGCCGGAGGTGGCCGAGGTCATCGCCGACGACGTGGCCGGCGTCATCGGCTGGGCGGCGTCGGCGGAGTTGCACAACCCGCATGCGCTGGCCCATGCCATCGTCGCCCACGCCGCCGCGCTCGGCGTCGCGCCGCGCCAGCACTGCACCAGCGAGCACATCCTCGGCCACGGCGTGAAGGCGACCGTGGACAGCCACGCGGTGCTGCTCGGCAACGCCCGTCTGCTGGACGCCGAGGGCATCGGCACGCGCCGTTTCCGCGCCGACGCAAAGCGCCTGCACGCGCGCGGGCTGACGCTGGTCTACGTCGCGGTGGACGGGCGGCTCAAGGGCCTGCTCGGCATCCGCCACCAACTGCGCCCCGGCGTGCGCGAGATGCTCGCCCGGCTGCGCGCCGATGGGGTCGAGCAGATCGTGCTGATCTCCGGCGATGCCGAGGCGCCCGCGCTGGCGCTGGCCGCGGAGCTGGACCTCGATGCCTGCTACGCCGAGCTGCTGCCTGAGGAGAAGGCGCACAGGGTGGCGGCGCTCCAGGCCGAGCACGGCGAGGTCGTCATGGTCGGCGACGGCGTCAACGACGCATTGGCCCTGTCCGGGGCCGACATCGGCATCGCCATGGGCGCCGGCGGCTCCGAGGTCGCCGTCGAGGTCGCCGACATCGCCATCGCCGACAGCGACATCCGCAAGCTCGCAGCGCTCAAGGCGCTCAGCCGCGCGACGCTGCGCACGGCGGATCAGAACTACTGGCTCGCCATCGGCACCGACGCCATCGGCATCGTCGGCGGCGCCACTGGCCTACTCGGCCCCGCCGTCGGCGGCCTGATCCACATCGTGCACACCGTCGGCATCCTGGCCAATTCGTCGCGGTTGTTGGGCCATCGGCCGGCGGCTCGCCATCACGCGGGCGTCGATTCGGCCTCGCGGAGGCCAACCCGAGCCCGCTGACCATGTCCTCCGCGGACTCGCTTGACGCGCGCGATTCGTCTGCTGGCCCGCCCAGCGTAGATCGACTTTAGATGTCCGCCGGCTTGGCAGACTCGATGGCAAGAATGGGTTTCCGCTCGCTCCAGACGCTCAGCTTCCAAGCGTATCCGCCGCCAGCCCGGCCAGGTCGCCGTCGGACGCGACGGGCGGGCTGTGCAATACCTTCGCAGGCCCTTTGGGTGTCCTCGTCAGTGGGCACAGACTGGCCATTCCAGACTGGCCATTCCACGTGAAAATGTCCTGGCCGGCCTCGCGAGCGGATCGCATGCCCTCGAACGCTCGGGACGCACATCGTCGCGCTTGAACTCAACGCCGGAGCTTTCGCCGTTGCGAATCAGCTCCATAAGCTGTGACTCGTTCATCGATCGGCTCGCGGGTGATGCACTGCCGGCTTGGGCTGGTCGGCGGACTGAGCGGGTTGGGGCCGGCACCGGGGCCCGGCCTGGATTGCGCGGCGCGCGCGTGCTACGCCGGACCGTCGGAGGTTCGCGACGGGGTGACAGCACTGTTGCGGAAACCTGCTTACAAGAGCGCTTTATGAACAAACGCGGACGCAAACAAAAAAGGGCTTGACGAAAACCGTCAAGCCCTTGCTTGTGTTGGTAGCGGGGGCAGGATTTGAACCTACGACCTTCGGGTTATGAGCCCGACGAGCTGCCTGACTGCTCCACCCCGCAACTGAGCCGCTCATACTAGCGCTGCTTCGCCGGTCTGGCAACCCCCATTGCGAAGTTTTTTTGCGCTCGCATCCGCGCCCGGCCGCGACGGGTGCCACCGCGGCCAAGCCGGGCTGCGTTCCGCACGCGCAGCCCGGCGCCGGCGCGGGCTGCGCGACCGGCAGACGATGCGCCCCGGCCGCGGGTCAATCGTGCGGCGAGAAGTCCTGCGGATAGGGGTTGTCGTAGCTGCGACGGATGTGGATGTAGCCGTGCTCGGAGGCCGCGTGGCAGGCGTTGCAGCCTACGAGAAGCTCCTTGTAGGCGGCATCGACGGCCTCGCGCTCACCCTTGTCGATGGCAGCCTCCAAGGTCTGGAAGTTCGGCAGCAGGGTCTTCTTGAGGTTGTCCGCGATGGGTATGCCCTCGTAGTCCTCGATCTCGCCGACGGCCTCGATGACCGCTTCCACCTCGTGGATGTAGAAGGCTTCCAGCGCGGCGTTGTGGGCGTCGATGGCAAGCCCGAGCTTGTGGGTGTAGTACTGCATGTTGTGCATGAGCAGCAGCAGATGCATGCCCGCGAAGGGCGAGTCATGGTCTTCGCCGCTCTCGCCTGCACCGGCGGTCGCCGGCAGGGCCAGGGCGAGGACTGCGAGCAAGGTGAGTGTCGCGGCAGGTCGCTTGAGCATGGACTGATTCCTCTGGTGCGGTGGGTTGAATCGAAACGGGCGTGCGACTGGACATCGCGCCGACCGCGGCGCAGCGCCGGCGTTGCCGCTTTGCAGGAGCGCGCCGCGCGCGGCTTTCGTGGTAAGGCGCCCTCCTCGGCCCTCGGTTCATCTGCGCCAACGGTCGAGTGAACTAACGCGGCGTGCCCTGCCCTTGTCGGTCTTAGGCGCAGCCTCACTAGAGCGTCTTCAGGTATTCGAGCAGTGCGGTTCGTTCCGCGTCCGTCAACTCGTCGCCGAAATCGTGCCCCTGGTTGCCGTAGCCGCGGCGGGTGGTGTCGTAGACCCATTTCTGCGCCTCCAGGCTCGCGAACTGCTCGCGCCCCTCGGTGAGCGCGCGATGGCGCCAGCCGAGCGCAGCCTGGTCGTAGTCGGGCTCGGCGCCGTCGTGGCGCCAATAGGTGGGCCGGGCGCTGCTGTCGAGCAGCGCCGCGATGCTCGGCACGCTGCCGTTGTGCAGGTAGGGCGCCGTGGCCCAGACGCCCTCCAGCGGCGGGGCGACGTAGCCCAAGCCCGGCACCGCATCGCCGCGGCGGCCGTAAAAGGAGCGCTCGAACCAGCGGATGTAGTCCTCGGCGCCATCCACTGCAAGCTCTGCCATGGCCGGGTCCGTGCCCACCTCGTCCAGCGCGACGAGCTGGTTCGGATAGCGCGTCTCACGGCGCGTGTCGCGGCCGTAGCGGCCGTAGCGGCCGTGGCATTCCTTGCATTCGCGGTTGAACACCTGCTCGCCGTCCGCGGCGAGTGCCTGGTCGATGGGCCATGGGTAGGCCGGCGGCGTCAGCGTCGCGAGATAGGCGGCGACATCGGTGAACCAGCGGTCGATCTCGCGCGCCTCGGCGACGCTGTCGGTGCAGGTGGTGGAGGCGAGGATCATGGTGCCGACATGGTCGCCGCGGCCCTGGCCGTTGTAGAACACCGCGTGCTTCTTGCCGAGATTCCACCAAGGCGGCACGCTGACGGGCAGCACCTCCGCCGGCGGCAGGTCCATCAGCGGCATGTCGGACCAGGCCAGCGTTTTCGGGTCGCGGTGCGCCATCAGCGCGAGCGTGATGGCCTGGGCGGGATTGGCGCCGACGGTGTCGGTCATGGCCCAGGGGGCGATGGCGGCGAGGCGATCCGCCCACTTTTGCCACTCCGCCGCCTCCGCGTCGCCCTCGACGAAGGCGCCGGCGCCCTCCACCGCCATCACGGGGTCGCGCGTGAAGTCCAGAAACTCGTTGCCGAGCCCGATGACGAGCTCGCCGTTCAGCGGCGCCGCGTGGCAGCCCAGGCAGTTGCTGGTGACCAGCTCGACCCCGCTGTCGGCGGTGAACACGGTGAGCTGGTAGGGCAGCTCGGCGTTGCGACCCTCGCGGCCCGGCAGGTCGTACTCGGGCGCAGGGGCGCCGGTGGTCGCGACGTAGGCGCTGTAGGGCAGCCCGCAGGTGACGACGGCGCGGTTCAGCAGGGCTTGGCGCCCCACCTGCGGGTCGCCCACGCGCTGCTTCGCGGGCGGGATCTCGCCGGGCTCGGCGATGATCACCGCGGGCTCCTCGCCGCAGCCGCCGAGCAGCAGCGCGAGGCCGATGGCGAGGGCCGCCGAAGCCGGCACGATGCGCCGGCCGCGACCTGATGTGGAGATAGGCATGGCATTCTCTCAGCGGTGATGCTTGCTGGGCCGTTGACCGGGCGTGCCGGGGCGATGCGATACAGGGGAGACAGGCCGCCAGCAACGGAGGTTCCGGCATCGGGCCAAGGCCGGCGGCCGCTCAACCGCCGGTCGGCGCCGCATAGCCGCCGAGCTCCATACGCCCGCCGCCGCGCACGGCCTGCCCGTCGCGCTCGCCCTGTGCCGTCACGGCACCGCTCCAAACGGGCTCGCCCAGCGTAAGCTCCTGCGCCGGTGTCAGCGCCGCCAGGGTCAGGTCCAGCCCCAGCGCGGGCGCCGCGAGCCGCCAGTTGAGCGGATACACGGCGCCGCTGGCCGGGCTGCGCCAGGCGCCCGCGGTCGGCTCCAGCGTCAGCTCGCGGCGGCGGAGCACTCGCGTGCCGCCGTCCGGGGCGCCGGCGACGCAGGTCGGCACCGGCGTGCCACCGCCGCGCCGCCGGCGGAACTGGATGCACAAAAGCTCGCTGCCGTCGTCCAGTTGCAGCAAAAATCGATTCAGGGCGAGCTGGCCCCGGCTGGCGCCGAATCCGCCGGCGCCAAGCGCGGCAACACCGCCCCAGGCGCGGTCGAGCCAGGCGGTGCCGCTCACCGGAAGCGCCTGCCCGCCGCGCAACAACTGCCCCGAGGCCGCTAGTCGTGGTGCAGCGAACCAGCGGAAACCGGGGCCGTCGTCCTCGCCGCCAGCAGCGCGCGGGGCGGCCCCGAGCAGCGCCGCCGCCGGGGCGATGGGGTCTTTGACGGCGCGAAGGGTCAGGTCGAGCTCGACGCCGCCAGCGGCGACGCGCAGCCGGCCGTCGGTGCCGCGAGCAGGCAGCGCGAGCCGCCAGTCCTCCAGCCAGACCGCGGGCGGCGCAGCGCCGGCCCCGGCGAGCCCGGCGGCCATGCGGCTCGCGCGCTCGCTTTGGATGGGCGGGGCGCGCTTCGGCACCAGCGCGAAGCGGCCGAACAGGACGGCATCGGCGGCGAGCGTCGCGGGCCGCTCCACCGCCGCCCGGAGCCCAACCCGCACCAGCGTGAGCCGGAAGCCGACCGGCTCGCCGGCGGCATCGCGCAACTGCCCGCTCAGATCCCACAGCTCGGTGCGCTGGTCGGGATGCGGCCCCAGATCCTCCGGCAGCGGCAACCAGTCCGGGCCGGCCGGGGCGAGCACCGCAAAGCCGTCGGCAGCGTCGAGCGCCGGCAGCGCTGCGGCGACGGCGACCGGGTCCAGCGCGCTGCGCGGCACGCCGCCACCGCTGGGCCAGAGCCACCAGGCCGAGAGCGCGAGCAGCGCGAGGGCGAGCCAGGGCAGCAGGCGACGCATCAGGGGAACCGCAAGAACAACAGCACCGCCTACGCTCATCCGCACAGGTCCATGCGTCAGCTCCTGCTCGCCTTCGCGTATTCGGCCTGCGCCCGCGGCAGCATCGCCCGCAACTGCGCGATGCGGCGCTCGTCCAGCGGGTGCGTGCTCAAGAACTCGGGCGGCTTGCCGCCGCGCTGGCGGTTGTAATCCGCAAAGCGCTGCCAGAAGTCGACGGCCTCTGCCGGGTCATAGCCGGCCCGGGCCATGTAGAGGATACCGAGCTCATCCGCCTCCAGCTCATGGATGCGGGAGTACGGCAGCAGCACGCCCACCTGGGCGCCGAGCCCGTAGGCCTGCATCACGCCTTGGCGGGCGCCTGGGGCCTTTTGCGCCAGCGCCGCGTCGGCGATGACGCCGAGCACCTGGAGCCCCATGGTCTGCGAGGCACGCTCGGCGCCGTGGCGCGCCACCACGTGCGCAACCTCGTGGCCCATGATGGTGGCAAGCCCCGCCTCGTTCTTTGCGATCTTGAGGATGCCGGAGTTGATGCCGACCTTGCCGCCGGGGAGTGCGAAGGCGTTGGGCGAATCGTCCTTGAACAGCACGAACTCCCACTTGGCGTGCGGCACCGGCGCCACCCGGGCGATGCGCTGGCCGACGCGACGGACGGTCTCCGCATCCTTGCCGGTGGTGATGAATGGCTTCTTCTGCTTTAGCTGGCTGAAGGCCTGGAAGCCCATCTGCGCCTCCTGCGCGGGGTCGATCATGATGAACTGCTGGCGGCCGGTCTCGGGCGCCGTCGCGCAGCTCGCCAGTGCAAACAGCGCGACGAATGCGGCAGCACCCAGGCGGGCGGCACGGCCGGTGAAGAGCTTGAACATGCTTGGTCCCTCCAGGTGTTCGCCGACGCGGGCCCCATGCCCACAGCCGGCTCGGAAATGCGGGGCTGACGCGTGCAATCAATGCGTCACAGTGCAATCGATGCGCCGAAAGCAATCAATACGCTGCAATTGCAACAGGGCGCGTGTAACAGGGCGCGTCTCCGGCACTCAACGCGCCCTCGGGCAATCAATGCGCCAGGGCGCCGCTCAGCCGACGGCGGCGCGCATCGCGGCGAGCACCGGCGCCGACACCGGCGCGAGCTGCCCGCTCGGTGCCAGCGCGAGCCGCCCGGTGGGCACACGGCCGAGCACCTCCGGCCCCGCCGCTGAAAGCCGACAGACGTCGCCGTTGCCGATGACGGCGACCCGCGGCACATGGCAGCCGAGCGCGATCTCGGCATTGGCGCGCAGGTGCCGCGGCGTGCCGTGGGTGGGCACCACCGCCGGCGGCTGCACCCAATCATACAAGCGCTTCAAATCCTCGACGGCCGGATGGCCCGAGACGTGCACGTGCGCGTCCGCATCGGTGACGACCTCGACGCCGAGCGCCCGCAGCCGGCTGTGCACCGCCGCGACCGGGCGCTCGTTGCCGGGGATCAGCTTGGACGAGAAGATTACCGTGTCGGTCGGGTCCAGCAGGATGTCGCGGTGGCTGTCGGCGGCCATGCGCGTCAGCGCCGCGCTGGGCTCGCCCTGGCTGCCGGTGCAGGCGGCGAGCACCTCCACGGGCGGCAGATAGCCCAGGTGACGGGCATCCACCAGCGCCGGCAGGTCCGCCGGCCAATAGCCGGTGGCGCGGGCGACGGCCACCATGCGTTCCATGGCCTGGCCGATGACGCCGAAGCGTCGGCCGCTCGCCTCCGCCACCCGCGCCAGCGTGACCAGCCGCGCGACGTTGCTGGCAAAGGACGTCACCACCACGCGCCCGCCGGCCGCCTGCACCAGCTCCAGCAGCGGCGCGAACAGCGAGCCCTCGGAGCCCGTGCTGCCGGGCACCACGGCGTTGGTGGAATCGCAGACCATAGCCAGCAGCGGCTCGCTGCGCAGCCCGCGCAGGCGCTCGGCGTCGTAGCTCCGGCCGACCACGGGGCGCTCATCGAGCTTCCAGTCGCCGGTGTGGAACACGGCGCCGGCCGGCGTGGTGAGCAGGAGCGCGTTCGGCTCCGGGATGCTGTGGGTCATGCCGACGTACTCGACGCCGAAGGGGCCGACCTCGAAGCGGGCACCGAGCGGCACCTCGTGCACCGGCACGGCGTCGAGCCCGGCGCGGGCGAGCTTCCAGCGCGCGACGGCGGCCGTGAAGGGCGTCGCGTAGACGGGGCACTTGAGCCGCTTCCACAGGTAGGCGACGGCGCCGACGTGGTCCTCGTGCGCGTGCGTCAGCACGATGCCGGCGAGGCGCTGCCGGCGGCTGACGATGAACGCCGGGTCCGCCATCAGCACGTCATGCTCCGGGAAGTCGTCGCCGCCGAAGGTGATGCCGATGTCGACGATCAGCCAGCGGCCGTCGTGCCCGTACAGGTTCAGGTTCATGCCGATCTCGCCGGTGCCGCCGAGCGGCAGGAACAGCACCTCGTCAGCGCCGGGTTCAACGGAAAGCACGGCTTGCAGCATGGGCTGAACAGGGGCTCTGTCGGTTGGCAGAATGGACATCGGACAGCGCCGAGGCTCGGCGATTCCTGCGCGACTTGTTCTTGATCAGCCAGAGGCGCGCGAGCCTCGTAGTAGACTCGGGCGCAGAAGGGGTCAATATCCGCGTCGGCGGCCTCGTGCGCGGCCGACATGCCAGCGCCGGTCGTGGCCGCGCCGCAGCATAACAACTTCTGAGGAGGCGCTCGTGCGCATGCACATTAGGCACGAAACACTCTGCGGACTCATCGCGCTCGCGCGTGAGTTCCAAGCGAAGGAAGAGGTCTGCATCCCGCAGGACGAAAACAGCCCGTCGGAGGACTGGGCGCTCCAGATACTCGCCCACCACGGCAACGACTACAACGTCGGCGAGTTCCGCAGCATCGTCCACGAGCTCTCCGAGCGTCAGCGCGCGGAGCTGGTGGCCCTGATGTGGCTGGGCCGCGGCGATTACACCGTGGATGAGTGGGAAGATGCCGTGGACGAGGCCCTTGGCGACTACAGCATCCGCGCCGCGGAATACGTGCTGGCCCATCCAATGGGGTCTGATCACCTGGAGGAAGGGCTGATCGCGCTCGACATGCCCTGCGAATGAGCTGGAAGAAGGGGCTAGGGGCTAGGGGCTAGGGGCTCGGCCGGAGCACGAGCCATCAGCGACGGCGCTGCGCTCGGTGCAGCCGGCCGGCCGAAGCGTCGCTCTTCCGGATACGGAAACACGTCCTCCACCCGGCCGGCCTCGATCGCGGCCTGGCGTGCCCGCCACCAGGCCGGATCGAAGATGTCTGCATGCCGGGCGCGAAACGCCTTGCGGAAGCGCGACTCGGTGAGCAGGAAGGTCTCAAACTCCTCCGGAAAGACATCGGCCGGCCCAGCCGTGTACCAGGGCTCCGACGCCATCTCCATTTCCGGGAACGGCGGCTCCGGGATGTCGCGGAAACGGCATTCGCTGAGATAGCAGAGCTCGTCGTAGTCGTAGAACACGACGCGGCCCTGGCGGGTGACGCCGAAGTTCTTGAACAGGAAGTCCCCCGGAAAGATGTTCGCCGCCGCGAGCTGCTTGATGGCATCGCCGTACTCCTGCGCTGCATGCACGATGTCGTCGTCGTCCGCACTCGCCAGGTACAGGTTGAGCGGCGAGAGCCGGCGCTCGATGTACAGGTGCGACACGACCACCTGGTCGCCGTCCATCGTGACGCTGCCGGTGCAGTCCTGCCGCAGCATCGTGATCAGCTCATCTGAGAAGCGCACCCGCGGGAAGGCGACGTGCGAATACTCCCAAGAGTCCGCCATGCGCCCGACGCGGTCGTGCAGCTTCACCAGCCGGTACTTGGCCATGACCTGCGCCCGGGTCATTTCCTTCGGCGGCGTGAAGCGGTCCTTGATGACCTTGAACACGAACGGGAAGGACGGCAGCGTGAACACGCACATCACCATGCCGCGGATGCCCGGTGCGACGACGAACTGGTCCGACGAGTAGCGCAGGTGCTTCAAGAAGTCCCGGTAGAACTCCGCCTTGCCGAACTTCTGCAGCCCGATCGACGTGTACAGCTCCGCCTTTGTCTTGTGCGGCATCAGCGGGCGCAGGAAGTCCACGATGGCTGCCGGCACCGCCGTGTCGACCATGAAGTAGGCACGCGAGAAGCTGAACACGTCGGCGAGCTCGTCCGCGCCCGTCAGCAGGGCGTCTACATACAGACCGCCATGCTCGTCGTTCAGCACCGGCAGCGCGAACGGGATCTGCTGCGCGCCGTTGATGGCCTTGCCGATGATGTAGGCGGCCTTGTTGCGGAAGAACGGCGTCACCAGCACCGCAAGCTGGAAGTTCTGGGCGCGCGCGCGGTTGCGCGGGAAGCGCGCCCGGATCGCGTGCATGAGGTTGCGCACGTCCCGGCGGCGGTGCCGGAACGGCAGCGCAAAGTCCATATCGCTCAGGATGTCCGCGATCACCGACTCGAAGCCGTGCCGGTCCGGGTAGTAGGGCCTGAAGATGGGCACCTCCGCCTCCAGGTGCTCGGTGGAGAGCATCGGCCAGACGAAGATGTAGGCGTTGTTATAGTAATGCCGGTCGAACAGCCGGCAGAACACGGAGTTGTAGAAGGTCTCGGCCAGCTCCGGCTGGCGGTGCTGCGGCAGCAGCCGCGAATACTCCACCTTGACCCGCCGCCACAGGTTGTCGTCGGCGCTGCGCAGGCGAAACTCTCGGCGCAGCACGGCGACGGTCTCGCCGACGCGACAGTCGTAGAAGCCGATGCGCTCGCGCGCGCAACGTTGCAGGGCGGACCAGTCGGCCTGCTCGAAGTGCAGCCGCGCGTCCGCGGTGACGGCGCGGAACAACCGGTAATGGCGATCGAAGCCGTCGAGGATGGCCTCGGCGATCTGCTTGGCCTCGAGCCAGGCCATTTAACTGCGTCTTGCCGCGGAGGGCCGGTTGGGCGAGTCGCTTGCCGGCAGCTCATCGCCACCGGACCGGTCCGCGCCCGACGCCTGCGCAGGACCTAAGCTCGCGGGGCGAAGGGCGCGCCGCCAACGCGCTAGGCTCGACGACAAGGGACTGCCGTTCGGCATGCACAAACGCAGCGGATGGCGGTCATCACGGAGCGTGCTCATAAAGCTCCTCGGCTGTGATCTCGGTGGGGTTTCGCGCGGACTCAGCGCCCGGCCAAATCGCTGGTCGGGGCCTGCCCGAGCAGCGCCGGCAGCAGCGTCGGCGACGCAATCAGGATGCCGTCGCGATCGCACAGCACGGCATCCCCCGGATGGATCGGCACGCCGCCGATCTGCACCGGGATGTCGCGCTGGCCCTCGCCGCGGCGGGTACTCTTGCGCGGGGTTGGCGCGATGGCCTTGATACCCAGGTCGAGCTCGGCAAGCCGCAGCACGTCGCGCACGCAACCGTCGATGATGACGCCGGCCCAGCCCTGCTCGACCGCACGCTCGGCAATCATGTCCCCGAGCATCGCGCAGCGCAGCGAGCTGCCGCAGTCGGCGACCAGAACGCGGCCGTGGCCGGGCTCGTCCAGAGCCTCTTTGATGCGCGAGTTGTCCTCGAAGCACTTAACGGTCACGGCGGCGCCGGCAAACGCGGTGCGACCGCCGAAGTCGCGAAACAGCGGTGCGCAGACGCGCAGATCATCGCCGAAGCGGTCGTACATGTCGGCGGAAGTAGGAGGCAGCATCATCTTGTTCATTTCGGCAGCGCGGATCAGGCGCGGACGGGGGCCGCACGACACCGCAGGACCCGTTGTGCGATGCAAGAAATGGACCATAACTGCCCCAAAGCTCCGCGTCGGCGGCGGCGAGCGGCCTCATGCGCGACCGCGACGACACCGAAAACGCATATATCCGAACTGAAAAACGGGCCTGCATCGCAATTTGCGACTCGGACTGCGCCGCACAAGCGGATTGGCGGCGTTGCGGCCGGCGCCGTGCCGATGCCGAACAGCCCACCGGCGCAGCGCCCCGTTTTGGCGCAGCGAGGCCTTGGACTGTGGCAGCTTCGGTCCATGTCGGCAATCCACAACGACAGATTGCCACCGCGCCAAGGCGCCATGGCGCGCCGGCACCGGCCCGCGCGCGAGGCGGCGCGTCCGCCCCGCACGCATCCTCAGAACTGCGCTTCCTCCGTGGAGCCGCTCAGCGCCGTGACCGACGACGCGCCGCCCTGGATGGTGGTGGTCACGTCATCGAAGTAGCCGGCGCCCACCTCCTGCTGATGGCTGACGAAGGTGTAGCCCTTGTCACGGGCGTCGAACTCCGGCTGCTGCACCTTCTCGACGTAGTGGCGCATGCCCTCGCCGCGGGCGTAGTCGTAGGCGAGGTCGAACATGTTGAACCACATATTGTGGATGCCGGCGAGCGTGATGAACTGGTACTTGTAGCCCATGTCCGACAGCTCGTCCTGGAAACGCGCGATGGTGACGTCGTCCAGGTTCTTCTTCCAGTTGAACGACGGGGAGCAGTTGTAGGCCAAGAGCTTGTTCGGGTTCTGCGCCAGCACCGCCTGCGCGAACTCCCGCGCGAAGCCCAAATCCGGCGTCGCCGTCTCGCACCACACCAAGTCCGCATAAGGCGCGTAGGCCAGGCCGCGGCTGATGGCCTGCTCCAAGCCGTTCTTGACCCGGTAGAAGCCCTCGCCGGTGCGCTCGCCGGTCAGGAACGGCTGGTCGTTGGGGTCCACGTCGGAGGTCAGCAGGTTCGCGGCCTCGGCGTCGGTGC
This sequence comes from Thiohalocapsa sp. ML1, assembly GCF_001469165.1. Classification (GTDB taxonomy): domain Bacteria; phylum Pseudomonadota; class Gammaproteobacteria; order Chromatiales; family Chromatiaceae; genus Thiohalocapsa. The sequence goes on along the minus strand of NZ_JABX01000011.1, from coordinate 127,395 downwards.
GTGCGAGCAGCAGCGTCGGCACGCCCATCACATCGGCCGCGAGGCGCGCGGCGACGAGCTTCTGCACCGCCTCGGTGCTCGGCACCAGCACCTTGCCGCCCATGTGGCCGCACTTCTTCACGGCAGCGAGCTGGTCCTCGAAGTGCACGCCGGCGGCACCGGCATTGATCATGTTCTTCATCAGCTCGAAGGCGTTCAGCACGCCACCGAAGCCGGCCTCCGCATCCGCGACGATGGGTAGGAAGTAGTCGATGTAGCCGTCGTCGCCGGGGCCGATCTCCTTCGACCACTGGATCTCGTCGGCACGCTTGAAGGCGTTGTTGATGCGCCGAACCATGGTCGGCACCGAGTCGTAGGCGTACAGCGACTGGTCTGGGTACATGGTCTCGGAGGTGTTGCCGTCGGCCGCCACCTGCCAGCCGGAGAGGTAAATCGCCTCGACGCCGGCTTTTGCTTGCTGCATGGCCTGGCCGCCAGTGATGGCGCCCATGCAGTTGACGTAACCCTTTTTGGCGCTACCGTGCACCAGTTTCCAGAGCTTCTCGGCACCGTACTTCGCATAGGTGTGCTCGGGCTGCACGGAGCCGCGCAGGCGCACCACGTCGGCGGCGCTGTAGCCGCGCTTGACGTCGGTCCAGCGGGGGCTCTCGGCCCAGTCCTGCTCAATGGCCCGGATCTGCTCTTGTCGGGACGGAGTGTTTTGCATGACGGAATCCTCAGTGATAGCGGTTTTGCCATGGGGTACGGCGACACCGAAGTCCGCGGGCCTTCCCGCCGGGTTTGCCGATGCTGGCCAGGAGAGCCGAGCATCGGCTCGCCCTCCGCGACGCCGTGAGCCCTGCTGCCCGCGCGAACGCGTGGCAGCGGCCGTTTCTTGACCGAGGGGCTCGGTCTTGGTGCTGAACACTAAGGCCCGTTGGAGTATTTGAGAAGCCAATCAGGTAAATCTTCGGTATTGATATTTCGCAACCGCAGCAAAGTTCGGCGGCACGAGCAGGGGATCACCGGATGCCGGCGGCGTGGATCAAGGGGAACGCGAACCCACGATCGGTTCGGCAGGTGAGTCAGGCGGGCATCAGGCATGGGGCCCTGACTTCAACTTGCGAAGCGGCGCCAGAAGCTGCTCCGCCAGTAGTAAAGCACCGTGGTGTCGGGCCAGGGGTAGGAATCGGCGTAGCCGATGCCACGCTGGGGGTGCTCAATGTTGTCCCGGGCCGCGTCCACGGGGCGCCACGCGGGCTCCCGCGGCTCGCCGTCCACCGGCGACCTAGTCCGGCCGCGATTGCGACGCTCGGACGCCCCGTAGGCCTCGAAGTTGCGCTGGGCCTCGGTGAGGCTCACGGTGTTGGCGCTGCCAGGCATCTCCGGAAAGCGCAACTGCGAGAGATCATCCTCCCAGCCGCAAATGGGGCAGACCTGATGCGAGCCCGGCACTTGGTCATGCACCAGATGGCCACAGCAAACGCAGGGGAACAGGGTCATCGGGGGCATAGCGGGCTCGGAGCGGGCGACTTGTTATCGCGGAAAGGTGGGGGCGGGAAGCGAGCTGGGAAGTGGGAAGTGGGAAGTGGGAAGTGGGTAGTGCGCAGTGCGCAGTGCGCAGTGCGCAGTGCGCAGTGCGGGTGCGGGGTGTGCACTGCGCGGTGGGTCAACGCACTTCGCAGTACGCACGTTCAACGCACTGCGCATTTTCAACGCACTGCGCACGCCGCCCTTGACGCCGACACCGCAAACACACACCTGTCCGCATTTGAACCGCCTGCTAGCGCCAACGAGCCCCGTCATGACCAGAAAAGCCCGCATCGAAGAGACCTTGTCCGTCGCCCTGGCGCCGCTGCACCTAGAGGTGACGGACGAGAGCTACATGCACAGCGTCCCCGAGGGCGCGGAATCGCACTTCAAGGTGCTGGTGGTCAGCGACGCCTTTACCGAGGACAAGCCGATCGGACGCCATCGGCGCGTCAACGCGCTGCTGCGCGGCGAGCTCGACGCCGGCCTGCACGCGCTGTCGATCCATGCCTGGACGCCGGAGGAGTGGTTCGAGCAGGGCGGCGGCCCGGCACCGCAATCGCCGCAATGCATGGGTGGGTCCAAGGTGTCGGCCTGATATCGTCTTTTCGTAAGCCGCAGGCTAACGGCCATGGCGACCAGCGCCACCCCGGAGGATGAGACGCGCTGCTCGCCATGGCCGCTTCCCTCACCCCGGCCCTCTCCCAGGAGGAGTGGGGGACTAAGGCGCGCGCTGCGCGCGACTTTCGTGGTAAGCCACTAAGGCGATTTCTTTCAAAAAAATACCGCCTGGCTTGTCTTTTCGCCCGCCTTCTGCGTCGCGGCAGCGGGTGCATCGTTCGACTATGCACCCGCTGCCGCTCCTTGAAGGCGGACGAAAATCCTGCGCCATTCGGTACGTTTTTTCCGGCAATCGCCTAAAAACCAAAAAACTGAAAGTTAAACCACGGCATTGAGCCCGCCGAGCTGCCTGCCCGGCGGGCGCGGGGCTTCACTCAGCGCCCGACTTCGCGCCTCGCCTTCTCCGCGGCGAAAAAGTCCTTCGTCAGCTTGAACACCACCGGGCTCAGCAACAAGAGCGCAATAAGATTCGGGATGGCCATCATCGCGTTCAGCGTGTCGGCGACGAGCCAGGCGAAGTCCAGATGCGCCACCGCGCCGATGGGCACCGCCGCGACCCACAGCACCCGGAACGGCAGTATCGCGTGCACACCGAACAGGTACTCGACGCAGCGCTCGCCATAAACGGCCCAACCGAGGATGGTCGTGAACGCGAACAGCACGAGCCCGAGGGCCACGATGTACTTGCCGCTGCCGGGCAGCTCATGGCCGAAGGCCTGCGTCGACAGCGTCGCACCGGAGACAAGCTTGGCGTGGGTCGCGCCGTCCTGGCCGGGGTCGATGCAGACCGTGCTCGGCCGCTCGATGCCCCAGGCCGAGCCGACACGCTCCTCGATGACGCCGCCGCGGGCCTCGCAGGCGCTGAAGTCCGGGCTGACCGCCTGCCACTGGCCCGACACCACGATGACGAGCCCCGTGATGGTGCAGACGATGATGGTGTCGATGAAGGTGCCCAGCATCGCGACGGTGCCCTGTTGCACCGGGCTGTCGCTCTCCGCGGCGGCGTGCGCGATCGGCGCGCTGCCCAAGCCCGCCTCGTTCGAGAAGACGCCGCGGGCGACGCCCATCTGAATCGCGAGCATGATGCCGGCACCGGCAAAGCCGCCGACGCCCGCCGACGGCGTGAACGCCTCGCCGATGATCAACGCGAAGGCCCCCGGTACCTCGGCGTAGTTCAGCACCAGGATCACGAGGCCGCCGAGCACATAGGCGACGGCCATGAAGGGCACCAGCTTGCCCGACACTTGCGCGATCCATCGAATCCCGCCGATCAGCACCAGCGCCACCAGCACGGCCATGACGATGCCGGTCCAGAACTCCGGCACGCCGAACCGGCTCGACAGCGCATCGGCCACCGAGTTGGCCTGCACCGAGTTGCCGATGCCGAATCCCGCGAGCGCGCCGAAGATCGCGAACAGCGTCGCGAGCCAGACCCAGTTCTTACCGAGCCCGTTCTTGATGTAATACATCGGCCCGCCGACGTGATTGCCCTTCTCGTCGACCTCGCGATAGCGCATCGCGAGCACGGCCTCCGCGTACTTGGTGGCCATGCCGACGAGCGCCGTCATCCACATCCAGAACAGCGCACCGGGCCCGCCGATGGCGATGGCCGTCGCGACACCGGCGATGTTGCCGGTGCCGATGGTGGCCGACAGCGACGTCATCAGCGCATTGAAGGGGGTGATATCACCCTCCCCCTGCCCGCGCCGCCCGGACCAAAGCATACGGAAGCCATAGCCGATTCTGCGCAGCGGCATGACCCCGAGCCCGATGGTGAGAAAAAGCCCGGTGCCGAGAATCAGCACCAGCATCGGCGGTCCCCAGACGGCGCCGTTGACTAACCCTATTACCTCAGAGATCTGCTCCACACCCTGCTCCCCCGAACTGCTGACGAAGATCGCGGCCGCCGGCCGAGACCGGCGACCTGCTTTTGAATCACCGATACCCGCACGGACCCGCGATAAGGCACCGCGAGACCAGGCGGGCGTCGGCGCCACAGGCCGCCCGGCCAAACCCGATGGCGACCTACGGCGCCGTACTATACACGCGGTCTTCGTGCGCCCCGCAACGCGCGCGCGCGAGCCGAACGCCGGCGTCCCATCAGCCGCCGGCGGCCGCGCCTGCAGAATACCGCTTTACCCGAAACGGAATTCGGCATACCCTCCATCGAGGCTGGGGTTTTCATGGAGATCCACCGACTCCAGCCACGCCAAGCCCATCGGAGCGCCCGCCGACGGCCGGCGTTCGGCTGTCTAGCTGCACCTGTCTAGCTGCACCTGTCTAGCTTCACATCAGCGGGCACCCCAATAACCGGAGACAGCCCATGGGTATCTGTCGAGACATGCAGCGCTTCACGCGCGCCAACGAGATCATCGCCGATCTCTTTTCGCTGCTCGCCGTCGCGCTCTTGTTCGCGTCGATCTGGGCGACGCTGGAATATCACGCCTCCGTCATGCACTGGCTCGCCGGGGATTATCTGCTGCGCACACCGCTCCTGCTGGTCGGGCTGGCGCTCAATGGGTTCAGCGTCCTGGCACTGCTGGCCGCGGGTTCTTCGCGCTTCGGAAATGCCGAGCGCTGCTTCGCCACCTTCCCCGGCCGACGTGCCCAACACGGTGCCAGAGGCTTCGGCAGCGAACCGAAGGGCCGAGGGCTAAAGGCTAAGGGCTAAAGGCTAAGGGCTAAGGGCTAAGGGCTAAGTGCCGAGCAGGCCTTCCTTGGCCCTTGCCCCTCGGCCCTTGCCCCTCCGCCCTTCCTCCGCGGGCCGCGCAAGCCGACCGCGCCCGCTGTAGACTGGCCGCCCCAATCGATCCGACCCGACGCGCGGCCCGGACGCGGTCCTCGTGCCGCGCGCCGAGCGCCCACTCGCCGCACCCACCGCAAGCCCAGCCCGATCCACTCCGTGCACGCCCCCAAGCAGAGCCCCGCCGCCGACGGCGCCCGGCCTGCGCGCCGAGCCGGCGACACTGCGCTCGCGCTGGCCTTGGCGGCGTCGGTGCTCCTGCATGGCCTGATGATGCTCGCGGTGCAGCGCGCCGCCCCGACGCCTGCCGCCCGGCTTGCGGAGCCGCAGCGCTTCACGCTATTCGAGCTAGCCCCAGTCGAGCTCGCCCCGGTCGAGCTCGCCCCGGTCGAGCTCGCTCCGGCACCGGGGGCGCAACCGGGGCAGATAACGCAGGACGTCCCCGCGGATGCGCCCCCGACGCCCGCTAACACGGCAGCACGGCAGCCCATCGACAGCCCCGGTACCACAACCGCGACGGACCACTCCGCAGAGCCGCCGCCGCAGGCCGCCACCGCGCCGCAACCCGCAGCCAGGTTGCCCGCGCCCGCGCCCGAGCCGACGCCGGAGCCGAGCCCAAAACCGAGCCGCGTAGCCGATGCGGAGCAAGCGCCAATGCCCGTGCCCCGTGCCCCGCGCCGGGTCGCGACGCAGCATCCAACCGAGGCCCCGCGCGCCGCCATTGAGCCGGCAGCGGAAGCACCGGCGCGCACCGACCAGCTAGCCGGCATCGCAGCCCTGGATGCCGAGATCGCCGCCATGCGCCGCCGGGCCGAGCAGAGCGCCCGCCCGAAACCCGAGCCCGCCGCCCCCGGCCGCGATGAGGACAGGTCGGGCCTCGCGGCATTGGACGCCGAGATCGCCGCGAGCCGGCAGCGCGCGGGCAGCACCCAGCCGGCGCGCGCCGACGCGCCGGCGCCGCAGCCGCCGCCCCAAGCCGAGCGCCAACCTGCTCCGCGCGCAGGCAAAGACCGTTCCGGGCTCGCGGCGCTGGACGCCGACATCGCCGCAAGCCGGCGCGCCGACGCGCCCGGCGCCAAGGCGATGCCCGACCGCAAGCCGGGGCGCAGCAGCAACGCCTCCCCCGCGGTCGCACCGGCGCGGCAGCAGGCGGCGGGCCCCGCCGCGCGCGATGGCGCCGAGCGCAGCTATCTCGCGGCGCTGCGCAGCGCGTTGGAGCGTCAGCGCAGCTACCCACCCGCCGCCCGGCAGCGCCGGCTGGAGGGCACCGCGCGGGTGCAGTTCACCATCGCCGCCAACGGTGTGTTCAGCGGCATCCGGCTGAGCCAAAGCACCGGCGTCGCCGCCCTCGACGCCGCGGCCGAGCACAGGGTGCGCCGCCTCGGCCGCTTCGAGCCGATCCCCGCGGTGCTCGCACGCAGCCAGTGGACGGTGCGCGTGCCCATCGTCTTTCGCTTGAATTGACCCGCGGTCGGGACGCACCATGGGCGACGCCCATGACGAGACTTGACCATCATCCGCCCGGCCCCGACGACGGCCCGCGCATCAGCATCACGAGAGGACAGCAGTATGGCCACCCCCGACCTCACCCCCATCGAAGACCTGCAACGCGAGCTTTACGCGCATCCGGTCTACGCTGAGGTCGCGGACCTCGCGGACCTGCGGGTATTCATGTCCCACCACGTCTACGCGGTGTGGGATTTCATGTCGCTGATCAAGCACCTGCAGCGGGCCGTCGCGCCCACCACGACGCCCTGGATGCCGCAGGCGGACCCGGCCGTGGTCTACTTCATCAACCAGTTGGTGCTCGAAGAGGAGTCGGACAGCATCGAGACCGCCGCCGGCGTCGAATACGGCAGCCATTTCGCGCTGTACCTCAAGGCCATGGCCGAGATCGGCGCCGACGCGCAGGCGCCGCGACGCTTTCTCGACCGAGTCCGGCAGGACGGCCTCGACGCGGCCCTCTACGCCGACAGCACGCCGCTGCCCGCGCGCTACTTCAGCGAGACGACCTTCTGCTTCATTCGCGAGGACAAGCCCCACGCCGCCGCCGCGGCGCTGGCGGTGGGCCGCGAGCGCATCATCCCGGACATGTTCCGCCGCCTACTCGCCGCGGCCGGCGTCGACCCGGCGCAGGCGCCGACCTTTCACCACTACCTGAACCGCCACGTGCACCTGGATGAGGACTTCCATGGTCCGCTGTCCATGCGCCTGCTCGACGCGCTGTGCGGCGACGACCCCAAGCGCCTGGAGGAGGCCGCCACCGCCGCCGAAGAGGCCATCTGTGCGCGCATCCGCTTCTGGGACGGCGTGCGCGACGCCATCCGCGCCGCCCGCGGCTGAGCGCGCCTGGGCCTGCCCGCATGGCCGCCGCAGAAGAACCCGCCGCCGCCCCGCCGGACGCCATCGCCGGTGCGCGTGCGCTCTGGTGCGGCAGCTTCCACGGCGTGCTGTCGACGCAGTCCGCGGCGGAGCCGGGCTATCCGTTCGGCTCCGTCGTGCCGCTGTGCCTGTCCAACGCTGGTGAGCCGCTGCTGCTGCTGAGCCATCTGGCGCAGCACAGCCGAAACCTCGCGGTCGACCCGCGCGCGGCGCTGACGCTCTTCGATGCCGTGGACGGCGACATTCAGCAGGGGCGACGGCTCACCTGCGTCGGCCGCTGTCTGCCGAGCGCCGACGCCGAGGCGCTCGCGCGCTGGTGTCGGCACTACCCGAGCGGGCGCGTCTATGCCGAGCAGCTCAATTTTCAGCTACATCGCTTCGAGCCGCTGCGCTGCCACTACAATGGCGGCTTTGCGCAGGCACGCTGGCTTGGCACGGACCGGCTGCGCGCCGGCATCGCGCATGCTGCGGCCACCGAGCAGGCGCTCACCCGCCTGCTGGAGGACGCCCATGCAGACCGGCTTGCCGCTTTGGCTGGAGCGGATTGCGCGGCCGTCGTACCTGCCGGCATCGACCGCCTCGGCATCACGCTGCGCTGCGGCGAGCGGCTGCGGCGGATCGATGCAGACGCGCCGATTGCCGACGCGGCGTCGCTGCGACACTGCATTGAGGGCGCAGGGCGGCGACCTTTCGGCGCCGAGCCCGCCTGATCCCACACCGACCAAAGGGTGGAATCCGCGCGCAGCAACCATATTCACGGTCAGGCAATTCATAACCGGGAAAATCCCGGGCAGACAACCTGACAAGAGAGGACACGACATGGCAGTGAGCGTACCCGTAGACGGCGAGGGCTTCCTCGTCAACCGCGACGACTGGAGCGAAGAATTGGCCGCGGAGCTCGCGCGCGAGGACGAGTTCGAGATGACCTCGCAGGTCATGGATTTCATCCGCGAGGCCCGCAGCATGTACGACAATGACGGTGTCGTACCGCCGATTCGGATCTTCGCCAAGAAACAGGGCGTCAGCACCAAGGACCTCTACGGCATCTTCAAGAAGGGCCCGATGAAGCTCATCTGCAAATGGGGCGGCCTGCCGAAGCCGACGGGCTGCGTATGAGTGCATGCGCGGGCGGCGTCTTTTTGCCGGCTGCCCGCCCGGGAGACTTTCGGGGCGCGCGCGCAGCGATCCTGTGCCGCACCCCCAAGACAGTGCCGGACGCCCGCGTCCGGCACCACGAAGACGACACGAAGTATCGACTTGGAGCAAGACGCCAATGGCGACGTTGTTGAAAAGTAAAGGTGATTCCCTGTCCAAGCGCGCCGCAGATCCGGGCTACCGGGTCGGCTGGCGCAGCAAGGCCAAGTTCGAGAAGGGTCATTTCGATGGCGAGATGACCTATGGCGAGGCGCTCGCGAAGGCCGAGGCGCTCGCCGCGCAGGAGCCGGACAAGACCTTTTACCCCGAGCTCGTTTATGTCGAGGAAGAAGGCCTGCACTGATCCGGCACACCGCACGGTGCATAGCCACGGAAGGCTCGACAGCGCGCCGCTCGCGGGCTGCGAGCCTCCCTGGGCAAGCCCGATCGGGTAGCCGCCCACGATGACAATCCACCTCAAGCCCAGACAGGCCCCCACATGCGGCGCCTGATCTCAACCACCCGCGCCGCCCCCGTAGGAGCCGGCCGCCGCGCCGCCCCGTGGCCATGCCGCTGACCCCGCCCCAACGCACGCAAGACGCGCAGTTGCGCGCGATCTTCGACGCCGCTCCGGACGCGATCCTGCTCGTCAACATGGCCGGGCGCATCGTCCTGATCAACCAGGAGGCGTGCACCCTGCTCGGCTACGCCCGCCGCGAGCTGCTGCGCCAGCCCGTGGAGGTGCTGCTGCCGGCGGTGCTGCACGCCCCCCACCAGCATCAGCGCCGTGGCTTCATGACGGCCCAGCACCCGCGCAACATGGCCGCCGCCGGGCGCTACCTGCACGCGCTGACCAAGACCGGCGAGTCGATCCCGGTGGAGATCCGGCTCGGCCGCTTCGAGCGCCATGGCCGCGCCTACGCCATCGCCGTCATGCGCGACCTGCGCGAGCGCGAACGGGCCGAGCAGGCCATCCGCGAGCGCGCGCTGCTGCAACGGCGCATCGAAGAGGCGGAGCGGCTGGAGCGGCTCGCGGTGGACCGCGAGCAGCGCATCGTGGAGCTCAAGCAGGAGGCGAACCGCCTCGCCGCAGCGGCGGGCATGCCGCCGCCCCACCCTGCGGCGGACGCAGCGCCGGAGCCGCCGTCGGCCCTCGCCGCCGACCACGACGCTGCCGGCACGACGGACCCGGCGCCGGGCGAGCTCCTGCGCGCCGCCGCACTGGAGCCCCTGCTGCGGGACTTTTGCGCCGGCACCGGCCTCACGGCGCTGGTGCTGGACGCGCACGGCCGCGAGCTCGCGCGCGCCGCCGCCAAGCGCCGCGACCCCGACGCGCGCGATTGCGTGCCCGCGGTGCTGGAGCGGCTCTGCGCCGGCGGCGCCACCGGCGACTATGCGCTGCTGCCCTGCAACGACGGCCGCTCCACCGCCGCCATGGCGCTGCGCGTGCATCAACAGCACGTCGCCAGTCTCTGCATCGCCGGTTTCCGGCTCGCCGCAGCGGACCCCGCCGGGCGGGCCGCGGCCCTCGGCACCTGCTTGACCCACGAGCGCCTCGGCACGCTGCTGCGGTTCCTCGGTGGGCTCGTCGAGGGGCTCGCCGCGCAGGCGCTGGAGCACCATCGCGCGAGCGCCGCGCGGGCGGCGAGCCAGGCGCGCGCAGAGCAACTGCACGCGGGCCGGGCCGCGGCGCTGAGCCTCGCCGAGGATCTGGCCCACGCCCGCGCCGAGATGGAACAGCACGGGCTGCACCTGGAGCAGCAGGTCCGTGAGCGCACCGAGGCGCTGCGGCGCTCGCGCGAGGAGCTCAAGGCGATCCTCGACAACTCGCCCATGCTGATCCACGTCAAGGACCGCCAGGGTCGCTACAAGCTGGTGAACGACCGCTGGTGCGAGCTCGCGCGCCTGTCCGAGGCCGATGTCCTGGGCTTCGGCGACGATGCGCTGTTTGCGCCCGAGGTGGCCGCCGAGATGGCGCGCGAGGATGAGGTCGTGCTCGACCAGAACGAGCCGCGCCACTACGAGGATGCCCGCATCGTGCACGGCCACGAAATCGTGCTCGACACCTACAAGTTCCCGCTGCTGGACGCGCAGGGCCGGCCCTACGGGCTGTGCGGCATCGCCCACGACGTCACCGACCGCAAGCAGAGTGAGGCGGCGCTGCGGCGCGCCCGCGACCGCGCGCAGGCGGCGAGTCGAGCGAAGACGGCGTTTCTTGCCAACATGGGCCATGAGATCCGCACGCCCATCAACGCCATCCTCGGCATGACCCATCTCGCGCTCGCGGGCGAGCTGCCCAAGCGCGAGCGCGACTACGTCGACCGCGCGCACGCGGCCGCCCACGAGCTGCTCGGCAGCATCAACGACATCCTGAACTACGCGCGCCTGGAGTCCGGGGAGCTGGAGCTCGACAGCGCGCCCTTTCGGCTGGAGGACGTGCTCCAGGCCGTGGTCGGCAGCATCGCGCCGCAGGCCCAGCGCAAGGGCCTGGAGCTGCTGCTGGACGCGCCGGCGGACCTGCCGATGGCGCTGGTGGGGGACGCGCTCCGGCTTTCCCAGATCCTAATCAACCTCGGCAACAACGCGGTCAAGTTTACGGAGCAGGGGGAGGTGATCCTGCGCGTGCGTACCGCCGAGCACGGCACCGATCAATTAATGCTGCGCTTCTCCGTCAGCGACACCGGCATCGGGCTATCAGCGGCAGAGCAGGCACAGTTGTTCGATGCCTTCTATCAGGCGGACAGCTCCAAGTCCCGCCGCTTCGGCGGCACCGGCCTCGGGCTCGCCATCTGCAAACGGCTCACCGATATGATGGGCGGGCGCATCTGGGTGGAGAGCGAGCCCGGCGTCGGCAGCACCTTCCATTGCACCGCGCGCTTCGGCCGCCAGCAGCAGGCCGGGCCTGAGCGCCGCGCGCTGCCACGGGACCGGCGCGTGCTCGTCGTGGACGACAACGCCACGGCGCGCGGCATCCTGGCGATGATGGTGGAGTCCTTTGGGCTTCGCGTCGGCACTGCCGTGGACGGCGACACCGCCCTTGAGGCATTGCGCGAGGCCTGTACCAAAGCCGACCCCTACGACCTCGTCTTCCTCGACTGGCGCATGCCGGGCCGCGACGGGCCGGACGTCGCGCGGGCCATCGCCGCGGAGCAGCAGTTGCTGCCGAAACCGCGCCTGGTCTTCGTCACCGCCTACGGCGAGCAGGACCTCGCCGCCGCCGTCCGCGACGTCGACGTCCTCGCCTGCCTCGCCAAGCCGGTGAGCGCCGCCGCCATCTACGAGGTGGCCATGCTGGAGCCCGCCGACGGGTCCGCCTTGCCGGTGCCGCAGCGGCGACGGCTCGGCGACCCTCGGGACCTGGAGCAGCTCCGGAACGCGCGTGTGCTGCTCGCCGAGGACCATGCCATCAACCGCGAGCTCGCGGTGGAGATCCTGACCGCGGCCGGACTCCAGGTGGACATCGCGACCAATGGCCGGGAAGCCGTCGACAAGGCGCTCACGGGCGAGTATGCCGCGGTGCTGATGGATATCGAGATGCCCGAGCTGGACGGCTATGCGGCGACGCGCCTGATCCGCGCCGAGCCCGGCCGTGCCCGGCTCCCGATCATCGCGATGAGCGCCGACGCGCGACCGGCGGATCGCAGCCGGGCGCTCGCCGCGGGCATGGACGATCACCTGACCAAACCTGTGGACGTGCATGAGCTGTTCGCAACGCTCGCCCAGTGGGCGCGCAAACCGGCCCTGCCGATGCCGTCGGCCGCCGCGTCGGCAGCGGCGACGGAGGCCGGACGAGCCGCCGCGCCGACGCCGCTGCGCCGTTCGATGCTCGGGCGCTTGTGCGAAGAGTACCGGGACTTTGGCAGCAAGCTCGCGGCCGCCTGCGCGGCACCGCGCCAAGACGCCGCTCGGCGGCTCGTGCACACGCTGAAGGGGGTGGCCGGCAACCTGCGGCTCGCCGAGCTCGCCGCGGACGCCGCGCGGTTGGAAGACGCCATCCGGTCCGGCGCGGAGGGCGAGGCGCTCGACGCCCATGCCCGCGTCATCGAGCAAGGGGTCGAGCGTCTCGCCGAGTCGTTGCGCCGGCTCGCGCCAGCGACCATCGAGCCGCCTGCCCCTTGTCGCGACCTGCCGCGGCTGACGCCGGAACAGGCCGACCGCTGCCGCAACCTAGCCGCGCAGTTGGGCGAATTGCTGCGCAACGGCGATGCCGAGGCCCTGTCCGTCGCCGCTGCGCTCGCCGCCGCGGTCGGGGACGACAGCGACCTCGGCCGCCGCACGGCGGCGCTGAGTCGCCGGGTGCAGATGTTCGAGCTCACCGCCGCGGCAGCGGCGCTGGCGGAATTGGCAGCGCCACTCGGCCGCCTGGGCACGGGCGGCGACGCAACCCCAACGGTCGGCGCCGAGGCCTTGGTGGAGCGGCTGCACGCGCTGCTCGACGCGGACGACGCCGACGCGGTGGAGACGGCCGCACAGCTCGCCGCGGTCTTGGGGCACAACCGGCACCTACACGGGCTGGCGCAGCGGCTGGCACAATCGGTCGATGAGTTCGACTACACTGCGGCTCAGGCGGCCCTCGTGGCGCTCAAGGCGCGCATGCGCGCAGAACGCGGGCTCCACGACTCGACCCCGGCAGTCCAGGAGACGAGCAATGACGGAAGAGCAACCGGTGGTCCTGATCGCCGATGACAGCATCACCAACCTACACGTGCTGAACAACATCCTCCGGCCGCACTACCACGTCAAGGCCACCCGCAGCGGCCTGCGGGCCGTCGAGATCGCGGTGCGGGATCAGCCGAAGGCGGTGCTGCTGGACGTGATGATGCCGGACCTGGACGGCCCCGATGTGTGCCGGCGCATCAAGTCGCAGCCGGGCCTGGAGCACACGCCCGTGCTCTTCGTCACCGGCAGCGCCGACGACAAGGTCACGACCCTCTGCCGGGCCGCGGGCGGCGCCGCGGTGCTGACCAAGCCGGTGGACCCCAAGCGCTTGCTCGCCGCCGTTGCCGACCTGATCGCGACGGCGGCCGTCGCGGACTCGACACCCGGGGGCTAGCACAAGGGGCCGAAGGCTGCCGCCGGCAGCGGCGTGGGCGCCACCCCGGAGACCTGCTCCGGTGCCGCCAGCCGGCCCTTCGCGTCGAAGCAGACGCCGCCGGCAAGGGCGATCAGATCGCCTTCGCCCAAGGGCTGCCAGAGCTCATCCGTCAGCGGCGTGCTTGCCACGAGCGCCACGTCCTGGCGGACCGTCTGCAGCTCCACGCCGGCCTCTGCCAGCTCCGGGGCCGCGCGCCAGCAGCAGCGCTGCAAGAGGTACAGCCCCGGTGGCTGCAGGCGCCCGTCGCGCTGGGTGCGGCGGTCGGCGTGCACGAACAGCGCATCGGCGTCCGCATAGAGGAAATTGGCGGGGCCCACGGCCCGCAGCTCGGCGGCATGGGCGGCAATGACAGCGAGCCGCTCCGCGAGCGCCGGCACCGCACCGCCCGCATCCCGCCACAGGGGCGCGAGGCGCGACAACAGGCCGCAGAAGGCGCGCTCCGAGTCCGTATCGCCCGCCGGCCGGAACGGCTGCAGCGGATCATCGGGCATCGCGAGCAGCGCCGGCAGGTCGCCGTTGTGCGCAAACACGTGCATGCGCCCGCCGAGCTCGCGCAGGAACGGCTGGGTGTTCTTCAGCGACCGGTCGCCGAAGGTGGCGAGGCGGATGTGCGACAGCGCCATGCGGGTGCGCCAACCCTGGTGCTCCATGAAGCGCAGCAGCGGGCTCTCGCTCGCCGCCCGCGGCTCGCGCAGCAGCAGGCAATCCGGGCCTTCATAGAGCGCGATGCCCCAGCCGTCGCGGTGCGGGCCCTCCGCACCGCCGCGGCGGGCGAGCCGCTCCAGCGAGAAGCCGAGCGTCGCCGGCATCCGGCTCGACATCGCGAAGAGCTCACACATGAGGGGGCCGACCGGGGTTCAAATGGTTTGATTCTCAGGGATCGCCGAGACCGCCGGCGGGCACCGGCCGGGCGTCCGCTGACCCCTGACGGCGCCGAGTGTTTGCAGATGAGTCAAGTGTCACGACGACACGGCGCTTGCAGGCAAAAGGGCCAAGGGCCAAGGGAGCACTCCTTGGCCCTTGGCCCCTGGTTCCTCCTGCGGCGACGGCCACCATACCGGAAATTGATACGCCTCAACTACTTCCATAGCGTCCAGATCCCGATGGCGATGAAGCCGATGCCAGCGACGATCTGCAGCATGCGCGGGCTCACGTATTGCGCCACGAGCCCGCCAGCCAGCACGCCGATCGCACTGGTGGCGATCAGCGCGAGCGACGCGCCGATGAACACCAGCCACTTGCCGACCTCCTTATCGGCGGCGAAAAGCAGCGTCGCCAGTTGCGTCTTGTCGCCGAGCTCGGCGACGAACACCGTCGCGAAGACGGTCAAGAAGATCTTCCAGTCCAAGGGTCGCAGACTCCGCAAGCATCGGGGCGCGGTCGAGCATCCAGCTCAGGCCGCCCTGTTCGTTAGGAACCGTTCAAGAAACAACTGATCCCCAGACGCTTACGTTCAGCCGCGCCTTCGTCGGGATCGAAATCGGGATCGTAATCTGCGCCTACCCGCATCAGGCCAGAGCACTTGTGTTGAGCAAGGTCGCCCAGCGTCGATAGCGATAGCGATGGCCCACGTCGGGTTCCGCCACGCTGACCTGGTTGACGAGTGTACCGGTTGCAGACATCCACCCCGGCGTCGACGACGACCGCAGTCGCTGTGGCGTCGATGATGGACGAGCGCGGCCCGTGAAGATAGCCCCACGCCCCAGCGGCGGTCTAAAACAGCGCGCACGGCGACCGCGCCACCGCGGGCACGAGCGCCTGGTCCAAGGGGCGAGGGCCGAGGAGGGCTCCCTCTGCCCTCTGCCCTCGGCCCTCGGCCCTCGGCCCTCGGCCCTCGGCTCAGGTATCGTAAGCTGCTGGGTAAGCTGCGCCAAATGCGTGCAGATGAGTCAAGTTTGGACGGGGCGTAGGACTGGCGAGGTGCGTCGGGATCGGGATCGGTTGCCGCTCGGTTCGATTTCGATTTCGATAGCGATGAGCACGACTCGTCGGTCTGAGTCGAGGCCTCCCTAGCCCCTAGCCCCTAGCCCCTGGTTCCTAGCCCCTGGTTCCTAGCCCCTAGCCCCTAGTTCCTGGTTGCCGCTATTGGACCCGTCATCCTTCGTCCATTCCGCCGTCGTGCTGCTGGTGGTCGCCGCCGCCGCGGTGGCGCTGTTTCGCCGCTTCGGCCTGGGCTCCATCCTGGGACTCCTGGTGGCCGGGGTGCTCATCGGCCCGCATTTTCCGGGGCCGTCGATCACGAGTCACGTCGACGACCTGCGGCACTTCACCGAGCTCGGCGTCGTGCTCTTGCTCTTCGTCATCGGGCTGGAGATGCACCCGCGGCGGCTGTGGGAGATGCGCCGGACGCTGTTCGGGCTCGGCTCGGCGCAGATCCTCATCACCGCAGCGGTGCTGACGCTCTACTTCCGCCCGAGCCTGGACAACTGGCCGGTGGCGTTGCTAATGGGGCTTGCACTGGCGCTGAGCTCCACCGCGCTCGTCATGCAGACGCTCTACGAGCAGCAGGAGGTCGCGACCCGGCACGGGCAGATGGCGTTCTCGATCCTGCTGATGCAGGACCTCGCGGTGGTGCCGATGATTGCGTTTCTGCCGCTGTTCGCGGGAGCCGGCCCGCTGCCGGCGGGCGAGGCGCTGTGGCGGCAGGCCGCGGTGGTGGCCGGCATGCTGGCGGTGGTGGTGCTGGCGGGGCGCGTGCTGGTGCCGCGGGTGCTGGACTGGCTGGCCCGGCAATACAACCGCGAGGCGTTCTTCCTGACCACCCTCGCCGCCGTGCTCCTCGCCGCCTGGGCCATGGAAGAGGCCGGCATGTCCATGGCGCTCGGCGCCTTCCTGATGGGCATGCTGCTGTCCGGCTCGCGCTACAGCGTGCAGATCCAGGCGAGCGTCGAGCCGCACAAGGGGCTCTTGATGAGCCTGTTCTTCGTCGCGGTGGGCATGTCGGTGGACTTGGGCGTGCTGCTGGAGGCGCCCGTCACCTTCGCCGTGCATCTCGCCGCGCTCCTGCTCATCAAGGTGGCCCTGATCTACCGGCTGTGCCTGTGGTTCGGCACCGCCCGGGCGGTGGCGCTGCGGGTCGCGTTTCAGCTCGGGCAGGCGGGGGAGTTCGGCTTCGTGCTGTTCGGCGCCGCGAAGGCGCTCGGCATCATCGACGACCGGACCTTCGTGCTGGCGGTCGCCGTCATCTCGCTCAGCATGCTGGCGACGCCGCTTTTGACTCGGCTCGGCAATCGCCTGGCCGGCGACGCGGCGGACGACGTGGACGAGCACTTCCACTACGGGCCCGCTCCCGCCGCCGGCAACCAAGACGGGCCGCGTGTCGTCATCGCGGGCTACGGGCGCGTCGGGCACACCATCGGCACGATCCTGTCCAGCCACGGCATCGACTACATCGCCTTCGACCCGAACCCGGCACTGGTGTCCAAGTGGCGGGAGGAAGGCTATCCGGTGTACTACGGCGACATCGGCGATCCGCACCTACTCGAGGCCGCCCGCGTGGAGCGCGCGGACCTCGTGGTGCTCACCATCGATGATCCGCAGGCGGCCGTCGAGGCCACGCGGCTGATCCGCGCCCGCTCGCCGCAGGTGAGCATCGTCGCGCGTGCACGGGACCTCGTCGCCTGCGACGCACTGAATCGCGCCGGGGCCACCCGCGCCTTCCCGGAGGCCGTGGAGGCGAGCCTCAAGCTCGCGGCGGAGACCCTGAACGCGCTCGGCATCTCGGAGGACGAGACCGACCACATGCTCACCGACGCCCGCGGCAAGGACTATGCGCTGGTGCGCTCGGAGCTGGAGGTGCTGGCGAGCGTACCGAAGCCGCGCGCCGAGGCCGGCGCGAAGCCGGACGGCCCTGCGTAGCCGCGGCGCCGATCAGAAGCGCAGGTCGAAGGTCGCCCCGGCGAAGGGCGCATCGTCCACGTCGGTGCGCTCCAACAGATCGCCGCCGCTGTCCTCCAGGCGCAGCGAGCCGTTCAAGCGCATGCCGGCCACCGCGCTCAGCGAGCCGAGATTGCCGAGCTTGCGGGTCACGGCGACGTAGATCGGCGTCGCGGTCGTCTGCCCCACGCCGCCGGGGGCGACGCCGCGGTCGTCGAGGCGGAAGCGCTCTTTCTCGTAGCGGC
This sequence comes from Thiohalocapsa sp. ML1, assembly GCF_001469165.1. Taxonomy (GTDB): domain Bacteria; phylum Pseudomonadota; class Gammaproteobacteria; order Chromatiales; family Chromatiaceae; genus Thiohalocapsa. The sequence continues at coordinate 109,790 of NZ_JABX01000011.1, read as the reverse complement.
CGGTGAGGCTCAAGGACCACCGGTCGTTCGCGGCCCAGCTCAGCGCCAGGCCGGGGCCGCGCGTGGCGGCGAAGCCGCGGCCGGTGGTGAGGCTCAGCCGGTCAGTGATGCGCCAGTCCACGGCGAGAATCGGGAAGAGGTCGGCGTCTTCCTCCAGCCCGGAGAACACGCCGAAGCCGGGGCCGAGACTCAAACGGTCGTTGAAGCGGTAGCTCGCCGCGGCGAGCAGCCCGCCGACCTGTCCGTCGCTCAAGGACGCGCCAGTCTCGGCCTGCCAGCGCAACGTCGGCAGCGCGAACAGGTTCCAGCGATCCGTTGGCGCCCAGAACACCGAGCCGCTGAGCCGCGCCTCGCGCACGTCCTCCCAGGGCCGCAGGCTACTGAAATCGCCTTCCCCGGAGAATCGGTAGCGTTGCTCGCCGACCCCGCCGGCAAGGCCGAGCCGCAGATCCCGCGTGAGCCCGCGCCGCCCGCTCAGGCGCACCGACCAGGCGTCCATGGCCAAGTCGCCGCCGCCGTCGAGTCCGGCGTCTGGGCCGAATATCGCACCGGCCTCAAGCCCGAGGCCCGCGGCCCGCCCAGGTGGCTGCGCCTGGGCACCGCCCGCGGCGAGCAGCGCCGCACCCAGCAGCGATGGGAACAGACGACGGTGAAACAACCCGGCAGACGGCAACATAGGCAGGACTCCGTTTAGAGAGGCCGCAGGCGCCATTCAGAAAGCCCACGGGCGCCATGCAAAAAGGCCACAGTCGGGTGCCGGACGGCCCACCACGCAAGCCCCGCTTGCGACAGAAATCAGACACCCTCAGCAAGTATGGAGCATCCGCGCGGCCTTTGGGTTCCGGCGATTCCAGGAAACGCATCGGGTTTGCAGACCCATCGTGTCGGGGCCGCGCAACGTGGTGATGCCCGCGCCGCGGCTCTCGGGGCTCCGGCCCGGCGCGCCTGCTCGGCGGCAGAGCCGCCGAAACGCACAAAAAAGCCCGCCCGGCTGCTGTACAGCCGGGCGGGCTTTGGGAGTGGCGCGGCACCAGGCCGCGCGAGGCTCAGTCGATCAGCTCGATTTTGCCCTCGTTGAACGCGCGGAAATAGCCGCTGTCGGCGAGGTGCTCGGTCAGGTCACCGGCGGCGAGCCGCTCGACGACGGACTCGATCTCGGCGCTCGCGAAGCGCCCGCTCGGCGACACGCCGCCATTGATGCAGGGCTCCAGCTCCGCGGTGAGCGGCTTCTGGTGGAGCTTCACGAGCAGATCCTCGGCTTGGAGCTCCAGCGCGACGCGCTGCTGGCGCTCGGCCAGGGACTCTGCAGGCGGCTCGGCCAACGCGGCAGAGGTGATCAGACCAAGCGACAGGGCAACGGGCAAGGTCAGGGCAATGAGGTTGAAGGTCATCTGGGTTCACCATCGATCATATTTAAGCTTTTGCTAATATACTGATCGAGCATTCCAGAGTCAACAGGTCGGGCTTCTGCCCGGCCGGTGGGGCGATAGCGCCCGCCCCGGGGACGAGCACCGCGTTCGGACACAGGCGCTTTGCGCCGCGCGGCCGAGCCCGATCGCTGGCAGCATCCCGGGCGCTGACCTAAGCTGCGCTATAACCCGGACCGCATCCTGATGCCTATGCAAGCCCACCAAGTCGTCCCGCCGGAATCCCTGCCACGGCTGTCGCCGGAGGAGTACCTGAACCTGGAGCGTGACAGCGAGACCCGCCACGAGCTGGTGGACGGGTATCTGTACGCGATGACCGGCAACAGCGATCGGCACGAGGAGATCGCGGTGAACCTGACCGCCGCGCGGCATGCACACCTGCGCGGCAGTCGCTGCCGGGTCTATGCCGGCAACCTCAAGGTCCGCGTCGATGATGCCTTCTACTACCCCGACCTGTTCGTGCGCTGCGCGGACGAGGGCGGTGACCCGGACTTCAAGAGGGATCCGGTGCTCGTGGCCGACGTGCTATCGCCGCGGACGCAGCGCTATGATCGCGGGGACAAGCGCCTCGCCTATCAGTCGCTGCCGACGCTGAACGAGTACCTGCTGATCGCGCAGGACGAGCCGCGCGTGGAGGTGCTGCGACGCACCGACGCGGGTTGGGACCACGCCGTCATTGCCGGTGCCGACGGCGTGCTGCGCCTCGCCTCCGTCGGGCTCGATGTGACAATGGCAGAGCTTTACGCCTGAACGAAGCGCCTAACCGGACTTCGCCCCGGGCTCGGGAATGGGAATGACCGCGTGCTGCGGCGCCGTCTCCCGATACAGCCGCTGCTGCTCCGCGCTCGCCTCCCGCTGGTGCTTGGCCTTCCACTCGCCGTAGGGCATGCCGTAGACGGCCTCGCGCGCCTCGTCGCCTGTCAGCGCCACGCCGCGCTCGCGAGCGGCGGCCAGGTACCACTTGGACAGGCAGTTGCGGCAGAAGCCAGCGAGGTTCATGAGGTCGATGTTCTGCACGTCGGTGCGCGCGCGCAGATGGGCGACGAGGCCGCGGAACGCGGCTGCTTCTATCTCAAGGCGCTCTTGGTCGGTCATCTTGGGTCAGGGGCTAGAGGCTAGGGACTAGGGGCTAGGGACTAGGGGCTAGGGGCTCGGGGGCAAAGCCTCAGATCGAGAACGCCAGGGAGCGCGGTCTGCGCAACCCGCTCGTTGGCGCACGTGAAACCAGGGCCGAGGGCCGAGGGCCGAGGAGGGCTCCCTCGGCCCTCGGCCCTTCCCGCCCGGCAGTGTTGTGAAAGGTTACTCATCTGCACGCATTCGGTACCGTCAACGCGCTAGGGGCCAGGGAGAACGGGCTGGCCGGCTTGGTCGGTGGTCGGTGCCCGGCGCAGCACGAGCTTGAGGTCCGCGCCGACGCGGTGCGTCGCGGCGATGATGAGCCCGATGCGCTGCTCCATACGCGCGATGCCGGGCAGGTGGAACAGGCCCCGGGCGGCATCGCCCATCAGGTGCGGGGCGACGTAGAGCACCATTTCGTCCACGATATCGAGATCCATCGCGGCGCCGGCCAGGGTCGGGCCGGCCTCGATCAGCACCTCGTTGATCTCGCGCTCGGCCAGATAGCAGAGCAGCAGATGCAGGTCTACCCGCCCGGCCGGGTCCGGCGGAAACACGCGCACCTCGGCACCGACGGCATTGGCCCGCGCGATGGCGCGCGGGCTGTCCTCGCAGGTGGCGATGAGGGTGGCGCCGGGCAGGCTCAGCATGCGGGCATCCAGCGGCATTCTGAGCGCGCTGTCCACCACGACGCGCAGCGGCTGGCGCGGCAGCTCGTCCGGCCACAGCGCCGGGAACTCCTCGGGGCCTAAGCGCACGTTCATGTGCGGATCATCGGCAAGCACGGTGCCGATGCCGGTGATGACGGCGGAGGAGCGCGCCCGCAGCCGGTGCACGTCGCGCCGCGCGTCCGCGGACGTGATCCAGCGGCTCTCGCCGCTCGCCATGGCGGTGCGCCCGTCCAGGCTCGCCGCGAGCTTGCAGCGCACATAGGGCAGGCCGCCGCGCATGCGCTGCTCGAAGCCCGGGTTCAGCGCGCGGGCGTCGCCCTCCAGCACGCCGGTGGTCACCTCGACGCCGGCGGCGCGCAGCCTTGAGAGGCCCTTGCCGCGCACCAGCGGGTTCGGGTCTTCCATGCCGACGACGACGCGGGCGACGCCGGCCGCAAGCAGCGCGTCGGTGCAGGGCGGCGTGCGCCCGTAGTGGCAGCAGGGCTCCAGCGTGACGTAGGCGGTGGCACCGAGGGCGCGCGCGCCGGCATGCTCAATGGCGTTGCGCTCGGCGTGCGGCTCGCCGGCGCGGCGGTGGAAGCCCTCGCCGACGACCTCGCCGGCTTGCACCAGCACGCAACCGACACGCGGATTCGGGTCCGTGGTGTAGAGCCCGCGGCGGGCGAGCACGATGGCGCGAGCCATCATGCGGGCATCGTCGAGCGCCCGACTCACGGCTTGCGGGGTGCGGGCGGCATGGGCTCCAGCTCCGCGAGCAGGTCGAGCTGCGCCTTCTTCTCGGCGGCGCTCGGGTGGCGCTCCAGGCGTTCGATCTCCTCGCGGAAGGCGGCCACGTCTTCGAACTTGCGGTACACGGATGCAAAGCGAACGTAGGCCACCTGGTCCAGCTCGCGCAGCTCTTCCATCACCAGCTCGCCGATGCGCCGACTGCTGACCTCGCGCTCGCCGCTGCCGAGCAGCTTGCGGTTGATGTGCGACAGCGCCGCGTCGATCTGCTCCGTGCTGATGGGGCGCTTCTCGGCGGCACGCAGGATGCCGGAGCGCAGCTTGCGCCCGTCGAAGGGCACGCGGCTGCCGTCGCGCTTGATGACCCGGGGCAGGTTCAGCTCCGCGCTCTCGTAGGTGGTGAAACGCTCGTTGCAGACCACGCAGCGCCGGCGCCGTCGCACCTGATCGCCGTCGCCGGACAGCCGCGAGTCCACCACCTTGGTGTCCTGGGCGCCGCAGAAGGGACAGCGCATCGAGGCGGCGGCTCGCGGGGCTCGAAGCTCGACGCGTTACGCGGCGTGCGCGCGGTACACCGGGTAGCGGGCGCAGAGCGCGAGCACCTGCGTCTTGACCTGCTCGATGGTCGCCGCGTCGCCGCGGGCGTCGATGACATCGCACATCCAGCCGGCGAGCGCCCGCGCCTCGTCCAGGCCGAAGCCGCGGGTGGTGATGGCCGGCGTGCCGACGCGGATGCCGCTGGTGACGAAGGGCGACTGCGGGTCGTTCGGCACGGCGTTCTTGTTGACGGTGATGTTGGCGGCACCGAGCCAGGCGTCCACGTCCTTACCCGTCAGGCCCTGCTCAATGAAGCTGACCAGGAATAAATGGTTGTCGGTGCCGCCGGAGACCACGTCGAAGCCGCGCGACAGGAACACCTCGGCCATGGCCTGCGCGTTCAGCACCACCTGGCGCTGATAGTCCTTGAAGCCGGGCTCCAGCGCCTCTTTGAAGGCGACCGCCTTGGCGGCGATGACGTGCATCAGCGGCCCGCCCTGGGTGCCGGGGAACACCAGGGAGTTGAACTTCTTCTCCAGCTCCGGATTGGACTTGGCCAGGATCAGGCCGCCGCGCGGGCCGCGCAGGGTCTTGTGCGTGGTGGTGGTCACGACATCGGCGATGGGCACCGGGCTCGGGTAGACGCCCGCGGCGACTAGGCCTGCGACGTGGGCCATGTCCACCAGCAGGTAGGCACCGACGCCGTCGGCGATGTCGCGGAAGCGCTGCCAGTCCACGACCCGCGAGTAGGCCGAAAAGCCCGCGATGACCATGCGCGGCTTGTGCTCCTGCGCCAGGCGCTCGACCTGCTCGTAGTCGATCTCTCCGGTGTCGGCGTGAATGCCGTACTGCACCGCGTTGTAGAGCTTGCCCGAAAAGTTGGGCTTGGCGCCGTGCGTGAGATGGCCGCCGTGCGCGAGGCTCATGCCGAGCACCGTGTCGCCCGCCTGGCACAGCGCCATGAACACCGCCGCGTTGGCCTGGGAGCCGGAGTGCGGCTGCACGTTGGCGTAGTCGGCGCCGAAGAGCTGCTTCGCGCGCTCGATCGCCAGTTGCTCGGCCACGTCCACGTACTCGCAGCCGCCGTAGTAGCGCTTGGCCGGGTAGCCCTCGGCGTACTTGTTGGTCAGCACCGAGCCTTGCGCCTCCATGACCCGCGGGCTCGCGTAGTTCTCGGAGGCGATGAGCTCGACGTGCTCCTCCTGCCGGCACTCCTCGGCGCGGATGGCCTCGGCGAGCTCGTCGTCATAGCCTGCAATCTGCATATCGGTATCGAACATCGTGCTGCCTCCGTGGGGGCGCTGATTTGAGCTGGATCTTGAGCTGGATCTGGGGCTGTCCGGCTGACCGGCCGCTCCCGCCGATCGGTTGGGCAGCACGGACGGGCGCCAAGGCCCCTTGTGACAGCACCGCGATGATGGGGTTTCGGCAAGCGGTGGTCGCCGGCCCGCGCCGACGAGGCAGAATCGGTGCCCGTGCAAGGCCAGCTCGGCGACGGGCCCGGCGGCAAGTTGGCGGAGAGGGTGGGATTCGAACCCACGGAGGGTTGCCCCTCGCCGGTTTTCAAGACCGGTGCATTCGGCCGCTCTGCCACCTCTCCCGATGCGGCTGCGGCGCAACCGGCGCCGCGGCCCGACCCGCTGCGCGGAGGGCCATTGAAGACGCCGGAGTCGGCCACATGAACGCGATAGATTACCCGAATCGGGTAACCGCTTAACAGCCCCGGTGTCGCGCGCGCCGCCAATGCATGGCGGCTGCCCGCCCGAACAAGGGCTTGCGCGGGGTTGCAAGCGCCGGACAGTCGGGTATGCTTCCATCGTTTGGGGCTGCGTCGCAAGGCGGTGGCCCCGCGCCGCTTCTGAACAGAACTTACGGAGTAGATACAGACCATGGCGAACCAATACTCGATTGCGCGGTCGCCGCAGGCCGTGCTTGAAACCAACAAGGTGTTGAAGAACACCTATCTGCTGCTGGCCGCGACGCTCGCCTTCAGCGCCATGACCGCGATGCTGTCCATGGCACTCGCCATGCCGCCGTGGGTGTACCTGGCGTCGGTGATCGTGTCGATGGTCCTCGGCATCTTCGTGCTGCCGCGCACGGCGCAGTCCGCGTCCGGTGTCGGCGTCATCTTCCTCATCACGGGCCTGCTCGGCTTCGGGCTCGGCTCCATCCTCAGCATGTATCTGGCCCTGCCGAACGGCCCGAGCATCATCGCCACCGCGTTCGGCGGCACGGCGCTGATCTTCCTCGGCCTCTCCGGCTACGCGCTGACCAGCAAGACCGATTTCAGCTTCATGGGCGGCTTCCTGTTCGCCGGCATGATGGTGGTCGTCGTCGCGATGGTCGCGAACATCTTCCTGAACATGCCGGCGCTGGCGCTGGCCGTCTCGGGTGCCATCATCCTGCTGATGAGCGGGTTCATCCTGTTCGACACCAGCCGGATCAAGAACGGCCAAGAGACCAACTACATCATGGCCACCTACGGCATCTACCTCAGCATCTTCAACATCTTCATCAGCCTGTTGCAGATCCTGGGGATCATGGGCGACGAGTAGCGCGCCCCGCGCCTGCCCCGTCAGGCGCACCGAGCCCGGCCCGGTCACCCCGGCGCCGGGCTTTCTTTTGCCGCCGATTCCACGAAACGAGCGAGGAATACAGCCATGGAGCTCTTCCTGAAGATCGCCGCCGCCGGCGTCATGATCATGCTGCTGTTCTACCTGTGGCCGACCTTCAAGCAGTGGCAGGAGCACGGCCCCAAGGCCGAAAAGGGCGACTGGCAGGCGGCGCTGCTGCCGCTCGCCGCCGTCGTCGGCCTGGTGGTTCTGCTGGTGATGCTGGTGCGATAACGCACAGCTAGGCTGCTGCCTGCCGCCAGTGGGGCGCACGGATCGATGCTCGACGCCGCGCCGTCAGCGCCGCTGGAAGAACTCCTCGCCCTCGAAGCTCAGCACCGCGCCGTCGGCGACGACGCGCTCCAGCCGGATGCCCTCGCGGCTCTTCTCCTGCTCCGTCAGCTTGCGCCCGTTGATGTAGACGAAGCGCCGACTTGGGTCCGCGTTGTAGACGTGCACATTCATCGAGATCGGGGGCAACCGACTGCGCAGGTCCAGTGATGGTCCGGCCGGCAACGGCTCTGCGCGCTGCACCGCGGCCTGCGGACGCGGCAACCCCGGCGGCTCCGGCAGGGGCGGCGGCCGCGCGGCGGCGCGCCGGTCAATTCCAGGGTCGCGCTTGCGCACCAGCTCCTTGAAGGCCTCGATCTCGGCGATGAGGTCCTCCGGCACCGGCGTCTGCTCGCTCGCGGCAGGCCCGCCGCGCAACGGCGGCGGCGGGGCCGGCGGCGCGTTGCCGCCGCTGTCCACGGACGCGGACACCCGCTCGCCGTCGCCGAGCAGCGCGCGCCGCAGCTCATCGGCACCGCGCGGCAGCGGCTCGCCCGGGGGCGCCGGCGCCGGCACGACCAGCACCTCGGGCTCGACGCTCAGGCCCGCGGGATCATCGAATGGCATGGGCGCCGCGGGCGGCGCTGCCGCGGTGCCTTGCGGTGCGGGCGCAGAGGGCTGGGGCGCCGACACGGCGGCGGGTGTCGATGATGGTGCGGAGCCGAGAGCATCTGCCGGTGCCGCCGCCGGCGCCGGCGCGGAAACAGGCGGCAGCAACAACTCAGGCAGAGGCTCGGGCGTCGCGGCCGGGTCGGTGAAGCCGGCACGCGGGCGCGGCGGCGCGGACGCGTCGGTTGCAAGCCCGGACGCGTCCGGCCGCGGCGGCTCGCGCAAGCGCTCCGCGGGCGCCGCCGTCGGCGGCGGGAGGCGCACCCCGTCGCCGGCCGTCTCGGGTGTGCCGAGGAGGGTGCGCAGCAGCAGCAGCACGGCGATGCCGAGCGCCAGCAGCGCCAGCAGCAGCGCGAGGTAGGCGCCGAGGTTGCTGCGCGGCGGCTCAATGGGCACATCGCGCCCAAAGCCCTCGATGCGCGGCACTTGCCCAAGCTCACGGTCGCTTTGGGACTTCTTCAGGGCTTCCAGGATGTAGGACACGCGTGAATTCCGCCTGCTGCGCTGCTATTTGGCCTACTGGGCCGCGCGCAACTGCTCGGACTGCGACAGCCGCGGCACGTCGAGATCCGCGAGCGCATTGCTGAGCATGATCAGCGTGCGCGGCCCGGCGATGCCGTCGATGTCCAGCCCGTACTCCCCCTGAAAGCGGCGCACGGCGGCGGCGACGTCGGCGTCCCAGCGCGCGGGGTCCACCGCGAGCTCGCTGCCCGGCAAGAGCGCGAGGCGCCCGCGCAGCCAGGCGATGGCGTCCTCAGGGTCGGTGGCGCCGATGACGCGCCCACCGTAGGGTGGCATGCGCCACAGGAACAGGTACTCGCCGGACCAGCGCTCGTCCAGCACGGCGATGGGGATACGCGCGGCGGCGCCGTCGCGGACCAGCAGCGCGTGCTCGTCGTCGATGCCGCCGATGACGACGAAGCCGGTCTTGTCGCCCGGCAGCCGCAGCTTCAGTGCCGCGGGCCGGTCAAACAGGCGCAGGTCCGACCAGCGCCCTTCGCTGCGCTCGCAGGCGAGCGCAAAGGCGGGCACCGCCGCGCAGTCGAGCTGGCGCACGCCGGGGGCGGTCTCCACCTGCCACAGCCGCAACAGCTCGTCCACGACGGCGTTTTCGGCCACCAAGGCGTCACCGAGCCGCTCGGCGTCCAGCGTCGGCACCGCGGGGGCGATCCGCGTGGTGGCGATGCGCGCTATCTGGGGCGCCTGGAGCTCGGCGTCGGCGGCGCTGTCCGCTAGCGCGGCGGGGGTCTTGGTCTGTTCGGCATCCGGGTCCGCAGCCGCGCTCTCGTCGCCGACCGACAGCGGCAGCGCCCCCACGTCCGGCGCCAGCTCACCGGCAACGGCGCCCGCGTCCGCGATCATGTCCGTCACGGCGATGGCGTCGGCGGGCACGGCAGGTGTATTATCCGACGCATCTGCATCCGACGCATCGGTATCCGCGCGCTCGTCTACGACCACCATGGCCGAGAGCGGCGTGTCCTCCGCGGCGGCGAGGGCGACGGCGTCCGGCTCTGTCAGGTCGGCCGGCGCGGGCGACGGCTCGGTTGCAGTGCCCACGACGCGACCGACCCACGCCGGCGGCAGCCGCTCGGCGAGCTGCGCCGGCAAGGCCCGCGTGAGGTCGCCACGGCCGATCCAAATCCCGAGCGCCAGCGCCGCGAGCACGGCCGCGGCCATGCCGACGGCGCCGGCGGCGCCCGGGCGGCGGCGCAGCGTCGCGTCGCGCCGGTCGATGACCTCGCGGGCGGCGGCATCGACGATGCCCGGCGTCACCTGCATGCGCCGCGACACGGCGGCGCCGAGCAGCGCCCGGTCGCAGAGCAGGTTGATCAGCCGCGGCACACCGCGGCTGTGCCGGTGCACGCGCTTGAGCGCCCCCTGCGTGAACAGCGGCCGCTCGACGCCGGCGACGGCGATGCGGTGGTCCACGTAGGCGGCCGTCTCCCGCGCCGTGAGCGGCTGCAGGTGATAGCGGGCGGTGATGCGCTGGTTCAACTGGCGCAGGTCCGTGCTCGCGAGCAGCGCGCGCAGCTCCGGCTGGCCGATGAGGAAGATCTGCAGGAGCTTGTGCTTTGCGGTTTCCAGATTGGTCAGCAGCCGGATCTGCTCCAGCACCTTCGGGCGCAGGTTCTGCGCCTCGTCGATGATCAGCACCGGGCGTCGCCCGCGGGCGTGCGCGTCGAGCAGGAAGCCGTTCAACTGGTCCAGCATGGACTTCACGGACGGCGCGCCCGGCGGCAGCTCCACCCCGAACTCATCGCAAATGGCGTGCAGCAGCTCGGCCGCCGTCATCGCCGGATTCAGCACCAGGGCGATGTCCACGCCATCCGGCAACTGCTCCAGGAAGGCGCGGCAGACGGTGGTCTTGCCGGTGCCGACCTCGCCGGTCAGCAGCACGAAGCCGCCGCCGTCGCCGGCACCATAGAGCAGGTGCGCCAGCGCCTCGCGGTGCTGGCCGCTGAGGAACAGGTACTGCGGGTCCGGCGTGATGGAGAAACTGGGCTCTTTGAGGCCGAAGTATTTCGGGTACACCTTGCCCTCGTCGTCGTTGCCCCGGGCCGTTGCTCAAGGGAACCCGCACCAGCGGCCGGATTGCGGCACTGTCTGCGCAGGGCGGAGGGCCGAGGGGCTCATCCTCGGCCCTCGGCCTTTCGGCCCTGTGCGACAACCGGCCGGCCATCGGGGGCGGGTGGCGCAAGCCGGCTCTCACCGCCCTAGTCGGTCTGCGGCGTTGCCTCGCAAGAATACTGGAAAAACGGACCGGCGGACCGGACACGAACCAGGACCTAACCAGGGCCTGGACCGGTATCGGCATGAATCACCGGCTCTTCATCGATGCGTGATCCCACCGCCTCCAACGCTCACGTCCAGCCGTCGCCTCGTCGGGATGAATCGAAACTGGGATCGCAATCGGGATCGAAATCGCAATCGAAATCCAAATCGAGATCTTCCCTCACCCGGCCAGCAGCCCACCCCAGGCCACGAGCAAGCCGGCCAGATCATCCACGTCCCAATCCGGCCGCGGCAGCCCCGCCGGCCAGTCCGCACCGGGCAAGAAGCGGCCGGTGCGCACCAGCGCCGCGCGCATGCCGACGCGCTTGGCACCCAGGATGTCGGTATCCGGGCGGTCGCCGACCATGACGCAGCCCGCCGCCGGCACGCCGAGCCGCTCCACGGCCATCTCATAGAGAGCGGGCTCGGGCTTGCCGATGACCACGGGGCGCCGGTCGCAGGCGACCGCGAAGGGCGCCACCAGGGCACCGCCGCCCGGCAGTACCCAATGTTCGCCGTTGCGGCTGTCGTCCACGCTGTTGTCGGGGTTGGTCACGACGAGCCTGGCACCGCGCTTGAGGATCAGGTTGATGCCGGTGGTGAGGCTCTCGAAATCGAGCCCCGGCCCCTCCCCCACCACGACGAAGTCCGCGCACTCCGCATCCGGCTCGCCCTGCTCCGCCAGCGCCAGATGCAGCCCCTCGGCACCGACGGCGAAGTAGCGAAAGCCCGGCCGCTCCCGCGCGAGCCAGCGCGCGGTGGCCTCGGCGGAGGTCAGGATATTGGACGCCGGCGGGCGGCCGAGCCCCATGGCATGGAGCCGCGCTGCGACCTCCGCCGGCGGGCGGATCGGGTTGTTGGTGACGAACAGATGCGGGAGGTCCGCGATGCGCTCCAGGAACGCCGCCGCGCCGGGCAGCGGTGTAACGCCGTGGAACAGCACGCCGTCCATGTCGAGCAGCAGGGCGGCGATGGGGCGCTGGGGCAAGGGCAATCTCGCTGGGCTGGGCCGCTAGCGCGGCCGGCGGCTGGGCAGACCGGCAGGCGGCGCTGGTGCCGGCGCTGCGGGGTCGGGAAAAGTCAGTCCAGATCCGCCGCGAGGGCCGCGCGCTGGGCCTCGTCGAGGTCGGCCTCGAAGGTGTACTCCGGATGGTCGATGCCGACGCGGATCGGTGCGCCGGCCTTGACCGCAGCGATGCTCGCGTCGGCCAGTTGGAAGCGCACGAAGTGGACCGACGAGGTCTTCTCGTCGTTCTGGCGCTCCAGGTCCTCGTCAGCGACGGCGTAGACGCGGTCCCCGTTGCCCGCCCGCAGCCAGATCCGGTCTTCAATGCCGATCAGGCGCGCGAGGGCGTCGCGACGCTCGTCGGCGTCCTCGATCTCCACCATGAAGGTGGCCTTCCAGTTGTTGCCGTCCGGGATCAACGGATTGTAGGCGTCGAGCTCCTCCTGGATACCGGCGGCCTCGAAGATGCGCTCGGCCCGCAGCATCTCCTGCACCTGGTACTGCATGGTCAGCCGGTCCTCGAAGTACAGCGTCGCGTGGGCGCCGACGGGCACGCGCCGGTGCTCCTTGTGCGCCATCACCCGGGCGCGGAAGTCTGCACGTCGCTCGGCGTAAAGCTCCAGGCTCATCAGGTCGTCGCGGGTCAGTGCTTGCATCGGGGGTGTCTCCGGGGTTTGGTTCGGGGCCGGGGTCAGAGCCCGTAGGCCATGCGCAGCAGCGTGATGGGGTGCTGCTGCTCGCCGTCGCGCGCCAAGGCATGGGCGATGTGCGCGCCGGCCATCGGGCAGTCGCTACCGAAGTGGTCGGCCGCGGCCTGCTGCACGCGGGTCGCGACGGGGCGGACGATCTTCATGGACGCCGCGTGGAACTCCGCCTTCACGGCATAGGTTCCGTCGTGGCCCGAGCAGCGCTCGATGATCTCCACGGTCGTGTCCGGCACCAGGGCCAGGGCCTCGCGGGTCTTCTGCCCGATGTTCTGCACCCGCTGATGGCAGGAGGCCTGATAGACCACCTTGCCCAGCGGCTTCGCGAACGCGGTGTTCAGCTTGCCGTGCTTGTGCCGCAGCATCAGGTATTCAAAGGGGTCGAACATTGCAGCCTTGACCGCCTGCACGTCCGGGTCGTCCGGATACATGAGCGGCAGCTCCTGCTTGAACATCAGCACGCAGGACGGCACCGGCGCCACGATGTCCCAGCCATCGTCCACCAACGCCTTCAGCACCGGGATGTTGGCCTGCTTCGCCTTGTCCACCGCGGCGAGGTCGCCAAGCTCCAGCTTCGGCATGCCGCAACAGCGCTCCTTGTCGGCCAAGGTCACGGGGATGCCGTTGTGCTCGAACACGGCGATCAGGTCATCGTTGACGCCGGGCTCGTTGTAGTTGCCGTAGCAGGTCGCGAACAGCGCCACCTTGCCCGTCGTGGGGCCGGCGGGCTCGCCGTGGGCGGAGCGGCCGATGAGGTGCTTGTGGCGCTTGCGGAGCGTATCCGAGTGGTACTCCGGCAGCCGCGCGGTCTTGTCCACCTGCAGCACGGTCTCCACCAGCTCGCGGCCGGCGGCGTGCTTGAGCGCGGCGTTGACCAGCCCGCTCACCACCGGGATGCCCGCCAGCGAGCCCACCAGGTCCGTGCTGGTCAGCAGCTTGTCGCGCAGCTTGACCTCGCCCTTTTTGTACTTGACGGCCTTCGCGCGCAGCATCAGGTGCGGGAAGTCCAGGTTCCACTCGTGCGGCGGCACGTAGGGACACTTGGTCATGTAGCAGAGGTCGCACAGGTAGCAGTGATCGACCACCTTGACGTAATCCGCCTTGGCGACGCCGTCAACCTCCAGAGACTCGGAGTTGTCCACCAGATCGAACAGGGTCGGAAAGGCCTGACACAGGCTCACGCAGCGCCGGCAGCCGTGGCAGATGTCGAACACCCGCTCCAGCTCTTGGTTCAGCGCGCCCTCGTCGTAGAACTCCGGGCTCTGCCAGTCGATGGGGTGCCGAATCGGCGCCTCGAGGCTGCCCTCGCGCGTGGTTGCCATGGTCCTGATCCTCGGTCATTAACGTGGCCTGTCGGAGCGCCGCGGACGCCATGGCCGCGCGCTGGCATCGCAACCTCCGAAGCTTAGTCCACAGGCAGGCAGCGGCGCCAATGGTCCGGATGGATCGGCGCGATCGTTCGGGGGCATCGCCACGCGGGGGCGTTGGAGCAAGCACAAGACCGAACCGCCGACGGTCCCGCTCGGTTACGCCGGACTCGCCGGACCAACGCGACTTGCCCGTGCAGCGCGGCCACACGAGCACACGAGGGCGACGGCCGGCCGGGATCTCACTGAAACAACGGTTCCCCCTGCTCAATCGCCTCCGCCAGCAGGGACGGCTTGATGTTGAGCCCCGATAGCGCGGCTTGCCTGTCGGCGCGCCGCCGCGGCGCGGGCTCCGGGCCGCGTGCATGCTATGCTCATCCAACACCGAGCCGGCACCGCGACGCGCCCGGAGATCACGATGTCCGACCACACCCTCGTCCCCGCCTCGACCGCCCGGCCGCCGCCACGGCGCGCGCGTGCACCGGTGTCGGAACCGCCCTGCGAGGCCGGCCGCCGCGTCTCGGAGGAGGTCTACTGGCGCGACTACTACGGCCAGTCGGACATCTGCTACGAATGGAACAACGGCGTGCTGGAGGTGAAGCCGGTGTCGAATCAGGAGACCTTTCTGATCTACGCCTGGCTGTTGTCGCTGCTGCGGACCTTCCTGGCCAGTCGTCCCATCGCCGATCTCACCGGGCTGGACATGGGCTTTCGTCTGCCATTGCCCGCGGGCACCGTGATCCGCCGGCCCGACATGGCCGTGGTGTGCCACGCCAATCCCCAACCACTGCGACTCGAAGACAATTCCTACCGCGGCGTCTACGACCTTTGCATCGAGGCCTTGTCGGATCGCAAGCAGGCCGATATCGACCGCGACGCCAAGCAGAAGAAGGGCGAGTACGCCGCCGGCGGCGTGCCCGAGTACTACATCCTGCATGCGGACCCGGGGCTGCGGGCCTTCTACAGTCGCGATGCCGCGTCCGGGCTCTACCAGCCGCTGCCGGAGGTGGACGGCGTGATCGCCTCCGCGGTGCTGCCGGGCTTTCGCTTCCGCGTGGCTGATCTGCTGCGCCGGCCGGGGGATGCCGCGCTCATCGGTGACCCCGTCTATGCCGAGTTCGCGTTCCCCGGGTGGCAGCGGGAGCGGGCGCGCGCCGAGGCCGAGGCCCGGCAGGCGGAAGTCGAGCGCCAACGCGCGCAGGCCTTGGCAGCTCGGCTGCGGGCGCTCGGCGTGGACCCCGAGAAGGACTGATTCGCCTTGAGCAGGAGGGCATCGGGGTTTGAGCACAGCGGCAAGACGTCGGCGAGCTAGATGCCGTGCCGGGTCGTGCTCATCGCTAGCGCTAGCGCTATCGCTATCGAAATCGAACCGAGTGGCGACCGGTCCCAATCCCAATCCCGATCCCGATCCCGACGCACCTGGCCAGTCCGCCGCTCCAAACTTGACTCGTCTGCAAGCGTTTAGCGACGTCAAGCAATCCAGCGAGGCAGAACCTCAGACCGACCAGGGCACGGCGCTTAATCTTTCGCCGGCCGCTCGTTGCCGCAAACAAAAGGGCCGACGTCCAAGGGCCGAGGAGGGCTACCTCGGCACTTGACCCTCAGCGCTTGGCCCTCAGCGCTTGGCCCTCGGCGCTTGGCCCTTTCGCCTCAAGCGCCTTGTCGCCGCCGACCTACCCGTCGCCGGTGCCCTCGCGGCGCTCGGAACCGAGGTTCGAGACGACCTAGGCATCCCAGGAGAGCGCCATGCTCGATCCGTGGTCGCACCCGCCCGCGCCCGTAGGTCGGCTCGGGCGCGAATTCCGGGGACAGTTTACTTAATTCAGACGTGACACCGGCCAGAATCGTGAGTTCCGGGAACAGGTTACTCAACTCCAGAACCAAGGAACGCATAGAGAATGCCTAACTTTCGGCCAAGAAGCGAGCGCGCCCCACGGGCCTTGTGCTGATTTGCGGGGTCACCGCTGGCGTGCGCTGCCCTGGCCTGAACGTTGGGCGCACAAACACTTATCTGCAACTATGCCAGCAATCAGCAGGTTCCTTGGAATCATCATCGCCATGTACTGGAATGATCTCTCACCGCGCCACTTTCATGCGAAGTATGGAGAGTGTGAGATCACAGGTGAGGTATGACGGGGGTCGTGCAGAGGAAGCTTCCAAAGCGAGCGCTCCGGCATGTATCGGAGCGGCATGATCTTCACGGAGAAGATCTGCTGGAAGATTGGGAGCTTTATCGAGGTCGCAACGAACCCAAGCGAATCGAGCCCTTGGGGTCCACTAAATGGAGCACAGCGGCAAGACGTCGATGAAGTGATGCCGTGCCGCGCGATGTTGCCTTGCCGCTTCTGCTCATCCCACTCGAACACGCGAATTCCGTCCGATGGTAACTACTGGTAACTACAGTCGTAGTGACTTCAGGATGCGCGGTCAAGGCCGCACGGGGCTCCGGCGGCCAGCTAAGGTAGCGAGCTCCGGGGACAGTTGACTTGGGAGCTCGAAGCTCCGGGGCAGGTTACTGATTTTCCGGAGTTGAGGGGCGCGCCGCCGCTCCGCGCACGGCGCGGCTAGAGGATACTCGTGGTACTCGCCCCGGTACTTGCCCTGTCTTCCGCGTCCTGATTTCCGCGCCAAAGCTTCCATCGTTGCCGCTTACGATGCGGTTGCAGCACATCCCCGCTCAGCAGAAGGGCGCACCGCACACGGAAGCGACGTCTTGACCAGCGGCGGGTGCCCCGGGATCTGGAGCGCGGCCATTCGTTGCCTTACGGATCAGCGAAGAACGCCAACCGCCGCCGGCATGGACGCCTTTCTGGAAAAAAGGTGTCCGCGCATGTCGTAGTCCTCGTCGATGCGTCTCGGGTTGAGCCGCGTCATCCCGCCCTCGTCGGTGAGATGGAAGCTGCGGATCTGGTCGTTGCCCGGGTTCTCGAACCGCAGGTGCAACACCCGATCGGCCTGTTCGTCCTTGGCGCTGCTGCATTAGGCGGCTTCCAGGCGATCCGCGACATCGTCGGCGCCTCCTGTCTTGTCCGACACCCGCTGGCCTTTGTTCCAACGCAAGGTCGTAATGACGCTCGGGTTGACGTGAAAGTGCGTCGCCGCGGCCTCGATGTCGTCCTCGGTGGGTTGGTCGGTGGCCAGAAACCCACGTAGGTCCTCATACGGGCAAAGCAGGCTCTGAGCGAAGGCGCGCTGGAATTTCTGCCTGTCGGTCGCCGTATCCGCGAGGGGACCAAGGGTGTCCGACGGCGACCAAAGTGCATCCCCCAGCGCGCGGCAGAGCTCGAATCGACGGGCCTGCGGCGAACGGGTCCGAAGCGATACACGCTGGCGCGCGACGCTGCCGCTGGCGTGGACGCGCAGGCCATAGGGCCGCTCATCGCGGCGCGGCGTATTCCGGAAGCTGTACCGGCTCGTCCCGAGGATCTCGCCGAGGTCTGTCGGCTTGATGGGGCCAGGTGCAACACCGAACGCGGCGCGGACCCCGGCCGCGGCGGCCTCCGCCGCCATCCAGGGGGGGTCGGAGCCCAATGGTCGCGCCGGCGAGACGGCGGCGAGCACACCTGAGAAGTCGCAGGCGTGTCCCGTTCTCTTCGCCCGCGCGATTGCGTCCACCAGCAGTGACGGCGCCTCGGCCCCGGGCGTCGCGGCGACGGCCTCCTCGACGCCCGCTAGTCCGCACTCGGCGGCAAGCTCGCCGACGGCTTCGACCACTTCGTCTGGACCTGCGTCCGGGTCGTAGCCCAAGCGCGCCTCCAGGCGGCGCCAGAGCGCGACCTCCGGGTCGCACCGCTCCTGTCGCAGGGCTGTGATCAGGGCACGTAGCGCGACGCGATCGGAGCCGAAGCCGCTGTGCTCATCGGCGACGCGGTCCAGAAATCGGTCGACCTCGCCCTCGAAGCCGGACGCCTCCACATAGACAAGCGCGTCGGTCAGATAGCGCACCGGTCCGACGACGCCGACCGGGTCGGCGCGACCGAGCAGTCCCACCCGATCGGCATCGCCCCAGATGGAGATACGTGGCCAGGCAAAACCGCCCCCCACGGATGTCAGCTCATGCGCCAAGCGCCAGTCCGCGGGCTGCCTGCCTTGCGGGATCGTCTCCCAGCGGAGCCGCCACCAGTGATCGCAGAGCCAGAAGGCCAGAGCGTCCGGTGCAGCAATCAGCGCCTCATCGAGCCGGCTGCCCGGTTGCCGCAGCAGGCGCGTGAGAACGATGTCGCCTACCGCAAGTCGGATCCGACCGGGCTCCTCCGGCGAGCACGCCTCAGGCGGGGCGACTGTAAGCGAGAGCGTATTCATGTTCTGAACCCATAGAGCTGCTGACATAGTGTCGCCGCCTGCTGATCCGCAGCGCCACCGTGCGCTGCTGCCCAAGCAACAAAACGTTGGTACACCTTTTCGGCGATGGCCTCGGTTTGGCGCACGGGATAGCCGTGATACTCCGACTGTTCGCTGTTCGTGATGCGAGCCTCGAAAATCCAACCGTCGTCGCCGACCGTCCAAAGCATGCGGGCACCGGGGCCGATCAGGCCTGCGGAGATGCCGCGCGTGAGCAGTCGCGGGATCGATGGCGCGGCATCCGGCAGGAAGCCGGCATGGTCATCGCACAAGGTCGCGTCGCCTTTCGGCTCCGGCTCCAGGCCGAAGGCCGCGGGGCTGCCCTTGTGCTTCCCGCGGCCACGATAGCGTGCATGCCCGAGCAGCCATTGGATGCGTGCGGGGTCGGGGGCTGAGTCCAGTCGCCGATGATCGTTGTCGGACTGTCGCGGTGGCAAGGTGGTGCGTGAGCGCGGCTTCTTCATGGCGGGGCTTGCATGCCGGGGAGCCTGCCGTTGCCCCCAAGTGTCGATGGCAGTCGGGCAGGCGCGGCAACGCCCGGCTCAGTCCGGCCAGTGTAGCGCGCCGATGAATGTCCGAGGCGCTGACAGTGGTTTTGCGACGCGGCGAACGTCGCAATCTGTCGCGCGGCATCGGCGATGCTGATCCAGCCTGACACAAGGGTCGGGCGACGAACGGGGGTTGCATCGCACCCGGCGCAAGCGCAAGGTCCCCACGTGTACATCAACACGCGGGTGGCCACGCACACCCCGGGGAGCCCCGCCCATGACAGATCGCGTCTTTTCCGCGCGCCGCCACAACGCCTGCGTCGGGCTGTTGCTGTTGGCGTCGCTGCTGCGCACCCAATCCGCGGCGGGCGACGACGCTGCCCTGCAGGCGGGCGAGTCCGCGCGCGGAGCACCGCCGGATGCCGAGCGGCGGGTCGGCATCGCAAAGCCGGCGCTAGCCTTGGCGGACGTCTATGCGCCGGGCGTCGGGCTCGGCGGCTATCTCATGAGCGAGAAGCTCGACGGCGTGCGGGCCTACTGGGACGGCTCGCGGCTCATCACCCGCGGCGGGCATCTGATTCGGGCGCCGGATTGGTTCACGGCGGGCCTGCCGCCGGTGCCGCTGGACGGCGAGCTGTGGCTCGGCCGCGGGCGCTTTGCGGAGGCCTCCGGCGCGGCCCGGCGCCTTGAGCCCGACCCCGAGACCTGGCGCGACATGCGCTACATGCTGTTCGATCTGCCGGGCGGCGCGGGGGACTTCCGGGCCAGGCTTGCGGTGCTGGAACGGCTCGTCGCCGCGGCCGGCAACGCGCATGTGGTGCTGCTGGAGCAGGTGCCCGTCAGCGACGACGCCGCATTGCAGGCGCGGCTCGCGGAGGTGACGGCGGCCGGCGGCGAGGGCCTGATGCTGCGGCGCATCGACGCGCCGTATCGGCCGGGGCGCAGCGACGATCTGCTGAAGGTGAAGGCTTTCCAGGAGGGCGACGCGCGGGTGGTCGGGCACCTGCCCGGCCGCGGCAAGCACGCGGGCCGGCTCGGCGCGCTGCTGGTGGAGCTGCCGGACGGCAGGCGCTTTCGCATCGGCACGGGCTTTACCGACGCCGAGCGCGAGGCGCCGCCACCTGTCGGCAGCCGCGTGAGCTTCAAGCACCACGGGCTGACCCGGCACGGGCTGCCGCGCTTCGCGAGCTTTCTGCACGTCAACGACGACTTCTGAACGGCGCCGCGGCTGCCCGCGCGATGCTCAGTCCGCGGCCAGCGCCGCGTCCAGCGCGTAGCGCAGCGCCGGGGCCAGCGCCGGGTCCTGCGCAAGGTGCCCGGCGCCGGGCACGAGGTTGAGCGTCGCGTTCGGCAGCAGCCCCGCGAGCAGCCGGGCGCCCTCCGGCCGGCACACCGGGTCAGCGCCGCCGTGCACCAGCGTCACCGGCAGCTCGGACAAGGCCTCAATGCCGTCGAGACAGCCGCGCGGGCCGAGGAAAAAGCCCGCGCGGCAGTAATGCACGTGGATACGGTTGCGCCCGATGCGCCGCTCGCGCTGAGCTCGGCCCGCGGGCGTGTCGGGCGGCACCTCGCGCGGCGCCATGCCCATGACCGCCGCCTCCCACGCCGTCCAGGCCTGTGCGGCGGCGAAGGCGATGTGCGGGTCCGCCTCGGCGAGGCGCACGTGCAGTGCGTCAAGCAGCCCCGCGAGCCCCGCACCCGGCGGGAGCCCGAGCGCGCCGTGCAGCTCGGCATAGGCTTGCGGCAGTTGCCGGGCGATGCCGCCCGTACCGGCGAACCATTCCAGGTCCTCGGCTCTGGCCAGAAACACCCCGCGCAGCACGAGCGCCTGCACCCGGGCGGGATGGCGCTTGGCGTACTCGATGGCGAGCGTTGCACCCCAGGAGCCGCCGTGGACGAGCCAGCGCGTGACCCCAAGTGCTCGCGCAGCCGCTCCAGGTCCGCCACCAGCGCCGCGCTGTCGTTGGCGTGCAGGGCGCCGCCGGGCGTGGAGTCGCCGGCGCCGCGCTGGTCCGGCAGGATCAGCCGCCAGCGGGTCGGATGAAAGAGCCGCACCTGCCACGGGTCGCAGCCGGAGCCCGGGCCGCCGTGCAGGAACAGCGCAGGGGCCGCGTCCGGCGGGCCGAATTCAGCGACGAAGAGCCTGTGCCCGTCGCCGACATCGAGCCCGTCGATGCGATCGGGCGCGCGGCCCGGGTACAGGGCTGAATCCGGACCCACGCGCACCCGTCAGTCCCGCCGCTGAGCCAGGCCGTGCTTGCGCATCTTGCGGTGCAGGGCGTCGAGACGCATGTCCAATGGAGCTTCGCCTGAGACCGACAAGTCGTGCTAATCGCTATCGAAATCGCTATCGAAATCGAACCAAGTGGCAACCGATCCCAACCCCAATCCCGACGCACCTGGCCAGTCCGACGCCCCGTCGAAACTGCCGCCGGGCTGGCGCGCCCCGGACGAGGCCGTGCTCGACACCGCCATCGCAGCGCGCATCGCGCGGCGAAGCGCCGCCGGTTGCCGGGCCAGTATAGGTCGGCGGCATCGCCGGCTTCGCCCTCGCCGCCGCCGGGGTTTAGGCCCAGGTCGGACAACACGGCCATGACCGCGCCGAGGGCAACCCCGCTAGCCCACGGAGCCGGACCGTGCTAAGCGTGCATGTGCTCGGCGCCGGGGCCGGCGGCGGCTTTCCGCAGTGGAACTGCAACTGCGACAACTGCGCCGGCGTGCGCGCCGGCACGCTGAACGCGACGCCGCGCACGCAGTCGTCCATCGCCGTCAGCGGCGACGGCGCGGACTGGCTGCTGATCAACGCATCCCCCGACATCCGTGCGCAAATCCTAAGCTTCCCGGCGCTGCAACCGGCGCGGGCGCGGCGCGACACCGGCATCCGCGCCGTGCTGCTCGTGGACAGCCAGATCGACCACGCCACCGGCCTCTTGATGCTCCGGGAGCTGGACCGCAGGCTGCCGCTCTACACGACAGCGATGGTCCGCCAGGATCTCAGCACGGGCTTCCCGATCATCCCCATGCTCGGCCACTACTGCGGCGTGGACTGGCACGAGCTGCCCATCGATGGGGCCTGGTTCCGCATCGACGGCATCGAGGGGCTCAGCTTCTCCGCGCTCGCGCTGGCGAGCAAGGCACCGCCCTACTCGCCGCACCGCGAGGACCCCCACCCCGGCGACAACATCGGGCTCGTGGTGCGCGACGACGCGAGCGGCCGAAGCCTCTTCTACGCCCCCGGCCTGGCGTACATCGAGGAGCACCTGCGCCCCGCCATGACCGCCGCGGACCTGCTCCTCATCGACGGCACCTGCTGGCGCGACGACGAGCTGGCCAGCCGCGGCGTCGGCACCCGCCGTGCGCTGGCCATGGGTCACCTGCCGCAGTCCGGCGAGGGCATCGACGGCGGCGGCATGATCGACGCCCTCGCGCCCTTCGAGCGTCAGCGCAAGGTGCTGATCCACATCAACAACACCAACCCGATCCTGGTCGAAGACTCGCCCGAGCGCGCGGCACTCGCCGCCGCCGGCATCGAAGTCGCCCGGGACGGTATGGACTTAAGCCTATGACGACCGGAGCACCCGTGAGCACGACGCCGAGCGAGTGCACCGCCTGGACCCGCGAGCA
Organism: Thiohalocapsa sp. ML1; assembly: GCF_001469165.1. Lineage (GTDB taxonomy): Bacteria > Pseudomonadota > Gammaproteobacteria > Chromatiales > Chromatiaceae > Thiohalocapsa. The sequence continues at coordinate 87,460 of NZ_JABX01000011.1, read as the reverse complement.
GTTCGAGGCGGAGCTCCGCGCCCGCGGGCGCCGCTATCACATCCACCACCCGTATCACCAGATGATGGCCCGCGGCGAGCTGACGCCGGAGCAGATCCGCGGCTGGGTCGCGAACCGCTTCTACTACCAGATCACCATCCCGCGGAAAGACGCCGCGCTGATGGCCAACTGCCCGGACCGCGACACCCGCCGGCTGTGGCTCCAGCGCATCCTCGACCACGACGGCTACGACGGCGAAGAGGGCGGCATTGAGGCCTGGGTGCGGTTGGGCGAGGCCTGCGGCTTGAGCCGCGAGACGCTCTGGTCGCAGGACATGGTGCTGCCCGGCGTGCGCTTCGCGGTGGATGCCTATGTCAACTTCGTGCGCAGCGCCGAGTGGCACGAGGGCGTCTGCGCCTCGCTGACGGAGCTCTTCGCACCCAGCATCCACCGCCAGCGCCTGGAGAACTGGCCGCGGGACTACCCGTGGATCGAGCCGAGCGGCCTTGACTACTTCCGCAAGCGCGTCAGCCAGGCCGGCCGCGACGTGGAGCACGGCCTCGCCGTGACCCTGGCCTGGTTCGACACGCCAGAGCGCCAGGCGCGGGCCTTGCAGATCCTGGACCTCAAGCTCGACATCCTCTGGAGCATGCTGGATGCCATGTACATGGCCTACGTGCTCCACATGCCGCCCTACTTCAACGAGGACCACGCCTGATGCCGGCCGCCGACCCCAACGCCGTCTACACCGTCGCCCCCGGCCACCGCCTGCAATGGGAGGAGGCCCAGCAGTGCTGGGTGGTGCTCTACCCGGAGGGCATGGTGCGCCTGAACGACAGCGCCGCCGAGATCCTGCGCCGCTGCGACGGCGCAACGCCCTTATCCGCCGTCATCGCCGACCTGGAGCAGACCTTCGGCGCCCCCGACCTCGCCGACGACGTGCTGGAGCTGGTGACCGCCGCCTCTGCCGAGGGCTGGCTGAGCCGGGTGGCGACGGCGGGCGGCTGACGGCTCGCGCTGCGGAGCGCGGAGCGCCCGCGAGCCGCCGATGCGAGACAGCGCTGGATTGGAGCCGTGGCATGCGGCACGTGCAACGCCAGACCTTTAAGCAGGGTTCAGACGTGACCGCGTGCAGAGCCGAGCGCCATCAGTTTCGGTAGGTCCGCACTCGCGCGCAGCGGCAAGACGGAGAGGCGCTCATCCAGCGCAAGTCATCGCAGCCCGGGCACATGTTCCAGAGGTGCTCCAGACCCAAGTCGGCCAGTGCGACGCGCATTGAGCGCGTGGCCCCCTGGGCGCATCGCCCAACTTGAATTCGAAGCCATAGCGGCGGGCGCCGACCGTAACCAGCAAATCGAGCTCGGCACCGGCGTGGGTCGCCCAGACCCAGAAGTACGCGATGCGGGTGTCGAGCAAAGCCAAGACCTGCTCAAGCGCGGCCATGCTTCCACTACCCGCTGCGGCTCTTCGGTCGGCGCTGAGTCGTCTTCGCACACGGAGCCACCGACTGCCTGCAGTTCGTCGGTCCATAATATGCGTTAATCTTCCTTCTTCGGCGCCTTGACCACCCGGAACGACGGACACGCAGACGCCCCAGTGCTGGAACCCGGACACACACTGACCGGCCCTCTGTTCAACGAGCCCATGCGCGTGGTCACCGCCAACTGCGCAAACGGCCGCTGGACGCTCGGGCTTGTCGGTACGCAGACCGAGCGATTTCACAGCGTCACGCTGACGGATGCCGAGCTGGAAGGACTGTCCGTCGTCGGCGGCGCCTGCGGCTACGACGGCGATGCAGCGCTGCTGCGCCTCGGCCTGCAAGCCTACGCGCTCGGCATCGCCTGGGAGTTCGACCCCTACTTCGGCCTGTCCATCTCGCGCGTCGATCCGCTGCCGCATCAGCTTGCAGCGGTGTACGACCACCTGCTCAAGCTCGCCCGCGTGCGCTTCCTGCTGGCCGACGACGCCGGCGCCGGCAAGACCATCATGGCGGGGCTCCTGATCCGCGAGCTGAAGCTGCGCGGACTCGCCGAGCGGGTGCTGATCGTCGGCCCCGCAAACCTCGGCTTCCAGTGGCAGCGCGAGCTGAAGGAGAAATTCGACGAGGAGTTCATCGTCCTCAAGGGCCACGACATCCGCGACCAATTCGGCGTCAATCAGTGGCTCAAACAGCGCCAGGTGATCGCGTCGCTGGACCTCGCCAAGCGCGACGACATCCTGCCGGGCCTGCGCCAGGCCCACTGGGATCTGATCATCGTCGATGAGGCGCATCGCATGTCCTGGAGCCCGCCGGCGCGCAAGACCGCCCGCTATGCCTTGGGCGAGCTGCTGCGGGACAGCTCGGACCATCTGCTGCTGCTCACCGCGACGCCGCACAAGGGCTGCCCGGAGAGCTTTACCCTGTTCCTGCAGTTGCTGGACAAGGACGCCTACGCCGATGTCAGCTCTATCCGCCAGGCCATGGAGCGCCAGACCGCGCCCTTCTATCTGCGTCGCACGAAAGAGGCGATGGTCTATTTCCCTGAGCGCCAGCCGGACGGCCAATGGGTCGCGCGACCGATCTTTACCAAGCGCATCCCGCACACGGTGGAGTTCCAGATCGACGGCGACGAGTTTGAGCTCTACCGCGCCGTGACCCGCTTCGTGAAGCGCCAGAGCACCAACGCCGCCGCCCGGGACGACCCGCGCGCCCGCGCCGTCGGTTTCCTGATGGCCCTCTACCAGCGCCGGCTCGCCTCCAGCACCCAGGCCCTTCGGCGCTCCCTGGAGAACCGCGCCCGCCGGCTCGGCGAAGGCTTACAGCACGCCCAAGACCTTGCCGCGACGGCGCCGCCCGACCTGCCCACGGCGGAAGAGCTGGAAGAGCTGGAAGAAGGCGAGCGCGAGCGGCTGGAGCACCTGCTGGAGGCCGTCACGCTGGCCGCCAACGCCGCCGAGGTGCGCGAGGAGATCGACCAACTACTGATGCTGGCCCAACAGGCGGAGCGCGTCGAGGCCGCCGGCTGCGAGGCCAAGCTGTCCCGCCTCAAGGCCCTGATGCAGCAGGAGGGCTTTTTCGACCGTCCCGACCAGCGTCTGCTGCTGTTCACCGAGTTCAAGGACACGCTCAGCTACCTGATCGAGCAGCTCGACGCCTGGGGCTTTCGCGTCGGCTTCATCCACGGCGGTATGCGCCCCGGGTCCCGCGACGAGCCCGGCAGCCGGCTCTATGCCGAGCAGCAGTTTCGCGAGGGCCGGATCCAGATCCTGGTCGCCACCGAGGCCGCCGGCGAGGGCATCAACCTCCAGTGCTGTCACATCCTGTTCAACTACGACATCCCGTGGAACCCGAACCGGCTGGAGCAGCGCATGGGCCGCATCCACCGCTACGGCCAGCTCCGCGACTGCCTGATCTTCAACTTCGTGGCCACCAACACCATCGAGGGCCGCGTGCTGCACCGGCTGCTCGACAAGCTCCAGGCCATCCGCGACGCGCTGGACGACGACGCCGTGTTCAACGTCGTCGGCGAGGTCCTGCCGGCCGCCCACGTGGAGCGCGTGCTGCGGGACTACTACGCCGGGCGCCTCGGCGACCTTGACCTCGAAGACCGCCTGCTGACGGACGTGGACGAACGCCAGTTCCGCGCCATCTGCCAGAACGCGCTGGAGGGCCTGGCCTCCAAGACACTCAACCTCGGCATGCTGGTGGAGCGGCGTGCGCGCGCGCAGGAGCGCCGGGTGGTGCCGGAGACCATCGCCCGATTCATTGCCGAGGCGGCAAACTGCTGCGACCTGGCGCTCAAGCGTCTGCACACCCCTGCCCACACCTTCGAGCCCGGCCGCACGCCGGCGGCGCTGCGCATCCACGAGCACGCTGCGCACTGGCGCCTGCCGCCGCTGGCCGCGCGCTATCCGCGCTGCACCACGGACCGGCACACCGCCGACACCCGCAACCTGGAATGGGTCACGCCCGGACACCCGCTGTTCGAGGCCCTGAGGCGCGAGGTCCTTGCCCGCGCCCGCGACACATTGAGCGCCGGCGCAACCTTCTGGTCGCTCCAGCACGACCGCCCGGCCCGCATCGACATCTACCGCGCCCGCGCCGTCGATGGCCTGGGCCAGACCATCCACGAGCGCCTGTTCGCGGTCGAGACCAAGTCGGACCAACGCCACCGCCTGGTGGAGCCCTCGCTCCTGGGCGACCTGGCGCCCGCGCAGCACCCGGCAGCCCCGGGCCAACTGGCCGACCTCCCCGACTGCGAAGCCTGGCTCCATGAGCACGCCCTCAGCCCCTTCGTCAACGAGGTACGCGCCGAGCGCCGCGGCGAGATCGACCGCATCGGAGCGCACGTGAACCTCTCCCTCACCGAGCTGATGCAGAAGGCCGACGAGGAGATCGGCCGTGCCGCCGAGGATGCCGATGACGGCGTGCAAGGCGCGGAAGGCCGCCTCGCTCGTGCCGAGCTCCGGCACGCAGAGCTGACTGCCCGCCGCGAGCGCCGCCGGCTGGATCTTTCGCGCCAGCGCGCCGTCTCCCTGCAAGGCGTCGAGCGCCTGACCAGCGTCGCCGTGCTGCCGCACCCCGAGCGCGAAAGCCCGGAGCTGCGCAACCTGCGCCCGAGCCTGGAGACGGAGGCCATCGCCATGCGCGTCGTCATGGCCTACGAGACCGCACAGGGCCGAATGCCGGTGGACGTACACGAAAAGAACCTCGGCTACGACATCACCAGCCTGGACCCGAACGCCGGCGAGCTGCGGCTCATCGAGGTCAAGGGGCTCGGTGCCGCCCGCGGCCGGGTGCTGCTGACCCCGAACGAGCGCCGCGTCGCCGAGGACCGGCGCGACTGCTACTGGCTCTATGTCGTCACCAATTGCAGCGCCGAGCCGAAGCTGATTGAGCCGATCAAGGACCCGGCGCGGATCGACTGGCACGAAGTGGTGAAGGTGCAGCACTATTGGCTGGATGTCGACGCCCGGCATCGGCCGCTCGGTGTCGCCGAGGATCCGCAGACATTCCAGGGAGGCTGACCATGCCCAACGAATCCCACCACGATCACAGCTACAAGGACCTGTTCTCGCACCGCGAGATGGTTCGCGATCTGCTCGTCGGCTTCGTTCGGCAGGACTGGTTGGCCTTGGCCGATCTCGACTCCCTGGAGACGGTCAAGGGCAGCTTCATCACCGACGACCTGCGCGAGCGCGAGGACGACATCATCTGGCGTCTGCGCTGGGGCGACGCCTGGCTATACGTCTATCTGCTGATCGAGCTCCAGAGCAGCATCGACCGCTACATGGCCGTGCGCATCGCCAACTACGTCACGCTGCTCTACCAGGACCTGATTGCCCAAGGCCACCTGGCCGCTGACGGCCGCCTGCCCCCGGTGCTGCCCATCGTGCTCTACAACGGCGAGCCGCGCTGGAACGCGGCCGTGGAGCTGGCCGAGCTGATCGCGCCGGTACCGGGGGGGCTCGCCGCCTACCGGCCAAGCTCCCGCTACCTGTTGCTCGACGAGGGTGCCATCATCAATGATCCGACCTTCCCGGCGGAGGTCCGCAATCTGGCCGCCGCGCTGTTCCAACTGGAGCACGCCCGCGACGAGGCCACCTGGCTCAAAGTCTACGAGCGCCTGGTCGGACTGCTCGACAGCCAGGCCCTCGGCAGCCTGAAGCGCGCCTTCGGCCGGTGGATCTACAAGAGCTTCGTTCGGAAGAAACGGCGGAGCATCCGTCTCCCGGACATCGACGACTACCAAGAGGTACACGCAGTGCTTGAACAACGTGTTGAGCAATGGAACCGCGAGCTGATCGAGAAGGGCCGGCTCGAAGGTGAGTCTCGTCTGCTGCTGCGCATGATGGCTCGTCGGTTCGGGCCGCTCCCGGATTGGGTGGAGCCGCAACTCGCGCAGGCGACCGAGGCCGAGCTGCATGCATTGGCGGACAAGGTTCTGGATGCGGACAGCCTCGACGCTCTGCTTACGAACGGCTCGACAGGTCATTGATCGCAGCGGTGGACAGGCTTGGTGCTGACAACCGGCGCGGTGCTGACTTGCCGCCGACGGCCAGCGTGGAAGCAAGCGGCGGCGCTTCAGCATTGTGTGACCGCGAATTGCAGCCCCGCTTCGGTGGCTCTTGCGGGCTGACGAGAGGGTTTACCTGTGTCGCGATTTCGGCACTTTGACCCTGAGAGAGCGGACAATGATCATAACGCAGCACCGCTTTTTTCTCCTCAACAAAGGCTCATTTATCAAGAAAGGGCTGGTTGAGGAAGTTCGAGAAAACTTGCACCTTGAGTACAGGTTTCCTGAAAAGCCCGGCAAGCAGTCCATTTGCGTTTTCGAGCGCGGGGCTGGCGAGGGAGCGAAACCGATTCATGAGGTCATGTTCAGGAGCGAGGATTTTCCGGAGACGGCGGTGTCACTGCTAGCTTCGGCGCTCTATGGCGCTCGCGATGAACCGCATGCGGGGCTTGACGCTACGGTCAGCAGACCGGACACGGATAGGTCCGCATGATCCCCAAGGACTGCAAACGCCTTGCCGAGGTGGACTTCCCGATTGCCGTGGTGTCGAAGCATGCGGCCAAGGCCTCTCCGCGGACATCGCTTCCGACGCGGCAACGGGATTGCAGAACGACCTGGCGCAGGTGCTGAAAGATCTCGACATCGACCAGAGCGCGTCGGTGAATTCGAACTGAGCCTCGTTTGCGGATTCCAACCTGGCTAGCTGAACCATAGCGACCCGCAGCCAAGAGATGCATGCCGTGCTCGACGAGCCTGCCGCGCAGCCGGCGGGCAGTCTTGCTCGGCGTAGCGGCGCAGCAGCGGGATCGCGTCCGCGCCCAGCACCGACTTGCCGCCGCCGGTGGGGAGCCGCAGACACACGTAGGGTCAGCCCGAAGCCCTGGACGGCATAGGCGGGCTCGTCCGGCGCCGTCTCGGAGAAGGCCAGGTGCGGCCCGACCTACCGCGCCCGTGGCGCGAACCGCTCCAGCGTCGTCAAGGTGTCCAGTTGGTAGTGCTTGCGGTCCATGGGGCTGATGTCGGGATCGGCTCGGAGCTTGATCCGATCAGGCCGACTGAGCATCGCAAAGGGTGACATGCAGCTCGATCGCGTCCCAGGGCACGCAGAGCCGCCCGGTGCCGTCCTCCTCGATCAACGCCCAATCCAACAGCGGCGCGAGATCGGCGCGCACCGCCTCGGGATCGCGCTGAAGCTGCTCGGCCAGGGCTTCAAGCGAGGTTGCGCCAAGCCCCTTGAGCCGCTCCAGCAGCGCAAGGCGGCTCGGGGTCAGCACGCTAAACAACTGCGCGGCATCCGCGAAGCTCAGGTGATAGTCGACCTCGGCGGGCGTCTCGCCCGCATCGACTTGCCGTGCGACCGCCAACGCCCGTGCTTGCAGGCTGTCCCAGGAGTCGGTGTTAATGATCGCCTTCATCGCTGGCCTCCAGCGCGCTTGCAACATCCGCGGCGAAATCGCCGAGCAGTTGCGTTCCAGCCCGATGCCGTCGCCGCCCTCGCGCGCCGCCGGTCGATGCCAGAGCAATCCGACCGCCCACAGCAGCACCGCCTCCACGCCAGTCCGCGACCAATCGCCCGGAACATCGCCAGCCTCCAGCGGGGCCGGCTGCGCTGGGGCCGCGGGCTCTACGGCCGGGAAGCAGCGCCAAGCAGCAGAGGAACGGCCCGTCGGCCATCAAAGCTCGCGGCTAAAGCCGCTCCCACAAGCGCGCGGGCTGCCGTGGGTTCGGAGCGTTTCGAGGCAGGATTCTCGGGGCGCGAGCGCTGCCCAAGGCAAGGCGCATTTGTCGCCATTGATTGATGGCCATTGGGCGACCAGTGCGCGACCAGTACCCCAAGGCAAAGAAAAAGGGGCTACGGTTTCCCGTAGCCCCCTGATCGTGCTGGTGGGCCGTCAAGGATTCGAACCTTGGACCAAGGGATTAAGAGTCCCCTGCTCTACCAGCTGAGCTAACGGCCCTTGAGAGGGGCGGCGCTGCCGCTGTCGAAATTGGGGCGAACGATGGGGCTCGAACCCACGACCACCTAGGCCACAACCAGGTGCTCTACCAACTGAGCTACGTCCGCCATTGAAATCAGCCATTGACGTCGGCTTGCGGCGCCGTGCGTCAGCGTATCCCCATCGGCGGCACACGCGTCGGACTTGCATGTGACCGGCCGGTTCGGGTTGGCGCCCCGAGGAGGACTCGAACCCCCGACCAAGAGCTTAGAAGGCTCCTGCTCTATCCGCCTGAGCTATCGGGGCTCTGTGTCACGGGGCTCTGTCTCGCCGGCCTCTGTCTCGCCCGCCTAACGCCCCCCCCGGGCTTGCCGTGCCGATACCGTATCCCGCCGGTTGGGGCCTACTTTGACACCGCTCCCGCGAGAGCCTGCTTGTTGGTCGGGGTAGAGGGATTCGAACCCCCGACATCCTGCTCCCAAAGCAGGCGCGCTACCAGACTGCGCTATACCCCGGAGTGCCTGAACCGCCCCTAGATGCGATGCGCAGCGATCTAAGCCGTGGGAGGATAGCGCTGGGGGGTCGATCAGTCAAGCCTCGGCGAGGAATGCAGCAACGACCCCCGCGCGGGCTTTACAGACTCTCTGTAGCCCAACACACAGCAGGCTACTGCACCCGAGCTTACCCGACGCAGGCCGGAGAGTGCTTATCCCTATCCGTTTCTCGGCAAGGAGAGGATGCAGCGGCCGCCGCTTCGCGTGCGATAAAGTTGGTTCTTCCTCCTACCCGGCGTCAGGCCCCGCTCCGCCGTTGAACAGCCCGACTTCCGCACGGCTTTGCGCCGCGTCCGCATCTCTCGTATCCGATCTCCAGCCGCGATCCCCGCGGCCGGGCGCGGGACGCAAGACTCGCCGGGTAATCCGCCGGCTCCCGCCGCCCCGCGCTACGATGCTGGTCTTGCTCGGCCTGTCGGCGGGTGCGGCAGCGACGCCCCTCCCCTGGGCCGGCACGCAGAGCAGCTTCCTGCTTGAGGTAGGGTTGTTGGCGCCGGGTGACATCGGCGTCGTCGTGCCGTCGATCGGTGCGGGGGCGCCCCCGAAGGAGCGCCTGCGTGTGAAGACGACCGCCGCGACGTTCACGCTGAGCGAATCGCGCACCTCGCTGACAACGGGTGCCGAGCTGTTGCCCGCGGTCGGCTCCAGCGCTCATGTGGCGGACGCCATGGCCTCGGTGCGCGCAACCGAGTACCCGCCCGAGAACGACCGAACGGCGACTGCAGCCGCGACGCGGCTGCTTAGGGTGCGCGCGACGCACGCGACGGCAGCGGAAGCCCTGCAATCAGGGCCCTATTTCGGTCGCGCCATCGCTCGATCCGACATCGACTGGGCGGTGGAGCTCGCGCCAATAGCCAGCGCCAGCGGCACGTGGCCGACCGCGACGGCGGACAGCCCGATCCTCGCGTTCGATTGGGACTTCGACCTGCTCGGCCTCGCGACCCAATCCTTCAACGCCATCGGGAGCGTTCGGCACAGCATCAGCGTCGAACAGCGCGTCGGCGACCACACCCGCAGAGATCGGGTGGAGTTCGGAATCCAGATGCTGAACGGGAAGCTCGCCGTTCGGTCCAGCGCGACGAAGCCGTTCGAGGGGGCCGGCTGGCTGGCGGCGAACCTCGCGACGGACGGCGTGCTGCTGGGTCTCTGGGACGAGCCGGCGGCGCCGCTTCGCGCGGGCATCCCGCTTCTGCCCGTCACCGGCCCGGACGATACACTCAACATCGAAGTTCGCATCGAGCACCGCGAGTCCTCACAGGAGGTTCCGCCCTTCGCTACCGTGCAGTGGGGCAGCGCGCTGGGCACGGTGGTGCTGAAGGATGGCGAGCAGGCACCGAAGGTCCGTTGGGACCCCGCGACCGGCCGGCTGACCATCGACCCGATTCCCGCGGCGCAGCTCTGGGACGCCGCCGGCGACGCCTTGGCCGGGCCTGAGATGCAAGAGGATCCAGTCTCCGGCGGCAGCATCGAGATCGATCCGCTCGGCTACCTCGGCATGTCGGCGGGGCTGCACTATTTCGCGGGGGACCAATTCCGCCTCAAGGATGCGGGCGGCCGGCTGCTGCTGGCGGCCGAGCTGCCCACGCTCGTATACGACCCGAGCCTGGAAGACCTGCACGGCTTCACGTTCTTCGCGCCGATCATGTCCGTCATCGACGCCGATGTCACTGCATCATCGTGGTTGAACGCATTCCTGAGCCAAATCGACTTCACGACGCCGGGGATGCCGGCCCTCTTCTTCGGCACCCCTTCGGCCGCGCCGCTGAACTGGAGCGAGCGATTCACCCGGGGCGTGACCGGCCTCTTGTCTCTTGCCGGTGCCGGTGCCGGCGCCGGACCGGACGGCGGCATTCGCTCGGCCGTGAGTCTCCCGGCGAGCAGCCTGTTGATGGTGCTCGGCTGGGCCTTGCTGCTGCAACGGCGGCATCGTTGGCTCCAAAAGCCGCGCAGCCGGGCCGCGATCGAAACTGCGCCGGGGAGTTCTCTCGGCAGAACGCGTGACCTGGACTAACGGCCATGGCGATCAGCGCCCCCCCGGAGCATCAAAGGCGCTGCTCGCCATGGCCGTTGCCCTCACCCCGGCCCTCTCCCAGAGGGAGAAGGGAGACCTAAGGAGCGAGCTGCGCGCGACTTTCATGGTAAGCGCGGCCGGCGCCTGCGTCCACGCTAAACACAGGCGACCGGTCGCGCCGGAGCAGGAGCCGGCGTCGGAAACGGCCGGCGCCGAGTCCGGAACGACTGACCGTCAGAAGCGAAACGGTATGGATGCGCTGACGGTGTAGTCCGGGGCGCCTTCGGTCAAACCAACCCCGAACGCGACAGACAACAGGGCGTTGCGAGACAAGAGGGACGACGCGCCGAAAAATAGCGTCGAAGACACCTGGCTGCTGTCGCGCAGCGGCACGCCGTTAACCTTGGTTTCCTCCGCGAAGCTTTGCGCCAGCGCGACGCTCAGGGCCGTCTCCGGGCTCACCGCAAGCGAGGTCCCGAGTGTCAGGGCGAGCTCGTCTCCCGGTTCGACCCCGCCGCGCTCGAACGTCGTTTCGTAGCTGACGCCGATGCTGAAGGCGAGTGGGTCCTGCCGCTTCAACGCCGACAGACCGACGCGCAGCTCGTTGAAGCCGATGCCGAGTCCGATGTCGTCGTCGGTGCGGCTGCCGGTGTCGCTGTCCCAGACAACGCGGCCCACCAAGTCCGGAAGCCAGCCGCGTTCGCGCAGCAGGGTCTTGGAGAAGCCGACGCGAATATCACCGAAGGATGAGCCCGTGCCCTGCGGTGCGATGAAGCTCCCGGAGCCCTCCGGCAGTACGCGCTTCTGATTCACGACCCGGTACGGCAACTCCAGCTCGAGCTGCGCGTCGAACGGCAGCCCGACTTTCGCCCGCAAGCCTGCGTCATACTCGTTCCGACGGATCTCGGCAGTGGCCGGCGCCAGCGTCGTCGGCGTCACGATGAGGGCAGGCCGCTCGGTTTCGCGCCGCGCATACGAGAAGAAGGGCTCCACTTCCCATTGGCCCTTGGGAAGCAGCAGGACACCCTCCGCGGTCAGTGTCCGCTCGAGGGCTCGCTCGGCGGCCAGCTCATCGACATCCAGCGCCCCGGGCTCCGAAGCAGCACGCGGCGCCGGCTCGACCTCGGCTGCCGTGCTCGCGGCGCGCGGCGGTACGGCTTCTCCGGCCGCGTCGCCCGCACTGACGCGACGCTCTAGATTCTCAACGCGCTTCACCAGATCGGCAATGAGCTGGTCGCGCTCGCGCAGCTCTGCACGTAGCGCGGCCTCCGACGACTGCGCCAGAGCGTCGGCGGCGCCGATCGTGGCGGCAATCGCGAGCACGAGCGCTGTGCGCATCGGGGCAGATGGGGCGGATTGTTCTTCGGCGGCACGGATCACCACGGCTACTCCTTAGTTAAACTCAACTATGCGAGAGATAGACTCACTGATGCGAGAATGTAGACGCCAAGACGCGCGCACGAAACGCCGTGGCAAGCACCTGATGCCGCGCTTTCAATTCAGTGTGGGGAAGAGATCCGCCCGCGGCGCGAGATCATTCCGCGTGGGTGTCCCTGCCGGGGCCTCCACCACGAATCCCACTCGCCCGATGCCGGGGAAGTCTATCCACGCTCTATTGAACCGCGCAATGGTCATCGTCCTGTTCCCCCAAGCGGGATCGGCGAGCAAAACACGATCACCGAGGCGGCCCCGGAAGACGACGAAATGGTTGTAGCCATGGGTTCGGATCGCCACCAGAATCGGCGCTCGACGAACCAGATCTTGCAGATCCAGCTTGCCGAAGCCGACCCCTGTATAGCCGCGAGCGTCAGCGTAGCGTTTCAGATCGAGCAGCGAGAATCCCTGTTGCTGCCGGATAAGCTCGGGCTGGCGGAGATACTCGGGCCGATCGATGAGCGCCAAGGCGACCTGCTTCTCGGTAACGGGCTCGCCGTACTGGTAGCGCAGCAGCGTCGTCAGCGCCGCAGCACCGCAGCTCAGGTCATACTCCTGCAACACCACACTCTCGTGGCGTTGCTCGATGAGGGAGCGGACGGAGCGGACCGGCTCGGCATGCGCACCGTCCACGCACAGCAAAGCACAATAAAGCCAGAACAAGCGGAACATGCCAGTTGTCTCTTTCATCAGTTTGCTCACAGGTCGAGCCCCGTAGTCAGTCAACGCGGGAACGCGGAGCCATTTCAGAGGACATCTGCTTACCGCTTGCAAGCGTTCATCGAGGAGACGCGGAGCGAAGACGCGGTTTGAATAGGAAACGTCGTCGGCCATCAGGTCCGCTGGGCACTTCAATGTGGCTATTGTGCACGATGGAATCCGCTCCGTGGCGGAACCGACCGTACAAGTAGGCAAAATGGGGTCTACCCCTAGGTGAACGTCGGTGCGTTACCGTGAGCACGCTCCTAAAATCACCGATAGGCGTGCAGCGTCGCTTCGGGTGCGCTCAGCGGGTTGCAGACGAACGGCCATGGCGACCAGCGCCACCCCGGAGGATGAAAGGCGCTGCTCGCCATAGCCGTTTCCCTCACCCCGGCCCTCTCCCAGAGGGAGAGGAAGATTAAGGAGCGCGCTGCGCGCGACTTTCATGGTAAAGCTCGCCTGGTGCGGCAAGATCACCCGCAGATCCGACGACGGGGGACCTGCTGCGGCACCAGCATGCATCTGAGCGAGCGCGATCTGCGCCGGATCGACGACGACTACCTTCGGACGCTCACTCCCGAGCAGGCGCGCGTTGCTGCCGAAGATGATTGCCGACCTGAAGGCCGCGCACGAGCGCTACGCACCGCGTAACGTCCGAAGCGCGGAGGGCTGGCGTGGATGGATTCGAGCCCCCCATGTCGCGGTTGGTCCAGGACGTCATGGGGTTGCGGCGAAATGAGGCTCGTACCGATGCACAAGCGTGGGATGTCGCCGGCGGATCGGCGCACGCCCCTTCCTGAACAGGACGATGCGCGGGCGGGCGACTCAGCCGCCCTGCCGTAATCGTCGGTGCACTGACCGGCGTGCAGCGTCCGCTGTTACAGCTCGCAACTCCACCAGAGGTTGGAAAAATCGCAAGCCTTGCCGGTGCGATTGCCAGCGCTGGCGTTAAGCATAGACACCGCGGCTTGGCAGCTATCCGCCGCTGCCACGTCCGCCAGCACCGCCTCCGCCACGCCCGGGCTCGCATAGATCTCGGACACCACCAGACTCGGCGCGGCCGCGGGCGCCGTGTTGCCGCTGCCGCTGCCGCTGGAGCAGCTGCAGAAGGAACTGCCCTCACCGGAGGACGAACACGAGCAGTTGCCGTTCGGCGCGCTGCCCGCCGGGACGCTGCCGTGGGTCACCGCGCACTTCAGGACCACCATCGCCGGCCCGGTGTCGGAGTCGCCGGAGCCGAAGTCGGGACGGTCGAAGCCGCCGCGCTGAGCGCTCGCGACTCCGCTCGTCAGCACGGCGACGAGGGCGGCGAGGAACAGCAGCTTGCCAAGGAAACCAGGATTCATCACGAGACCTCCAGAAACATGATTGATCGACTGTGACTGATCGACTGTCGGGCAGGGGGGCGACGTAGCGCACCAGCGATCTCGCGCACCGCCGGGACCCAAGCGATGCCCCGTTGTCCCATTGCCCCGTTGTTCCATTGATGTCAGATAAGCAAACAGACCCTACGCGGGCGCGTAGGGTCTGCGACGCGCGGGATCAACCTTGCGGTCGAGACGCGTCAAGCAGGCTTAGTTGCCGATGATGACCGACGAGCCGGCGCTGCTGTTGGCCGAAGCGGTGCGGCCGAGCACGATTTCCGAAGCATTCGACACCCCGTAGTTGTAGGAGTACGCGGAAACGCGCGAGCCGGGGCGCAGAGCACCCGTGGTGTCGGCGTCAGCCATCGAGTCGCCGTAGGTGTCCGACGCCAATGTGCCCTCGGTATCACCCTCGACGTAGCCGTCGGCCTCGGCGAAGCTGCCGCGAGCGTACGCGTACGTGCGCGCACCACCCTCGGAGCGAACGACATCGATACCACCGACCTGAGCGGGGACGCGGGCCGTGTCAACCGTGTAGGTATCGCCGTAGGTTTCGACCTCGGTGACGGACTCCACGCCGCGGGCGCGTGCGCTGGCAAAGTACTCCGCGAAGCCGGCGGCCGTGACGCCGTCCATCTCGGCGGCGCTAAGGCGCTGCTCCGCGCTGACGGACGCACCAAAGACCAACAGGGACACGGTGCTTGCGGCAATGATCAGCTTCTTCATCATCATCTCCATAGCGGGTTGGGTTTCATCGTCGATTGCCTGCGCAGGGCAGGCGGTACTTACCCGACGTGCCGAGCTAGCCCGTCGAGTAATCTTGGCGGCCGCAGTTTGCGCGCCAGCGGCCGACTGGATTCGTTTCGGACGACACTCCGGGATTTGGACCGCCGCCGCGGCCTGACCCGGATTCAGCGTCCGCAGGAGGGACCTCCGCGGGAAGGGCCACCGCGCCCTCGCCCGTCAGACCCTCACCAGGGCCGGTGCCTTTGGATCATGGCGTGACGGTCGATCACATGGCTTGTCACGGATGAACCACTGACCACCGAGTAACTGCTGTGGCGGCCCACATGGTTGTGGATGCGCAACCCCGGGCCCGCGGTCGGGCCCGCCTGCTGATTGAGCCCCGCCGTGACGGCATTGTGACTGGCGCCGGGACCACGACCGGTCGCATAAGCGACACCGTAGTTGGTTACATAGGTGGAGCTGAGCGCCGTAGACAGCGCAGGGGTTTCCTCCGACACGTCGATGGCGGCGAAGGTCCTCGTATACGAAAAGGCGTTTCTCCCCTCCGCCCGCGCGTCGGCAACCGTCACTGCCTCGGGCCGCACGGCCTGACCGGCGACGACGGCATCCAACTGGGCATCGCGGAGCACGAACGCCTCGGCGTAGACGTTGGATCCACCGATGCACGCCAACAGGCCCAACATAGCCAGGCCTCGTTGATTCATTCCCGTGGTCTTCATGATGCTCCCCGGTTTTTCACTGGTTGGTCGCAATGTTTAATCGGCACACTCACAATGTCGTCCTCGCGCCCGCACTGCGACTCCAATTTGGAAAGCCGCGCCCGTCCCCGAAGCGAGCAGCGCTGATCGGCAATCACGCAAGTCGATTACGGCGAACGCTCCTGATTGTGCGACGCCGATATCCATGCGCGAAACGCTGCCGACGTGCGCAGTATAGACGCGGCGATTCGCGTGAATATGGGCACTTCGTCGAAGCCGATGGTCGGTGAATACCCTAGCAGTGGCGGACACCATTAGATGGCGGTAAGGAACGCACTTCCGGCATTAGGTCCAAGAGTTTACTCAACCACCGGCGAAAGTACCGCCAGGCAATCAAGGAGGCCCCTAGGCTCTCGCCGAAACCAGGGCATACCGAGCGTTTGCGGCAAGGATCTCCAGCCGCATCCTATATACGCAATTTGCATAACTTGGTCGCATCTACAATTGCGTCGGGAGCCCCCCAACCGCATGCATGCATGTCGCTTCATAGCTTCTATAAGCAAATGACCTCGCCCTAACTACGGGTTACCCCGGATGACGCGGGCTCACCTTTTTCCGCATGACGATGCATGGAAGCACTCTGTTTACATGGCGGGCACAATTGCCTACGCGCGCGCGCAGCAGGCACTTGTGCCCGCAGCGGTTTCGTCGCATGCCGCAACGGTCAGCTCGGTGAATGTTCGTCCGGCATCGAGGGTCGGTGTCAGGGATCGCCGTGCGGCCGCGATGACATCGCTCGGCGCAAGCAACCACTTGCACGGCGCAAGCGGGGCTCGGATGATGCTCACCTGACCGACGGCATCACGACCGGAGCAATGGCATGGGCGCACAGATCCTCGACGGGACCGCAACGGCAGCAGATATCCGCAAGCGGGTGAAGGAGCAGGTTGCAGCAGCGGGCGAACGCCCGCCGGGGCTCGCCGTGGTCCTGGTCGGCGAGAACCCGGCCTCGCAGGTGTACGTGCGCAACAAGCGCAAGGCGTGCGCGGAGGTGGGCTTCTATTCAGAGCTGCATGAGCTGCCGGCGGATGCCACACAGGCCGAGCTGCTGGCGCTGGTGGACCGGCTGAACGCCGATGAGGCCATCGACGGCATCCTGGTGCAGTTGCCGCTGCCGCCGCAGATCGACGCGGAGGCCGTCATCGAGCGCATCCTGCCGACGAAGGACGTGGACGGCTTCCACCCCTACAACGTCGGCCGCCTTGCGCTGCGCATGCCGTTGCTGCGCCCGTGCACGCCGAAGGGCGTCATGACGCTGCTCGCGCGCACCGGACAGTCTTTGGAGGGGCTGGACGCCGTGATCATCGGCCAGTCCAACATCGTCGGCCGGCCGATGGCGCTGGAGCTGCTGGCGGCGCGCTGCACCATCACCGTCTGCCACAGCCGCACCAAGGACCTGGCCGACAAGGCGCGGGCGGCCGATGTGCTGGTGGTGGCCATGGGCCGCGCGCGCTACGTACCCGGCGACTGGATCAAGCCCGGTGCCATCGTCATCGACGTCGGCATGAACCGCGACGAGCAGGGCAAGCTCTGCGGCGACGTGGACTTTGCCGCCGCGGCGGAGCGCGCGAGCTGGATTACGCCGGTGCCGGGCGGCGTCGGCCCCATGACCATCGCGAGCCTGCTGGAGAACACGCTGCAAGCGGCGGCGCTGCGCGTGCGCGCGTAGCGCGGTGCGGGCGCGGCTCGGACCCGGCGGGGCCGCTCAAGCGGTCGCGAGCCTGATCACGCCGGTGTCGATCAGTTGCTTGATCTTGCGATCGACCAGGCACGCGGCCCTAGCGAAGCCGTAATCATCCGGGTGCATCGGGTCCGCCCATTCGTGGTCGCGGATCGCACCGCGGCAATCGACGTGGTGCACCTCGATGGGGCGCTCCGGGCGCTGCCGCAGCTCGCGCGCCAGCTCGGCGAGCGCCTCGTTGTAGCGGTCCATGATGGCGGCGATCACGGCGCGCTGCATCGCGGCGTCCTGGATGCCGCGATGCGCCAACGGCTGCCCGAGCCAGATGTCATCGCGCGGGATGGGCCGGTCGTAGCCATGGAAGAGGATCGGCAGCTTCGGCCAGTGCTGTGCGATTTCCTCGAACAGGAGCCGATAACAGCGCAGCAGATCGGCGATGAAGTCCTCCAGATTCTCGTGCAGGTGGTCTTCCGGGCCGACGCTGTCCATGAGCTCCCGCACCAGGGCCGCCAGGCCGCCGTCGCGGACCATGTCGTTGCCGCCGCCGCTGATCAGAAAGCAATGCGGCTGGACCTGCTCCAGCGCGGGAAAGATCTCCGCGTGGCGTTCAGCGTAGATCGTGCTCAGCGTGTCGCCGCCCTTGCCGAGGCTGAAGACGGCATGACGAGCGGCGAGATGGTCGATGATGTCTTCGAGCAGCAGCGGAAACTGGAACCACGAGTCACCCTCGGAGACGATGCGAAGGCCCCGCCAGCCGGATGCGATGCGCGCCGCGTAGCGGTTCCTGCGCAAGCGGCGGGAGTAGGAGTTGAGCAGCTCCAGCGTGCGGCTGAGCTCGGCCGCGTCCATCACCACGCGGCCCTCGCGCGGTGCGGCGCGCGGGTCCATGCTGGCGTGCTCGTCCATGGCCGTGGCCACGTAGGGGCGCAGCATC
Source organism: Thiohalocapsa sp. ML1 (assembly GCF_001469165.1). Classification (GTDB taxonomy): domain Bacteria; phylum Pseudomonadota; class Gammaproteobacteria; order Chromatiales; family Chromatiaceae; genus Thiohalocapsa. The sequence goes on along the minus strand of NZ_JABX01000011.1, from coordinate 69,363 downwards.
CACTCCGGCTCCACGGCCGCCTCCAGGCGCGCCAGGAAGCGCTCCATGGACTCGGTGCGCCGCCCGGCGATGAACCTGAGCAGGCCGTTGCGCGGGTGGCGCACCAGGCGCCAGACCTGCGTCAGCGCGCGGCGCGTTGGCCGCGACGCCGGACAATCGATGTGCATCGCCTCAGCCACGCCGCCACGTGGTCCCACCGGGGCCGTCCTCCAGCACGATGCCCGCGGCCGTCAGCTCGTCGCGGAGGCGGTCCGCCTCCGCAAAGTTCCGGTCCTTGCGCGCGGCATTGCGCCGGGCGATCAGCGCGTCGATGTCGGCATCCGCCAGGCCGCCCGCGGCGCTGCCGGCGCCGGCCTTGAGATAGGCCTCGGCGTCCTGGCCGAGGAGCCCCAGCGCGGCGCCGAGGGCACGCAGCTCCGCGCCGAGTGCGGCGGCGGCCACGGCATCCTGGCCGCGCAGGCGGTTGATCTCGCGCGCGAGGTCGAACAGCACGGCGAGCGCCTCCGGGGTGTTGAAGTCGTCGTCCATCGCCGCATCGAAGCGCTCGCGATAGCCCTCGCCGCCGGCGGGCTCGGCATCCGCCGGCAGCTCGCGCAATGCCGTGTAGAGCCGGGTCAGCGCGGCGCGGGCGGCGTCGAGCTGGCTGTCGTCGTAGTTGAGCGGGCTGCGGTAGTGGCTGCCCAGGATGAAATACCGCACCTCCTCGGGCTGGTAGCGCGCCAGGATCTCGCGCACGGTGAAGAAGTTGCCGAGGGATTTCGACATCTTCTCGTCGTTCACGCGCACAAAGCCGTTGTGCATCCAGACGTTGACGAACGGCTCGCCGGTGGCGCCCTCGCTCTGCGCGATCTCGTTCTCGTGGTGCGGAAACATCAGGTCCGCGCCGCCGCCGTGGATGTCGAAGTGGTTGCCGAGGCAGCCGGTGGACATGGCCGAGCACTCGATGTGCCAGCCGGGGCGGCCAGCGCCCCAGGGCGAGGCCCAGGCCGGCTCGCCGGGCTTCGCGGCCTTCCACAGCGCAAAGTCCAGCGGGTCCCGCTTCGCCTCGCCCACCTCGACGCGGGCGCCGGCGCGCAGGTCCTGCGGGTCCTTGCCCGAGAGCTTGCCGTAGCCCGGAAAGCTCGCCACCGCGTAGTAGACGTCGCCGTTGCCGGCGACGTAGGCATGGTCTTGATCCAGCAAGCGGGTGATCATGGCCAGGATCTCGGCCATGTGCAGGGTGGCGCGGGGCTCGGCATCCGGGCGCAGCACGCCTAGGCGGTCCGCGTCCTCGTGCATGGCGCCGATGAAGCGCTCCGTCAGCGCCTCAATGGCCTCGCCGTTCTCGGCGGCGCGGCGGATGATCTTGTCGTCGATGTCCGTGATGTTGCGAACGTAGGTGACATCGAGCCCCAGACGCTTGAGGTGCCGGTAGACGATGTCGAACACCACGAGCACCCGCGCGTGGCCGAGATGGCAGAAGTCGTACACCGTCATGCCGCACACGTACATGCGCACGCGTCCGGGCTCCAACGGGCGGAGCGGTTCTTTACGGCGGGTCAGGGTGTTGTAGATGTGGAGCATGGCACTTGGGCTGGGCGCGGAAGACGGAACAGTCGGCGATGTTAGCAAAGCGCATACCAGCGAAAAACGACGGAGGTCGGTCAGGGGTTTTGCCCTGGCGGCGAAAACCCTTAGCATGCTCGCCTGTATCGTCGCGGATGCCGCGCCAAGGGTGGCCCGGTATCGAACACCTTTTGGCAACGTCAGCACGCCTGCGGCGCGCCGCCAAGAATTTCGCATCCAATCACCCGCATCCAATCACCGCATCCAATCAGGAGCCCCGCATGATCAAGCTGACCACCAACCACGGCGACATCCACATCGCCCTCGACCACGACAAGGCGCCCGTTTCCGCGGCCAACTTCGAGCAGTACGTGCGTGACGGCCACTACGACGGCACGCTGTTCCACCGCGTCATCGACGGCTTCATGATCCAAGGCGGCGGCATGAGCACGGATTTCGTGCAGAAGCCGACCCGCGCGCCCATCGAGAACGAGGCCAAGAACGGCCTCAAGAACGTCACCGGCAGCGTCGCCATGGCGCGCACCAACGACCCGCACTCGGCCTCCTCGCAGTTCTTCATCAATGTCTCCGACAATGGCTTCCTGGACTATCCAGGCCAGGACGGCTGGGGCTACTGCGTGTTCGGCAAGGTCGTGGACGGCATGGACGTGGTGAACGCCATCAAGGGGGTCAAGACCGGTTCCCGGCACGGCCACCAGGACGTGCCGATGCAGGATGTCGTGCTCGAGAAGGCCGAGGTCGTCGAAGGCTGAGGCCGTCGCGATCCGGCGGTCAGGTCCGGGCGGTGTCGACATCGGCCCCACTGCCCGGTCCCCTGGCCGGCCCCCCATCAGCTCAGCGTCGCGGCGGCACGCGCGACGCTGAGACCCTGTTCATCTCCGATCTGCATCTCAGTGCCGAGGCGCCGGCGCTCACGGCGCTGTTCCTCGGCTTCCTCGAACGACGCGCGGCAGGCGCCCGGGCGCTCTACATCCTAGGCGACCTGTTCGACGCCTGGATCGGCGACGACGACAGCAGCCACGGCGACATCGAGGCGGCGCTGGCCAAGCTGACCGGCACCGGCACGCGCTGCCTGCTGATGCACGGCAACCGCGACTTCCTGCTTGGCCGACGCTTCGCGCGCCGCACCGGCTGCACGCTGCTGCGCGACCCCACCCGCATCGCGCTCTTGGGCGAGCCGACACTGCTGATGCACGGCGACCTGCTCTGCACCGACGACGTCGCCTACCAGCGCTTCCGCCGCAAGGTGCGCAATCCGCTGCTGCAATGGCTGTTTCTGCGCCGTCCGCTGGCCCGCCGACGGCAGGCCGCCGCGGACTACCGGCGCAAGAGCGCCGCGGCCATGGCGGACAAGCCGGCGGAGATCATGGACGTGAATGCCGACGCCGTGCTGGAGCGGCTGCTCCGCCACCGGGTGCGCCGGCTGATCCACGGCCACACGCACCGGCCGGCGGACCACTGCATCGACATGGACGGGCATACGGCCCACCGGCACGTGCTCGCGGACTGGCGCCCGGAGCGCGGCGAGGTGCTGGTGGCGGCAGACGGACGGCTCACGCGCGAGCCCGTCCTGCCCTAGGGAGCCGGCTCCTTCATTGTCAGTGCCTTGTAACGGCACTGACAATGGCTGGGCAGGATGCCCAGCCGGAAACGCCGAATACTTCGGCGTTTCCCCAATGCAACACTGCCGAAGTCACGCGACTGTGGGCGTCGCGTCGTCCCCCAGCGGCGCGGGATGTGACCGAAGACGAGTGAAGCGCACCTGCGCAGGGCAACTCCGGCCGCCGGGGCATGACTCCGGCGACTTATCCGCAGAGCGCCTCCAGACGGGCCAGCTCGGCCTCGTCGAAGCCCGCCTCCAGGCGTGCCGGCCGGTTCAGCGGGCAGCGCATCCGCCCGCCGAGGTGCTCCGCCAAGAGCCGGAAGAAGGTCTCTTGGGGCGGCAGCCCGCGTTGCTCGCAGAGCCAGCGAAACCACCGGCTGCCGATGGCCACATGCCGCACCTCCTCGCGCAGGATGATGACGAGGCAGTCCGCCGTGGCCCCGTCGCCGACGCTGCGCAGGCGCTTGATCATGCCCGGTGTGACGTCGAGCCCGCGTGCTTCGAGCACACGCGGCACCAGCGCCATGCGCGCGAGCACGTCGTACGCCGTGTCCCGGGCCATGTGCCAGAGCCCGTCGTGGGCCGGAAAGTCGCCGTAGTCGCAGCCGAGCTCTCGGAGCCGTTGGCGCAGCAGCGTGAAGTGCCGGGCCTCATCATCGGCGACGCTAGCCCAGTCGCGAGCGAACTCGGCGGGCATGTCCGGAAAGCGCTGCACGGCATCCCAGGCCAGGTTGATGGCGTTGAATTCGATATGCGCGACAGCGTGGATCAGTGCGGCGCGCCCGTCGGGCCGGTCGAGCCCGCGCTGGTGCAACTCCCGCGGCGCCACGAGCACCGGCTGCTGCGGTCGTCCGGGCAGCGCGACCGGCTGGTGCCCGCCCGCAGGCCCGCGCACGAGCTCGCCGGACAGCACGCGCGCCGCCGTGGCCCGGGTGCTGGCCACCTTCGCATCGGGATCGGGCTCCGCGAGGCAGCCTGCCGCCGCGGTGAGCAAGGCACAGGCGGTCATCGGCCGGCGCCCCGCAGCGTCGTCGGCGGGCCGACATGGGCGAGACACGGCAGCAGTGGTCGTCGCGGGACGGCACCGTGCATCTCGATATCACGCACGCCCCATCGCGCCGCGCGAGCCGATGCGCTAACCTTCATCGGTAATCCACAGAGAACTGAAATCAAGAGGGCCGAGGGAGCATGCCCAACAACATCGGAGGACAGCCATGAAGCTTTGCCCACAGTGTGCATCATCGCCGCTGCCGTTCATCATGATCGCGGTCATCGCCGGCGTCATCGGCTTTCTGACTTACCTCACCCTCGGCCTGTCCGATCTCGGGCTCGGGCCGCGCGCCGCCATCGCCGCCGCCGGCACCGCCGCCGTCGCGGTGACGCTATGGCATTACGTGGTCAGTTGCATGCGGCGGCACTGCCGGCACCAGGGGCACCCGCACAATAGAGTGGCGACATCGGAGTCTTAGGGCGGCGGCCGAGGGCCAAGGGCCAAGGGCCGAGGAGTGCGCCCTAGGCCCTAGCGAGCTTCGCCTCAGACCAACGAGTCGTGCTCATCGCTATCGAAATCGCTATCGAAATCGAAATCGAACCGAGTGGCGACCGATCCCGATACCGACAAGGAATCTAGGGCCAAGGGCCAAGGGCCGAGGGCCGAGGCGGGCTCCCTCGGCCCTCGGCCCTAAATTCGGCTCCGCCGATCAGGCGCTGGTGACCCGATCCCGCAGATAAACAGGCACCGCGTCGGCGGGGTCCACGGTCTGACCCGCGGCGTAGGCATCGGCCGCGAGCACGGCGACGTCCTGTGCCTCGCAGGGGCGCTCGATGTCGCTGGCCAGCGGCGCGCTGTGCAGCGCGGCGAGCAGATCGGCCCCATGCGCTCCCCAACCGCTGCCTGCCGCATACCAGGGCCCGGGCCCGGGCACCGGAATGTCGGCGGGCAGACAGACGACATCCTCGACCATGGGCCGCATCAAGCCGCCGGCATCGGCGGCATAGGCCCCGAAGTAGACCTCGCCCATGCGGGCATCGAGGGCACAGAGCACCTGCTCCGCCCCGGCGGTGCGCCGGCAGCCCTGCGCCAGGGCGGCCAGGGTGGAGACGCCGACCACGGGCTTCTGCGCCGCGAACGCGGCGCCCTGGACAACGGCTGCGGCAATGCGCAGGCCGGTGAAGGAGCCGGGGCCGCGAGCGAAGGCAATGGCATCAAGGTCCGCGGGCCGCAGGCCGGCCGCGGCAAGCAGCTCCTGCAGCATGCCGAGCAGCAGGTCGCCGTGGCGACGCGCGGCAGCTTCGAGGCGCTGCGTCAGCTCCCCGTCTTGCAAGAGCGCAGCCGAGCAATGACCCGCCGAGGTGTCGAGGGCGAGGATTCGCATCATCATGCCCCGGTCAGATCTGCCGCTGCGCCGCGCCCGCTTCCAGGGCGGCCTCTGCGCCCCCGCCCGCCGCCGCGGAAACCCGGCCGCTGCGGCGCATCTGTGCAATGAAGCTGACGCAGCCCTCCGCCGGGCGCAGCACCCAACCACGGAAGGAGATCGTGAGCTTGCCCCGGACCAACTGCGGTGGTGCGTCCTGGGTGACCTGAACCGCGATCACGTCCTGCCGTCCCATGGCCTTTTCCGGCTCGACGAGGCTGCTGTCGGCGGCCCAGCGCTTGAGCAGGTGAAAATACGCGTCTGTCTGGGCCCGCCGCTGGGTCAGCCCGTCCACGAGCCCGAGCAGCAGGAGCCGCTTGTACTCGACGGCGGCGTCGAATTCATCGTCGAAAACGGCCACGGTGAAGGCCGAGTCCAGCGGCACCGAGCCGCGCACGACGAGGTAAACGAAGAGGTCGTGCAGGTCCTGCCACGTGTGGACAGGCCAGGGACGCTCCCAGTCCACGGCATAGCGCATTTGCCGGACGAAGAATCGGAACACCTGCTGCAACAACCACACACGCCGGCCGTCGTCCTCCACCAAACGGCTGCCTTGGGCACGATCGTAGTCGTACAGCGTCTGGCGCAGGTTGCCGATCATCATGTGGATCAGGCGCTGCTCCAATGTCATGCCCTCGGCGGCGCGCAGCGCCGTGCGCGAGCCCGGCGTCGGCTTCGGCAGGCTCGCCGCGGCCTTCAGCACCGGCCGCTTGAGGGCCTGCATCAGCTCGACGCGCTCCTCGGCGTCCATGCGCGCCTCGCGCAGCCGGCTCAGCTCCAGCAGCAGCATGGGCAGGGCCTGCTTCAAGGGTAGGCCGCCCAGATGCTCCAGGCGCTCGGCAACGGCATCCGCGGACATCGGCGCGCTGTCGATCCGCGGTGCCGACACCGCCCGCGACTGCGGATCTATGGAAAATTCTTGCTGCATCGGCAATCTCTAGCTGCCCGGCGCTGCTTCGCGCCGTTGCGGCGCCGCCGGATGTCATACGGCGGGCGCGCATCGGGGTCCCCGGACCGGGTCTTGGCACGACCCACGGGACCGAAGCACATTGCCGGAACGCAAATACGTCGCGTCCGGCCCATTTCCCAGCAGCGTGCGGTTCTTTCCTTAGGAGGCCAGCGGACTTGACTGCCCGCGGCGCAGCGGGCGTCGTAGGCAGCGAGCCGACGGCGCCCAACGCGCGGTGCCGTCCGATGACCCGTGACCCCGGCCAGGCGGATGCGACCCAGGTGGCGCATCCCAACCGCTTTGTTCTTTTCCGCCGTCAACTATAGTTTAAAACATCATTCCTAGGTGCTGACTGGCGCACAACCAATCCGAGACAGATTGCTCGACAACGCCTCCGGCGCATTGAAGAATGTCACAACGTCGGCGAAATCCCGACTTTGCGCCATCGGCGGCAAGCTCTCGAGGAACACCCGCCCGTAGCCGCGCTGCAAGAGCCGTGGATCGCAGAGTACCAGCACGCCGCGGTCGGCGGCATCTCGGATCAAGCGTCCGGCGCCCTGCTTCAGCGTAATCACGGCCTTGGGCAATTGCAGGTCCCGAAACGGATTGCCGCCGCGCCGACGCAGCGCCTCGATGCGCCCCTGCAGCAGCGGATCGCCGGGCGGCGCGAAGGGCAGCCGGTCGATGATGACACAGGACAGCGCCTCACCACGCACGTCCACGCCTTCCCAGAAGCTCGAGGTGCCGAGCAGCACGGCGTCACCGAGCCGGCGGAAGCGCTCGACAAGCTCCCCGCGTGGCGCCTGCCCCTGCACCAGCAGCGGATAGCCGAGGCGCCCCGCAAAATGGGCCGCTGCACGGCGCAGCGCGCGATGGCTGGTGAAGAGGCAGAAGGCGCGACCGCGACTTGCCGCAATCACATTGAGCGTCGCGTCGGCCACGCGGGCGTCGTAGTCGGCGGCGGCGGGGTCCGGCATGTCTGGCGGCAGAAACAGCAGCGATTGGCGCCGATAGTCGAACGGGCTGTCCCAACAGGCGGTCGCGGCGTCGGCGGCGCCGACCTGGGCCGCGAAGTGCGCGAAGGAGCCGCCGACGGCCAATGTCGCCGAGGTATACACCCAGGCCGCGTGCTGGCGCCCGCGGTAGCTGTGAAAGACATCGGCCACGTCGAGCGGTGTCTGGTGCAGCCGAAAGCCCTGGCCGTGGAGCTCGAACCAGCGCACCTGCGCAGCGTCGCCCCCTTCCACGATGCCCCGCAGCCGCAGCAGCAGCAGGGCCGCGCGGGCCTTGCATTGATCCAAATCCTTCGAGCGGCCAGCGAGCGGTTCCAGCACGGCGTCCGCCGTGCCGAGCAGCTCGTCGAGCTCCGTGAGCCCGTCGGCGACGTCCGCCATGCCGCCGACCTCCTGCCAGGCACCGCGGCGCTCCGGGGCGCCGAAACCAAGCCGAATGCGCGGCACCGCGGCGGCCAGGGCGTCGCCGAGCGTGCGCAGTTGCGGCATGTCGGCGGCCTCGCCCCGGTAGGCGGCGAGCAGCTCCCGCGCCAAGTCCAGCACCTGCCGGCTGCTGAACGACTGGCCGAAGAACTGGCTCGCGATATCCGCGAGCTGGTGGGCCTCGTCGACGATGACCGCGTCGGCGCTCGGCAGCACCTCGCCGAAGCCCTCCTCGCGCAGGACCATGTCCGCGCAGAGCAGATGATGGTTGATGACGACGAGGTCCGCCTCCTGCGCCCGCCGCCGCGCATCGACCAGATGACAGCGCTGCCATTGTGCGCAGTCTTGGCCCAGGCAGTTATCCGTGGTGGAGGTCACCACCGGCCAGATGGCAGCGTCTTCCGGCAGCGCCATCTCGGCGATGTCGCCGAGGCGGGTCGCCGCGGCCCAGTCGCGCACGGCGCCCAGGTCCCGGCGCACCTCGGGGCGCAGTGCCGTCGGCTCGGCGACGGCGCGCTCCAGGCGGTGGCGGCAAAGATAGTTGGCGCGCCCCTTCAGCAGCGCCACCTGCACCGGCACGCCGAGGGCGCGCCGCACGGTCGGGAGATCGCGATGGAAGAGCTGGTCCTGCAGATTGCGGGTGCCGGTGGCGACGATGACCTTGCGCCCGGAGAGCAGCGCCGGCACCAGATAGGCAAAGGTCTTGCCGGTGCCGGTACCGGCCTCGCAGACCAGGGTCTCGCCGTCGGCGAGCGCGGCGGCGACCCGCTCGGCCATCGCCTGCTGCTGGGGCCGCGGCGTGAAGCCGTCCACGGCCTGCGCCAACAGGCCGCCGGGCCCGAAGACCTGGTCGAGCCGGTCCGCCGCCACGTCCGGCATCGACGGCAACCCCCGGCGAAGACCGTCAGCCGCCGGTGGCCTTGCGCTCCGCCTCGACGGCGCCCGCAACATCGCCGCTCTGGCGGCGAATGGTGGCGATGATGTCCCAGTTGTTCTGCTTCAGCTTGGCGTTGTCCGCGGCCAGCGCGTTGGAACGCTCGGCAAAGTTCCGCGCCTGGGTGCCCTGCCCCTGCTCGAGCCGCACCCGGGCGAGGCGGTTGTACAGGTAGGCCTGCTGCGAGTCGATGCGCAGCGCCCGCTCCAGCGTCGCGGCGGCGCCGCCGTAGTCGCCGGACTGGCGCTGCTGCTCGGCGCGGGCGGCCAGCGCCTCCACGGCGGGCGGCATGCCGCTCGGCGCAAGCTCCGGTGTAGGCGCCGCGCGTGCGACCGTCTCCGGTGCCGGTGGCGCTGCCGGCGTCGGCGCCGGCGCGGGCTGAGTCGCCGGCGGGGGGCTCGCCGGCGTCGGCGGTGCGGCGGGCGCAGGGGCCGGTGGCGCAGCCTCGGCGACCCGCGGTGCGGGTGCGGCCGCGGGTTGCGGCGCCGGCGCAGGCGTCACCGGCGCCGGGCTCGGCTTGGGCGGGTCCACCGTCGAGACACGCGGTGCCGGCGGCGCGGGCGCCGGCTTGGGCTGGGCGGCGGGCGCCACGCTCGGCGCGGGCTGGGCCGCAGACGCCGCGCGCGGCGCGGTGGCCGGTGGCGGCTCGGGCGGCTTGGGAGCGGGGTCCGGCACCTTTTCCGGCGGCGTGTAGGCGTACACCTTGGTCGGCTGCGGGCCTGCCGGCTTTGCCGGCTGCTTGGGCGGCGCCGGCTTGGGCTCCGGAACCGACTCCACCACCGCCGGGGCGGCGGCCGGGCGCTGGCTGGATTCGATCACGGGCGCCGGCGGCTCGGTGCGCTCCGGCACCGCGCAGCCGGCAAGCGTGCAGAGGGTCAGTGCCAGTGGGAGGGCCAAGGCTGCTCTGGTCATGACTCAGTTCCCGTAAAAATCGCTGAGAAAGGGGCTCGGCTCGCGCTTCGGCCGCTCGGGCTTGCGTTCTGCCTGTGCGCGCGGCGGCGCACGCTCGGTCCGTGTCTGCTCCTGCGCCACCACCGGCGCCGCCGGGGCTTGGGACTTGCGGCTCGGCTCGCCCTGCCGCGCAACCGCGGAGCGCGTCCTGCCGCCGCAGGCGCCGCCGCTGCCGGCGATGTAAGGCAACGCCTGCCCGCAGGCACCGGAAGCGACGATGCCGTCCGGCGCAAGATCCCGCAGCGGTTCGGTATCGACGCTCGCGACGATGTCGCCCCAGACCCGGAGCGCGCCGGTGGAGCCGCTCAGACCCATGGGCTTGTTGTCGTCACGGCCGACCCAGGCGACGACGACCTTGTCGCCGCTGAAGCCCGCGAACCAGCTATCGCGCATGTCGTTGGTGGTACCGGTCTTGCCGGCGACCGCGAGCCGCGCCGGCAGGCGCTTGTTCAGCCAGGTGGCGGTGCCCTGGGTCACGACGCGGCGCATGGCCCACTGCGTGAGATACGCGGCCTCCGCCGAGACCACGGACTCCACCGCCAGCGGGTAGCGGTTCAATGGCCGCCCGGAGGCGTCGAGGACCTCGCGGATCGCGCGCAGGGGCGCGCGGAAGCCACCGGCCGCGATGGTCTGGTAGGCCTGCGCGACCTCCACCGGCGGCAGCGATACCGAGCCTAGCAGCATCGCCGGCACCGTATCGATGTCGCGCACCGCACCCAGCTCCTTGAGGAAGGCGGCGACCTCATCGATGCCGAGCTCCAGGCCCAGGTTCACCGTCGCCAGGTTGTAGGATTTCACGAGTGCACGGTACAGCGGGACGTTGCCGTGCACGCTGTGGTCGTAGTTCTTCGGCTGCCAGAGCTTGCCGGCGACGCGCAGGTTGACGGGCACGTCGCGCACCGGCGTCGCCAGCGACCAGCGCTCCGGCTGCGACAGGGCCTTGAGATAGATCACCGGCTTGATCAGCGAGCCGATGGGGCGCACGGCGTCCAGCGCACGATTGAAGCCGGCGTAGCTCGGGTCGCGCCCGCCGACCAGCGCCAGTACCTCGCCCTGGGCCACGGATGTGACCACCGCGGCGGTCTCGAGCGTGCCCACGGACAGGCGCCGGGAGCGGTCGAGCTGCGGCAGCCGCTCGCGCACGGCCGCCTCCACCTGCTCCTGCGTCAGCGGGTCCAGCGTCGTGAAGATGCGCAGCCCCTCGGAGCGCAGGTCCTCGTCGCGATAATCCCGCCGCAGTTGGCGGCGCACCAGGTCGATGAAGGCCGGGTAGTCGCCGCGCGGCTTCGCTCCACCCTCCACCAGGCCGATGGGCTCCTGCTTGGCGGTCTCGGCCTCGGCCGAACTGATGACCTGGTGCCGGGCCATGAGGTCAATGACCAGGTTGCGCCGCGCGAGCACCTGCTCGGGCTTGCGGCGCGGATTGAGCTCGGACGGTCCCTTGAGGATGCCCACCAGCATGGCCGTCTGGGCGATGTCGAGCTCGTCCAGCTCGCGATCGAAATAGAACTGGCTCGCGAGCCCGAAGCCATGGATGGCGCGATTACCGTCCTGCCCCAGGTAGACCTCGTTGGCGTAGGCGGTCAGGATATCGTCCTTGTCGTAGCGCAGGTCGAGCAGCACGGCCATGTAGGCCTCGTTCAGCTTGCGCTCCAGCGTGCGCTCCTCGGTCAGGTAAAAGTTCTTGACCAACTGCTGGGTCAGCGTGCTCGCGCCCTGCACGGTGCGCCCGGCGCGCATGTTCTCGACAGCGGCGCGCAGGATGCCACGCGGGTCCACGCCATGATGCTGGTAGAACTTGCGGTCCTCGACGGCGAGGAGCGTCTTGACCAGCCGCGGCGGCAGTTGCTCGCGCCGCAGCAGCACGCGGTCCTCGTTGTGGGTGGGGTAGATGCTCGCGATGAGCGCCGGGTCGAGCCGCACCAGCGCGAGCGGCGTCGCATCGCCGCCGTCGGCGACCTCGTTGACGACGCCGCCGGTGAAATCGACGCTGATATAGCGCTCCGGCTCGTAGCCGTCCCAGTAGCGGAACGCGCGCGTGCGGATGGCCGCGCGCTCGCCATCGATGTAATAGCTGCCGGCGCGGGCGAGCCGCGCGTCCTTGCGGTAGCCGAGACGCGCAAGCTCGCCCGCCAGGCCTGCCACCGACAGCGTGCGGCCGGTGTAGATCTCCAGCGGGCGGGCATAGACGCGTGCGGGCAGCGCCCAGCGCTTGCCCTCGAACTTGGCGCGCACGACCTTGTCCAGATGCACGCCGTAGAGCCCGAGCGCGAGGCCGCCGCCGAGGGCCAGCAGCACCATCGCGCGCACCGCGAGGCCCATGAGGCTGATGCCCTCTCGGCGCCGGCGCGGCCGACGGCGGGTGTTGGGGGTACGGAGCGTCTGTCTGGCCATGGGCGGGATTCGTCTGCGGCGGCGCGAGCCGACTTCGGGTGAAGGCAGGCCACCGGGTACCGGCTCAGTCTGGCCCGAGCCGCGTTGCACGTCAGTGGCTTAAATGCCTATTTGCATTTGAATTCTAACACGCTCCGGACGCATGACAGCCCCCCGCCGGTCAATGCTTGATGCCCACGCCGCGCGCGAGCAGCCTGAGGCTCACCAACGTGAAGACGCCGATGAAGGCCAGAATGATGACGAAGGCCATGCCGAGCGGGATGTCCGATGTGCCGAGGAGCCCGTAGCGGAACGCATTCACCATGTACAGCACGGGGTTCAGCAGCGACAGCGTCTGCCAAAAGCCCGGCAGGAGATCGATGGAGTAGAACACGCCGCCGAGATAGGTGAGCGGTGCGAGCACAAAGGTGGGCACGATGGAGATATCGTCGAAGCTGTTTGCATACACCGCGTTGATGAAGCCGCCGAGCGCAAACAGCACCGCCGTCAGCACGAATACCAGCAGCGTGATGCCGAGGCTGTGCGGCGCCAGGTCCGTAAACAGCATGGCCACGAGCATCACCACCACGCCGACAGTAACGCCGCGGATGGCCCCGCCCGCCACATAGCCCGCCAGGATCACCCACGGCGGCGCCGGCGACACCAGCAGCTCCTCGACATAGCGGGAGAACTTGCTGGAGTAGAACGACGAGACCACGTTGCTATAGGCGTTGGTGATGACCGCCATCAGCACCAGCCCCGGCACGATGAAGTCCATGTACGCGAAGCCGTCCATGGTGCCGATGCGCTCGCCGATGAGGCGGCCGAACACCACGAAGTAGAGCGTCGTCGTGATGGCCGACGGCAGAATGGTCTGCACCCAGATGCGCGAGAAGCGCAGCACCTCTTTGTTGAGCAGCGTCGCGAAGGTGATCCAGTAGCGGTGCCACCGCGCGAGCGCCAGGCCCGCCCGGGCGCTCATGCGGCCTGTGCTGCGGCCGCTCTGGTGCCGCGTCCGCGCTGGACCATTTCCAAAAAGAGCTGCTCCAGCCGGTTCTGCTTGTTGCGCATGCTGCCCACCTCGATGCCGTGGCGCGCGAGCGCCGCGAACAGCTCCGTCAGCGACTGGCTGCGATGCAGCGCCGCCTCCAGTGTCGTCGCATCGCACTGCGTCAGCGCGAAGCCGGGCAGGCTCGGCAGGCACTTAAGCGGCTGCTTGAGGTTCAAGACGAAGATCTCCGTGTCGAGCTTGGCGAGCAGCGCGCCGGTCTCGGCGACCGCCTCGATGCGGCCGCGGTCGATGACCGCGATATGCCGGCAGAGGCTCTCGGCCTCCTCCAAGTAGTGCGTCGTCAGGATGATGGTCGTGCCCTCGGCGTTGAGCTGCCGAAGGTAGTCCCACATCGTCCGGCGGATCTCGATGTCCACGCCCGCGGTGGGCTCGTCCAGAATCAGCAGCCGCGGGCGGTGCACCAGCGCGCGGGCGATCATGAGCCGGCGCTTCATGCCGCCGGACAGGAGCCGCATCTCCGAGCGGCGGCGATCCCAGAGATCGAGCTTCCGCAGCAGCATCTCTGCGCGCACCTTCGCCTCTCGGCGCGGGATGCCGAAGTAGCCAGCCTGGTTGATAACCACCTCCGCCACCGGCAGGAACAGATTGAAGTTAAATTCCTGCGGCACGACGCCGAGCGCCGCCTTCACGGCCTCCGGCTCCCGCTCCAGATCGCGACCGAACACCCGCACCGAGCCGGACGTCTTGTTCACCAGCGACGTGATAATGCCGATGAGCGTCGATTTGCCGGCGCCGTTCGGGCCGAGCAGCGCGAAGAAGTCGCCCTCCGGCACGCTCAGATCGACGCCCTTCAGCGCCTCGAAGCCGGTGCTGTAGACCTTGCGAAGTTGTTCGACGGCGAGCGCATGCATGGGGTGGTGAAGGTGCGGGTCAGGGCCGCTTCGACCAACGCCGGCGGCAGGGCGCCCGTATGCTGGACGCTGCCCCGGTGCATTGCAAGGGCGCGGGCGAGGTCGGATCGGGGCCGGATCGGGGCCGGCAGCGCGGGGCGCCCGCCGCCGGCGACAAGCGCTTGGCGCGCCGAGCTGCGGCCGCTCAGCGCCGGCCCGGCAGCGCCCGCCGCAGCCCGTCGGCAAGGCCCTGGTCTTTCGACGCGGTGAGATAGGTGGCCACGAGACCGCCGTAAAACAGCGCCGAGCCCAATAGCAGTCCGGACAACCCCCACAGCCACACGAGTGCTGCCGCGGACATGCCGAGCCCCGTGCAATAGCCGCCGATGGACCCAAGCGAGACCGGGCCACGCAGGCGTAGCGCCACCAGCGTTGCGGCAGCGGCAAAGATCAGCGCCTTGATGCCGACCATCGCATGCAGCAGGTTCACGAGCGCGGGCTCCCGGCCGACCGGCGCCGCGAGCGCAAGCACGGCAGCCACACCGACGCCCGCCCCGAGCACGACGGCCGCGGCGAGCATGGCCGCCGCCATGGGTCCTTGCAGTAGCTCGGATGCAGGCCGCGGGGCCGGTTCGGTTGCAACCGGCGGTGCCGGTACTGCCTGTTCTGCTGAAAGTTGTCGCGCCATGGGTGCCTCCGGCAAGCAGATGGTTGGCACGGCAGGCTAGCGCATCCGCACGGCGCTGTCCCGTGCTGATACCGTCGCCGCCTCTAGCCCGACTGCCGGGCGGATCAGTGGCTACCAGAGCTTCTTGGCTTCCTCGGCGCGGATCTCGTCCTCGATCTGCACCAGCAGCGCCCGCGCGCGCTCGCGCTCCGCGTCGGGCGGATCGGCATTCAGGATGCGCTCGAGCCGCCGCAGCGCCTCCTCCGCTCTGCCTTTCTGGTGCAGCACCCGGGCCGAAAGCCACATCAGCCCCGTGTCGGTGGGATGCAGCGGCAGGACGCGGTCCAGCGTCAGCTCCGCATCGCGCCACTCCCCCGCCTCCACCTGCGCGCTCACCAGCGTATGCGCGACCTCCACCGAGTCCGGCTTGACCTCCAGCGCACGCTGCGCATACTCCATGGCGCGCCGCGGGTCCTGCGCGAGCGCGTACCAGGCCAAGTTGTTCAGCGCCACCGCGTGGTTCGGCGCCAGCGCCAGTGCGCGTTCGTACTCGGCAATCGCCTCCGTCACCCGCTCCGCCTGCACCAGGTGCCCCGCGCGCGTCACGCGCACCTCGACATCGTCCGGGTGCGCGTCGAGCCACTCGGCCGTGCGGCCGATGGCGTCCTCGACCCGCCCGGACTGCGCCTCGGCGTTCGCCAGCGCCAGCAGCGTGCGCTCCGACGGCAGCGTGCGATAGGCATGCTTGAGCGGCGCGACCGCCTGGGTGGCCCGGTCCGTCGCCGTCAAGATCAAGCCGAAGAGGAAATCCGCCAGCGGCGGGCGGTCCAGATCCGCCAGCACCGGACCCAGCAGCCGCTCCGCCTGTTCGAAGAGGCCCGTCGCAATGTGCAGACGCACCAGTTCCAACAGCGCCGGCTCATGTGTCGGATCGATGCTCAGCATCTGCTCCAAGGTTCGCTGCAATGCCGCTTTGTCGTCCAATCGGGTCAGAATCTGAGCGTACAGACCATGGGCATCCAGCGATTTGGGCAACAGGGTGACAAGATCGCGCCCTGCATCCGCAGCGAGCTGCGGCGATTCGTTTGCCAACAGTGCCTCTGCGAGCAAGCGCACATAGGCCGCGTCGCGCCGAAAGCTCGCCTCGGCACCCTCGCGCAAGGCTGCCACGGCCGGCTGTGGGTTGCCCTGCGCCAGCCAGAGTCGGGCGAGTGCCATCCGCGGCTCAAGCGCGCTCGGGTGCGCCATGATCGCCTGCTCCAGCAACGCCACGGCCTCATCCGGTCGGGCCTGCGCCGCAAGCATTGCAGCGCGTCCCATCAGTGCGTCCAGATCATCCGGCGCTTGTTCCAAGACGCTTGCGTAGTGCGCCTCCGCGCTCGACGCGTCTCCCGTTTCCAGGGCGAGAGCGGCCAGCTTGAGATGCGCCCGCCGGTGCCCGGGAGCCATCGCCAGCACCTCCGCCAAGGCCTCCTGTGCCGCCGTCCTGCGCCCGGCTGCCAGCAGCACCTCGGCGCGCAAGAAGCCCGGCTGCGCATCGTCTGGATAGCGCGCGCTGAAACGCTCTGCCCAGTCCAGCGCCATCGTCCAATCCTGTGTCCGAACGTAGTAGGCGATGAGGTACTGATAGGCCGGACGGTAGTCCGGATGCGCGGACACCAGAGCGCCTAATGCCATGGCACCGCGCGTGTCTGCGCCGCTCAGCACCAGGGCAACGGACAGGTCCAACTGCGAACGCGGGTCGTCCGGGCGCGCATCCACCAAGGCGGTGAGCAAGGGCACCGCGTCGGCGGCCTTGTCCTGTGCGACCAGAGCGGCCGCCAGCAGCCGCCGCGGTAGCGGATTGCCGGGCAGCACCGAGGGCAAGGGGCGCAGCAACCGCTCGGCCTCCGCGTAACGGCCCTGGTTGAAGCGAATCGCCCCCATCACTAGGCGAGCCTGTACATTACCCGGCGCCAGTGTCAGCACCCGCGCCAGCCAGTCCTCGGCATGGCTGGTGCGGCCGATGCTGTAGGCCGCGATGCCGCCGAAGAGCAGCGTCGCCGCATGAGCCGGTTGCAACTGGTTGGCCGCCTCGAACGCCTGCAGGGCTTGCTCGGCGTCGCCTGCGAGCAACAGCAGGCGTGCCCGTGGATACAGCGCCGCGAAGGTCTCTGGCACCGCCGCCTCCAGGCGCGCGGTGTCGTCCGCGGCACCGTCACTATCGCCAAGGTCGAGGCGCACCTCGGCGCGCAGGAAGCGTACCTGCACCTTGAAGGTGGCGTTCTCCAGGGCGCGGCTGTAGAGCGCCTCCGCCTGCGTCAGGTCGCCACGGTGGCGCTCCAGGTCGGCGAGGAAGCCAAGGGCGTCGGCGTCGTCCGGAAAGGCCTCGACTAGCCCTTGCAACTCCAGGCGCGCCCGATCCTGACGGCCTTGGGCGACAAGAATCCGGGCACGCGCTACGCCGATGGCCGCGCTGTTCGGGCTCGCAAGCGCCGCCTCCTGCAAGCGTCGCTCCGCGGCAGCGAAGTCCTCTCGCTGTGCGTGCGCCTGGGCTTGCAGGGCCATGACCGCAGCCTCGGCGTACGGCGACAGCGCGGGCGGCAGGTCCATAGCCAAAAGCTCGGCCGTATCGCCGGATACCAGCAAAGCTTTGGCCAACACAGGCAAGACCGAAGAGGGGCTAGTACCGGCAGCGAGTGCGGCCTTCAGGTGAGAGATGGCGTGCTCGGTGAAGCCCGCCTCCAGTTGTAGCTCGCCCACGCGCCAGCGCAGGCCGGCATGATCAGGGGTCTCGCCAAGGGCCGCCAACAATAGGTTAACAGCCTCGACGGAGCGACCTTGTTCGACCAAGACATTGGCCTTGAGGAGTTGATCCTCGGGGGTCGTCGGCGGCGCTGGATGACAAGCGGCGAGGGCGACGGAGAGACACAGCGCCGGAAACAGAAGGCCGGGGCGAACCCCATGCCGGAACGCTACTGTGCTGGCGCTCGGCATGAACGGCGTGCAAGGACCAGAGCGAGCGTGCCCGCGCGCTGTGCGGTCGGCCCGCACGCCGTTAGGCGCAGAACAGCGGCCAGCACAGGGATATCGCGATTCGCTTACAGCGGGAGCCGAGTGGCAGGCGTCCTGCGACGACGCCAAACAAGAGGCACAAGCCCGGCGAGCACCAAGCTCCAGGCAGGTGGAACCGGCACGTTGCTGGGCCCTGTTCCTGCGCTGGCCATCGTCGTTGCCGTAACCGAAAGCGTGTAGTCATTGTTCGCGCCCGCAACGAGCGTAAACGGATCATTGCCGGTATTCGCGTAGATGAAGACCGTTCGGTTGTCTTGGAGGTCCCCATCGGTCGTCTGGAGATTCAAGATTTCCTGCGAACCAAACGTAATGCCGCTACCACTCAGGCTCACCTCCAGTAGGACGCGCGCCTCTGCCATATCCGATACATCGTCAGGACGCGCGAGAGCCTGGGCGGCGAACTCCACCCTGAAGTATGTGTCCACAGTTACGTTTGGACGCAGGGACGTGACACTCGTCCACTCACCGTTAGCTGTGCCGGTGGTCGACCCGCTGAGCAGCGACACATCCGAGCGCAAACCGCCGGACAGACCCGCTTTATCGCCGGGCACAGCCGCGTAGTAGCCGTCGAGTTCCGAATAACCGCTGACGGCCTGACTTCCCAAAGTGCCGATCGGATTAAGGTTTGCCGTACAGCCAGGACCGGTGCCGTTCGAGCAAGCCGGACCGACCTCAAGGGGTCCCAGACCACCAGTAGCGAGATGGGACCGAGTCGTGGGCGGCGACGGTGCCGGGACCGCGACGCCGTTGAGCGCGCCCATCAGCGCAACTTCGTCACTGCCCCCACGCAGCACCGTGTCCTGTTGCGGCCCCGGCGGCCCCCCCAGCACGAGCGAGGTCAGGACGATGTCTTCGCCCAAGGGGCCGCCCCCCACGCGATACCAGGAGAAGTCAACGATATTGAGCGAAGCACTAGCCAAGGCTTTTGCGTACACCGCCGACGGCAACGTGCCGGCAACGCCAAGCCCGACTATGACGAACGCCAAGACCGCAGTGCGCAGATCAATCCTCCGGCCGGTCGGCCGAGATTCGCCCGCGGCGGTTACACGAGACGACCCGGAAACCAAGGTCCGCTCAGCCGCTGAAGAAATTGTCAGAGAAGCCATACGCGCAGACTCTTTACACTTTCGGGTCGAGAAACCCCGCTTGGGCGTATCTCCAGCAAAGAACATGCCGACCCTCCCCAGCTACTTGTTTTGATTAAAGGAATTGTGCGAAACCCGCAGGTAGGTTATCAGCGATCCCCTGAAAGCTGTAAAGTTTCCTGACAGACAGCGCCGCTTGACCGATCAGATTCGCGCTCGGGCGCCGAGCGACACGGCTAGACGACACGACCCGGAGATTTGACGATGTTTCGTGACCAGGCCGCAGTCGGCCTCGGACAGATGCTGGGGCGCACCGGGCTCGAGGTCGTCGCCGTGCCCGGCGCGGAGCAGATCCCCGGCAGCCACTGGGGCGAGCCCGAGGCCGGCCTGATCGGGAATCGGCTGTTCGTGCGGGAGGATACCCCCCTGCACTCGGCGTTGCACGAGGCTTGCCATTACATTTGCATGACCGAAGCGCGCAGGCAGCGGCTGCACACCGACGCCGGCGGCGACGACGCGGAGGAGAACGCGGTGTGCTACTTGCAAATCCGCATCGCCGAGCAGTTGCCCGGCGTCGGCGCCGAGCGGCTGTGCCGAGACATGGACGCCTGGGGCTACTCCTTTCGCCTGGGCTCGGCGTGGGCCTGGTACCGGCACGACGCCGAGGATGCGCGGGCGCTGCTGCTGGACTGGGGCTTGGTCACGCCGGACGGCACGCCGACCTGGCGCTGCCGCCGCTGACCCTGACGCATTTATACTGCCCCCGTCATTCAGGCTGCACCCGCGGAGGCAAAGCGCATGGTCCCAACCCGGTTACTTCGGATTCCCACCCTCATCGGCTGCGGCACGCTGCTTTGGTGCACGGCCGCCGGCGCCGGCGATTGGCAGCCGTCCGCGGCACCGCCGTTGCCGGCGGGCACCGCCGCCGAGGCGCCGCTGCCCGGCTACCCGGCACCGCCGCAGATGCGCAGCCGGATGCCGCCCGCGCCGGGCTTCGGCCCCGCGGCTGGCGCTCCGGCGGGCGCCGACTACGACCCCGAGACGGGCCGCATCAGTTTCGAGTTCGCCGGGCTTGGCCTTACCCAGCAGCGCACCGACGACGCTTACGTGCTTGAGATCGATCTCCGCGGGCTGCCGCCGGAGCAGGTGGAGATCCGGCCCTTGGGCCAGGGCCTCCTGCTCGCGGTGCGGCGCACGGCCGAGACGACCCGGCAAGAGACCGCCGCCGACGGCCAGGGCTACCGGCGCAGTTGGTCCTACGCGAGCGGCCAGCGCGCCAAGCGCCTGCCGGCGCCGCCGGATGCGGACCTCGCGGCCATGGAGCGCCAGGCCACCGAGGACGCCATCAGTATCCGCATCCCGCGTCGCGGCATGGGCCCGGGCGCCGTGCCGATGCCGGGCGAACCGCTGCCGCCGGCCCTGTCCGGCCAGCCGCCGGCACCGGCCGCTGCCGCACCCGAGGCGGGGCAATGAGCACGCCCTTCGCCACCGCCCAGGCCGCCGAGGACGCCTTCTACGACGCGCTGGAGGAGCGCGACGCGGACCTGATGGCGCGGGTCTGGGACGACTCGCCGGACGTCGCCTGCATGCTGCCGATGCAGCCCATCGTCCACGGCGTGCAGGTGCGCAACATGATGCGGGATCTGCTGCGCAGCAAGGTGCCGCTGGACATCAAGGTCACGCACATCCGCTGGGTGGAGCTCGGCGATGTCGCCATCCATTACCTGGAGGAGCACAACAACGCGGCCCGGACGCCGGCGAACGCGCCGGGCATCTACGCCACCAACGTGTTCCGCCGCCGCGGGGAGGCGGGCTGGAGCATGATCCTGCACCAGAACTCGCCACCGCCCCCGCCGGCGCGCTGAGGCTTGGCCGCCCGCCCCGTGCCCGCCGCCGCGCCGCTGTCGGTCCGCCTCGAAACCCTCGGCTGCCGCCTGAACGAGGCGGAGCTGGAGGCCTGGGCGCGACAGTTCCGCGGCCGCGGCTGCCGCATCGCCGGCGCCGATGAGCCGGCCGACCTCGTCGTCGTCAACACCTGCGCCGTCACGGCGGAGGCCACGCGCAAGTCGCGCGGGCTGCTGCGACGCCTCAAGCGCCGGCACCCGGCGGCGCGGCTGGTGGTGAGCGGCTGTGCCGCCTCGCTGGCGGACGTGGACCTGGGCGACGCGCGCATCGATCTGGTGGTGGACAACGCGGACAAAGACCGGCTCGTGGAGCTGGCCGCCGCGGCGCAATTGCTGCCCCCGGGATTGCCGGGACCGGACCCGGATGCCGACGCCGCCGAGACGCTGTTCGCCCGCGGGCGCCAGCGCGCCTTCGTCAAGGTCCAGGACGGCTGCCGCTACCAGTGCACCTTCTGCATCACCACGGTGGCCCGCGGCGCCGAGCGCAGCCGCCCGCTCGCGGACATCGTCGCCGAGGTCAACGCCGTGGCGGGCGGTGACACCGGCGTGCAGGAGGTCGTCCTGACCGGCGTGCAGCTCGGCGGCTACGGCCGCGACCAAGGGGTGGCAGGGCTCGACCTCGCCCGGCTCATCCACACGCTGCTCGCGGAGACCGACGTGCCGCGCATCCGTTTGGGCTCCGTGGAGCCTTGGGACCTGCCGGCAGGCTTTTGGCGCCTGTTCAAGGACCCACGGCTCATGCCGCATCTGCACCTGCCGCTACAGAGTGGCGCCGACAGCGTGCTGACGCGCATGGCGCGGCGCTGTCGCAGCGCCGAGTTTCGAGCGCTGGTGGGCGCGGCCCGCGCCGCGGTCCCGGACATCGGCATCAGCACCGACATCATCGTCGGCTTTCCGGGCGAGACCGACGCGCAATGGCAAGCAACCATGGATTTGGTAGCGGAGCTCGGCTTCGGGCAACTGCATATCTTTCCGTACTCGCCGCGGGCCGGCACCCGGGCGGCAACCATGCCGGCGCAGGTGCCGGAGCCCGTCAAGCGCGAGCGCGCGCGGCAGCTCGCCGAGCTCGGCGCCGTGCTGAGGGCGGCGAGCCTGGATGCCCGGGTGGGCCGCACGCTGCCGGTGCTGATCGAGGGCGAGCAGGAAGACGCCGCCGGGCGCTACGCGGGGGGCTTCACCCCCGACTACCTGCCGGTGCGGCTGCGCAATGCGCCGCCGGAGCTCGTCGGCCGCATCGCGCCGGCCCGGCTGCTCGCCCGCAGCGCCGACGACGCGGCGCTGGAGGCCTGCCTGGCGCCGCCCGCCGCAGCGCTGTCGCACAAGGGGGACCGTCAGTAGCCGCCGCGCTGGGTCGCGGACTGTTGGTTGTCCAACTCGTCGGCGATGTACGCGAGCGCGAGGCCCGTCTCCCGCGTCCAGCTCAGCTCGATGCGCCAGCCGAGGCTGGTCGCCCACACATGCACCGCCCGGCCCTCGCCGCGCCGGATGGAGATTTGCTTCCGCCCCGGCGTGCGGGCGTAGGCCGGGAAGCTGCTCTGGTCCTGCCCCTCGCCGTACTTCTCGCGCAACAGCCGGTACAGGTCCTCGTACTGGAGCTGCGAGGCGATGCGGTGCTCACGCAGCACCTTGTACACGCTACCGCGCCAGGCGAGCACGTAGTCCCGATCGCGGCTCTCGTAGTAGATCAGCGCCACGCGCTCGCCCTGATCCTGCCGCAGCGCCGGCGGCTGCTGCTGGGCCAGCGCGTTCACGTCGCCGCCGAGGCAGTACTTGTTGAAGACGAGCTTGAGACAGGGCTGCGGCTGAGCGACGCCGAGGCCGGCCCAGCAGAGCGTCAGCAGCAGCACTGCGACAGATGGCAAGCGATGGCGCAAGGCGAGGATCGAGAGGCCCGATTGCCGCTGCTGGGTCATCGCATCATGCCGCCGTGGTTGCCGAGGGGGGCGGCAGGATAACGCATCAGGGCTAGGGGCTGGCGGCGGAGCCGACCGATAGGGCCCGCAGGGCCAAGGGCCGAGGGAGCCCGCCTCGGCCCTTGGCCCTTGGCCCTCCGCCCACCGCCCTCCGCCCAAGCCGCCTTATTCGTCCGTAAACCCAGCCGCCTTGTGCGAGCCGTCGCAGAACGGCTTGTTCTTGGACGCCCCGCAGCGGCACAGGAAGGCCTTCTCGCCTTGCCAGGCGATGCGCCCGGTGCCGGCGCGGATGGTCAGGTTGCCCTCGACCATGAGCGGCCCGTTCGGGATGCGCCGCACCTTGAGCGGGCCGCCGGTGGCGCTCCGGCCCGGACCGGTCTCGCCGACGGCGCCGAAGTCCTCGAAGCCGGCCTTGAGGTGGCTGTTGTCGCAGAAGGGCTTGTTGGCGGAGGCGCCGCACCGGCACAGCGCCGCGCGAAAGCGGGTGCCGGCCATGTCCGGCGCCGCGTCGTCGATGTGCAGGTCGCCGGTGAGGTAGAGCGGCCCGTTGTAGGTGACGCTCGCGGTGTTCTCGGCCGGCGCCTGCTCGGGCTCGCCGGTCTTGTCCACGTAGCTCAGAGCACCGCTCGGGCAGCGCTCGCAGACATCGCGCACCTCGGCGCGGCTTACCTCGTCCGGCACGCACCAGGGGTCGCGCCCGCCCTCGAACAGGGTGTTGGCCGCGTTGCCGCACTCGCCGATGTGGATGCACAGGCGCTCGTCCCAGTGCACGTCGATCTCGCTGCCGGGGAAATCGTGGATTGGCTTGTCGCTCATCGTGGCTCCGCGTTGGCTGATGGATTGGCTGCGGGGAGGGGGATGGCCGCGGGCACGCGGCATCGGGCGCGGCCGAACTGCCGGCCAGCTCCCACAGATGCGGGCGCTGCGGGGCGCGGCAACCGGCGGCGGGTGCGATGATTCAGGGCAGATCGAACAACAGCACCTCGCCGGCCGCGATACCCTCGATGCCGAACTGCTCACCGGCGCCGAGGCGCGCACCGTCGCCGGCATCGAGCTCGGCGCCGTTCACGCGCACCGAACCGCGGGCCACGTGCACATAGCCCTCACGGTCGGCGGCGAGCTGATGGGTCACCGCGGTGCCGTCGTCGGGCCGCGTCGCGTAAAGGAGCGCGTCCTGATGCGTGGCAATGCTGCCCTGGCGCCCGTCCGGCGACACCAGCAGCAGGAGCCGGTTGCGCTTGGCCGCGTCGGAGAATGCCTGCTGCGCGTAGCGCGGCTCAACGCCCTGCTGGTTCGGCACGAGCCAGATCTGCAACAGGTGCACGGGCTCGGTGCTGGAGGCGTTGTACTCGCTGTGGCGCACACCGCGACCCGCTGCCATGTACTGGACATCGCCGGCCGCGATGACCGAGCCGTTGCCCATGCTGTCTTTGTGCTGCAGGGCGCCGTCGAGCACGTAGGTGACGATCTCCATGTCCTCGTGCCCATGGGTCGGAAACCCGCCACCGGGTGCGATGCGGTCGTCGTTGATGACGCGCAGGTTCGAGCAGCCCATGTGCGCCGGGTCGTAGTAGCTGGAGAACGAGAAGGTATGCCAGGTGTCGAGCCAGCCATGATCGGCGTGGCCGCGGTCCTCGGCACGGCGGATGGTGAGCATGTCAGCCTCCGGCAGCTTGTCGAACGACTGGCCAGCAATGTGAGGGCTGCGGGTCCGCAGCACGAGCACCGAAAACGTAACACGATGGCCGTCGGCGCTACGCCGCGTCGGTCGGTTGCGCGTGCAGCCGGGCGCAACAGCAGCATGCGCGTTGTGCCATCGGTGCGCCGCCCGTACCTTATCGGCAAAGCCTCGGTTTCTCGGTCGGACATACCCGGCCGCCCCGCCTACAGGATCCGTCATGCCTATCGCCCTTAACCGCGCGCCCGACGCCGCGCCCGTCCCGCCCTTCGAGCACAGCTACGCAGGGCTGCCCGGGCACTTCTACGCGGAGATCCCGCCGACGCCGGTGCGTGAGCCGACGCTGCTGCGGCTGAACCAAGCACTGGCCGCGGAGCTGGGGCTCGATGCGGACTGGCTCGCCGGCGCGGACGGTGTGGCCATGCTCGCCGGCAACCGACTGCCGGACAGGGTGCGGCCCATCGCGATGGCCTATGCCGGGCATCAGTTCGGCAATTTCGTGCCGAGCCTGGGCGACGGGCGCGCGATCCTGCTCGGTGAGGTCAACGACCGCCAGGGCCGCCGCCGCGACGTGCAGCTCAAGGGCGCCGGGCGCACGCCCTTCTCGCGCTCCGGCGACGGCCGCGCCGCGCTTGGGCCCGTGCTGCGGGAGTACATCCTGGGCGAGGCCATGCAGGGCTTGGGCATCCCGACCACGCGGGCACTGGCCATGGTGGCCACCGGCGAGCCCGTGTTCCGCGATGCTGCCGAGCCCGGCGCCATCCTGACCCGCGTCGCCGCGAGCCACATCCGCGTCGGCACCTTCGAGTATTTCGCGCGCCGCGGCGACCGCGAGGCCGTGCAGCGGCTCGCGGACTATCTCATCGCGCGCCATTACCCGGAGCTCGCCGAGGACGACAACCCTTATGCGGCCCTCATCGCCGCCGTCGCCGCGCGCCAAGGCGAGCTCATCGCGCGCTGGCTCTTGGTGGGCTTCATCCACGGCGTCATGAACACCGACAACATGGCGCTGTCCGGCGAGACCATCGACTACGGCCCCTGCGCCTTCATGGACGCCTACGACCCGAATCAGGTCTACAGCTCCATCGACCGCTACGGGCGCTATGCCTACGGCCAGCAGCCGAGTATCGGGCTGTGGAACCTGACCCAGCTCGCCAACAGCCTGCTGACGCTCTTGGACGATGACCCCGAGCAGGCCAAGACCAAGGCAAGATCCGCGCTCGACGCCTACGGCAAGGCCTTCGAGCCCGCCTATTACGGCGGCCTGCGCGCCAAGCTCGGGCTCCTCGACACGCAGCAGTCCGACAAGTCCGCCGATGACGAGCTGGTGACGGAGCTCCTCGGCCGCATGGCCCAGCATCGTGCCGACTTCACCAACACGTTCAGGCTATTGAGCGACGCTGACCCGGACGCTCCGGCCACGCTGGAGCCGGTCCGCGCCCTGTTCGGCAAGCCCGACGCCTTCGACGAATGGACCACGCGATGGCGCACGCGCCTCGCCGCCCAACAGGAGCCCAACGCCGAGCGCCAGGCCCGCATGCGCGCACGCAACCCCGCCTACATCCCGCGCAACCATCGGGTGCAGGAGGTCATCACCGCCGCCGTGGAGCGCGGCGACTTGGCCCCGCTGGAGCCGCTGCTGACGGTCGTCTCGCGACCCTACGAGGAGCATCCGGACCTGATCGACTACCGCAGACCGCCCGAGGAGCACGAGGTGGTGCGGCAGACCTTCTGCGGAACTTGAGAGGCGGCGGCGTTCGGACTGGCCAGGTGGGTCGGGATCGGTCGCCACTCGGTTCGATTTCGATTTCGATAGCGATTTCGATCCGCCCCGGAGGGCCGGACTACGCACGCTGCCGCAGCGCCCTCACCCCACCCACACCCGCGCATTGCGGAACAGCCGCAGCCAGGGCGCGTCCTCGCTCCAGCCGTCCGGGTGCCAACTGTGCTGAACGCTGCGGAACACCCGCTCCGGGTGCGGCATCAGGATGGTGACGCGCCCGTCGGTGGTGGTGAGCCCGGTGATGCCGCCCGGTGAGCCGTTGGGGTTGGCGGGGTAGCGCTCGGCCGGCTCGCCGGTGTGCTCGACATAGCGCACGCCGACATAGGGCGCGGCGGCGGCGAGCTGCCCGGCATCGGCGAACTCCGCCCGGCCCTCGCCGTGGGCGACGGCGATGGGCAGGCGCGAGCCCGCCATGCCGGCGAGCAGCACCGATGGCGTCTCCAGCACCTCCACCAGCGCCAGCCTGGCCTCGAACTGCTCCGAGCGGTTGCGCACGAACTGCGGCCAGTGGCCGGCGCCCGGGATCAGCTCGCGCAGGTTCGCGAGCATCTGGCAGCCGTTGCAGACGCCGAGCGCAAAGGTCTCTTCGCGGTCGAAGAAGGCCTCGAACTGCTCCCGCGCCCGCGGGTTGAACAGGATGGTCTTGGCCCAGCCGGCGCCGGCGCCAAGCACGTCCCCGTAGCTGAAGCCGCCGCAGGCCGCGAGCCCCTTGAAGCCGGCGAGGTCCGCGCGCCCGGCGATGATGTCGGACATGTGCACGTCGATGCAGTCGAAGCCGGCGCGGTGGAAGGCCGCGGCCATCTCCACCTGGCCGTTGACGCCCTGCTCGCGCAGCACCGCGAGCCGCGGGCGCACGCCGGTCTTGATGTACGGCGCCGCCACGTCGTCGGCCGGCGCGAAGCCGAGCGCCGCATGCAGCCCGGGGTCGTCGTCGGCATCGATGCGGGCATGCTCCTCATCGGCGCAGTCCGGGTTGTCGCGCAGGCGCTGCATCTGCCAGCTCGTTTCGGACCAGAGCCGTTGCAGCTCGGCGCGGGTGGCGTCGATGAGCACGTCGCCGGCGCTGCGCACGACGATGCGCTGCGCGCGGGTCGGCCGGCCGATGACGGCGGCGCACTCGCCGAGGCCATGCTCGGCGAGGCAGGCCAGCACCGCGTCGCGCTCGGCGGCGCGCACCTGGAGCACGGCGCCGAGCTCCTCGCTGAACAGCGCCGCGACGGGCTCCCGCCCGCCCTGCGGCAACAGCGCGAGGTCCACGTCGACGCCGCAGCGCCCGGCGAAGGCCATCTCCGCGAGCGTCACCAAGAGCCCGCCGTCGGAGCGGTCGTGGTAGGCGAGCAGCTTGCCCTCGGCATTGAGCTGCTGCACCGCGTTGAACAACCCGCGCAGCAGCTCGGCGTCATCCAGATCCGGCGGCGTGCTGCCGAGCACACCGAACACCTGCGCCAGGCAGGAGCCGCCGAGCCGGTCTTGGCCGGAGCCTAAGTCCACCAGCGCCAGCGCCGTCTCTTCCAACGAGCCATTCGGCGACGCCTGGAGCTGCGGGGTCAGACTCCGTGATGCATCGGTCACCGGCGCGAAGGCCGAGACGATGAGCGACAGCGGCGCGGCCATCGCGTGCCGCTCGCCGCCCTGCCCCTGCCAGACCGTCTTCATGCTCATGGAGTCCTTGCCGACGGGGATGGCGATGCCGAGCGCCGGGCACAACACCTCGCCCACGGCGTGGACGGTGTCGTAGAGCCGCGCGTCCTCGCCCGGATGCCCCGCCGCCGCCATCCAGTTGGCGGAGAGCTTGATGTCGCCGAGCTTCGCGATGGGCGCGGCGGCGATGTTCAGCACCGCCTCGGCCACGGCCATGCGCCCGGCGGCCGGGGCGTCGAGCAGCGCGAGCGGCGTGCGCTCGCCGATGGCCATGGCCTCGCCGGTGCGGCCGTCGTAGTCGGTCAGTGTCACGGCGCAGTCGGCCACCGGCACCTGCCAGGGGCCGACCATCTGGTCCCGCGCCACGAGCCCGGTGACGGTGCGATCCCCGATGCTGATGAGGAAGGTCTTGCACGCCACGGCCGGCAGCCTGAGCACGCGCCGCACGGCCTCGCCGAGGTCGATGCCGGCGGGGTCGAAGGGCTCGGCAGGATCGGGCAGCCGCGCCACGGCGCGGGTCATCTTCGGCGGCTTGCCGAACAGGAGTTGCATCGGCATGTCGATGGGCGCATCGCCGAAGTGCGCATCCGTCAGCTTGAGCCGGGCGTCCTGCTCGGCCTCGCCGACCACCGCATAGGGGCAGCGCTCGCGCTCGCAGATGGCCGCAAAGTCGCCGAGCTGCGCGCGGTCCACGGCCAGCACATAGCGCTCCTGCGCCTCGTTGCACCAGATCTCCATCGGCGCCATGCCGGGGTCGGCGTTCGGCACCCGGCGCAGCTCAAAGCTCGCGCCGCCCGACCCGCCATCGGCGCCGTCGTGCACCAGCTCCGGCAGCGCATTGGAGAGTCCGCCGGCGCCGACGTCGTGAATGAACAGGATCGGGTTGGCGTCGCCGCGTGCCCAGCAGCGGTCGATGACCTCCTGGCAGCGGCGCTGCATCTCGGGGTTCGCGCGCTGCACGGAGGCAAAGTCCAGATCCTCCGCCGACGCACCGCTCGCCATGCTCGACGCCGCCCCGCCGCCCAGGCCGATGAGCATCGCCGGCCCGCCCAGCACCACCAGCGCCGTGCCGGCCGAGAAGGCGGTCTTCTCGACGTGCTCGGCGCGGATACTGCCGAGCCCGCCCGCGAGCATGATGGGCTTGTGATAGCCGCGCAGCTCCGTGCCGCCGGCGGCCGTCGGCACCCGCTGCTCGTAGGTGCGAAACCAGCCGGCCAGGTTCGGGCGGCCGAACTCGTTGTTGAAGGCGGCGGCACCGATGGGGCCGTCGCGCATGATGTCGAGCGCCGAGACGATGCGCCCCGGCCGCCCCCAGTCCTGCCCCGCCTCCCAGGGCTGCTCGCAGCCCGGGATGCGCAGGTTCGACACCGAAAAGCCACACAACCCCGCCTTCGGCTTGGCACCGCGGCCGGTGGCGCCCTCGTCGCGGATCTCGCCGCCGGCGCCGGTGGCGGCGCCCGGGTCCGGTGCAATGGCGGTGGGGTGGTTGTGCGTTTCGACCTTCATCAGGATGTGCACCGGCTCGCCGCTGGCGCGGTACAGGCCGGTGCCGGGCTCGGGCAAAAAGCGCCGGCCCGGCGAGCCCTCGATGACGGCGGCGTTGTCCTTGTAGGCGGACAGCACGCCGGCGGGGGAAGCGTCGGTGCTGTGGCGGATCATGCCGAACAGCGAGCTCGGCCGCGGCTCGCCGTCGATGACCCAATCGGCGTTGAAGATCTTGTGCCGGCAGTGCTCGGAGTTGGCCTGCGCGAACATCATCAGCTCGACGTCGGTGGGGTTGCGGCCGAGGGCGCCGAAGCTGTCCACCAGATAGTCAATCTCGTCGGCGGACAGCGCGAGCCCGAGCGCGGCGTTGGCCGCCGCCAGCGCATCCCGGCCGCCGGCGAGCAAGTCCACCCGCGTCAGCGCTCTGGGCTCGGCCCGGGCGAAGAGGCGCTCCGCGTGCGCGACGTCGAACAGCACCGCCTCGGTCATGCGATCGTGCAACAGGGCGGCGGCGGTTGCGACGGCGTCGTCGTCGAGCGCCGGCGCATCGAGGTAGAACGCGACACCGCGCTCCAGCCGCAGGACCGCGTCGAGCCCGCAATGCTGAGCGATGTCCGTCGCCTTCGACGACCAGGGCGAGATGGTGCCGGGCCGCGGCACCACCAGCAGCAGCCGGCCCGCCGGCTCCGCGTCGACACCGGCCGCCGGGCCGTAGCGCAGCAGCCGCTCCAGCACGGCCAGCTCGCCTGCGGCCAAGTCGCGCGAGAGGTCCGCAAAGTGCATCAGCACCGCCGTCAGGCGCGCATCCGGCAGGCCGCCCGCGCGCAGTCGCTGCTCCAGCTTGGCCAGGCGAAAGGCGGACAGGGCGGGCGCGCCGCGCAGACAGAGCATCTCGGCAATCTCCGGGGGACTTTAGATTTCGATGCCGGCATGATACGTGAGCCGTCCGGGTACGCCGACGTCGGTCGGCCAACGAACGTCGGCATCGCTTGCCTTGCCCAGCAGGGCATCGACCGAGTCCTCCGTCCCACCTGCGTCAGCGGCCATCTGTCCTGCCACGACCCGCCCGCGCAGTTTGCGCCCGCCGTCGATCCGGCTACTCTGCACGATTGGCCCGAGCTGCTGCCCGCTATCGGCGAGCGTGCGCGGGGCTGACCAGCGGAAGGCCATCCGAGCCAAGCGATGCAGCGGACGGTTGAGGCCGCCGCTGATCGCGACGCAACCCTTTGACGCTCGCGCATTACCCGGGGGAATCCAGCCATGCGCCGAATCCTGTTCGCTATCCTATGCCTGCTCTGGTGGCTTCCGGCATGCGCCGAGGACCAAGACCTCACGCGGCTGTTCGCGGAGCAGGGCGTCGAAGGGACCATGATCATTGCCGCCCTGAACGGCGGGCAGACCTTCATCCACAACGCCCCCCGCGCGAACGCACGGTTTCCGATCGCCTCGACGTTCAAGATCCTGAACACGCTGATCGCGGTGCAAGAAGGGGCAATCGCCGGCAAGGACGCCGTGCTGACGTGGGACGGGCAGGTTCACGACTTCCCGGATTGGAATCGCGATCAGACCCTGGAGAGTGCGTTCAAGGTCTCCTGTGTCTGGTGCTATCAGGCGCTGGCGCGGCGGGTTGGCGCTGACACCTATCGGGCTTATTTGCGCGATCTGGCCTTCGGGGAGCTGACCGAGCCCTTCGACGGGACGACCTTCTGGCTCGACGGCGCCCTGCGCATCAGCGCCGTCGAGCAAGTGGAGTTTCTGAACAAGCTCCACCAGCGAGAGCTGCCGTTCAGCGCAGATGCGTACGCGACGCTGCGCGAGATCATGCTGGCGGAGCAGACCCCGGACCATGCACTGTGGGCCAAGACGGGCTGGGCGGCGCGCGTGAAGCCACAGGTGGGCTGGTATGTGGGCTATGTCGAGACACCCGCGGAAGTCTGGTTCTTCGCGATGAACATGGACGTGCGAAACGAGCAGGACTTGCCGCTGCGCCGGCAACTGACGCGCGCCGCGCTGCAAGCGAAGGGCATCATCGAGCGGCCAGGCAGCGCC
This sequence comes from Thiohalocapsa sp. ML1, assembly GCF_001469165.1. Taxonomy (GTDB): domain Bacteria; phylum Pseudomonadota; class Gammaproteobacteria; order Chromatiales; family Chromatiaceae; genus Thiohalocapsa. Next base: position 37,976 of record NZ_JABX01000011.1, on the reverse strand, counting down.
TCGGACTGATAGGGGCCGGCAGAGCGGCCTGCACAGCCCGCTCCTGTCGCAGGTGAGCCAGTCGCGGAGGGCCGACGGCCGCGCAGGGTTCTTTGGCCCTCTGCCCTCGGCCCTCGGCCCTTCCCCGCGACCGGTTGCCGCGGCGGGCTCGCGTGCGAGAATACGCCGCTGCGGCGGCGCTCCCGCCGGGCAGACTCCCATCCCACCGAATCGCCGCAGCCGAGGCCGTCCGCGATGACCAGCGAATCCATGACCTACCGCGCCGCGGGCGTCGATATCGATGCCGGCGAGGAGCTCGTCCGGCGCATCAAGCCCGCGGTGGCCGCCACGCACCGGCCCGGCGTGCTGTCCGGGCTCGGCGGCTTCGGCGGGCTGTTCGAGCTGCCCGCGGGCTATCGCCAGCCGGTGCTGGTGTCCGGCACCGACGGCGTCGGCACCAAGCTCAAGCTCGCGGTGGCCGCCGGGCGGCACGGCGGTGTGGGCATCGATCTGGTGGCCATGTGCGCCAACGACGTCGTGGTCTGCGGCGCCGAGCCATTGTTTTTTCTCGACTACTACGCCACCGGCAAGCTGGACGTGGACGTCGCGGCCAGCGTCGTCACGGGCATCGCCGAGGGCTGCCGCAAGGCCGGCTGCGCGCTCATCGGCGGCGAGACGGCCGAGATGCCGGGCATGTACGGCGACGGCGACTACGACCTGGCGGGCTTCTGCGTCGGCATCGTCGAGAAGGACGCGATCCTGGACCCGGCCCGGGTGCGGCCCGGCGACGCGCTGATCGGGCTCGCGGCGAGCGGCCCGCACGCCAACGGCTTCTCGCTGATCCGCCGCGTGCTGGAGGTGAGCGGCGCGTCCCTGGACGACCCGCTGGAGCCCGGCGCCGAGCACCCCGTCACGCTTGGTGAGGCGCTGCTGGAGCCGACCCGCATCTACGCCCGCCCGGTGCTGGCGCTCACGCGCAACGGCGGCGTGCACGCGCTGGCGCACATCACCGGCGGCGGCATCACGGAGAACCTGCCGCGGGTGCTGCCCGCCGGCACCAAGGCGGTGGTGGACCTGCGCAGTTGGGCGCCGCCGCCGGTGTTCCGCTGGCTGCGGGACACCGGCAACATCACGGACGCCGAGATGCTGCGCACCTTCAACTGCGGCGTCGGCATGATCGCCTGCGTCGCCTCCGAGCGCGCCGCCGGCGCCTGCGGCCTGCTGCGCACCGCGGGCGAGCAGGCCTGGATCATCGGCCGCGTCGAGCCGCACCACGGCGAGCCGCGCGTGGAGTACGCGGGTGGCAAATGACGCGGCCGGGTGATGTCGCCGGGCGCGACGGCGCCGCCCCGCTGCCCGTCGCCGTGCTCATCTCCGGCGACGGCAGCAACCTGCAGGCCCTCATCGACGCGCAACAGGCGGGCGAGCTTCCCATCGACATCCGCGTGGTGGTCAGCAACCGCGGCGACGCCTTTGGGCTGACCCGCGCCGAGCGCGCCGGCATCCAGACCCGCGTGCTGAGCCATCGGGAGTTCCCCACCCGCAGCGCCTACGACGCGGCGCTGGCCCTGTTGCTCGGCGGCTTCGAGCCGGGGCTCGTGGTGCTCGCCGGCTTCATGCGCATCCTGACGCCGGAGCTGGTCGCGAGCTTCCACGGGCGCATGCTCAACATCCATCCGTCGCTGCTGCCGAGGTATCCGGGGCTGCACACGCACCAGCGCGCGCTGGACGCCGGCGACACGGAGCACGGCGCCACCGTGCATTTCGTCACCGACGAGCTGGACGGCGGCCCGGGCCTGCTCCAGGCGCGGGTGCCGGTGCTGCCGGGGGACGACGCCGAGCGCCTCGCCGCCCGGGTGCTGGCGCAGGAGCACAGGATCTATCCGCTGGCGGTGCATTGGTTCGCGACCGGGCGGCTCTGCCTCGGCGCCGACGGCCAGGCCATGCTCGACGGCGCGCCGCTGACGGCGCCGGTGCAGATCGATGCCGTCGCCCCGACGCCGGCCGATCGAGCCGGATAGGCAGCGGCACGGCGCGAGGCCAAGCCTCAGACCGGCAAGGAGCGCCGTCTTGCGGAGCCCGCTCGTTGGCGCGTGAAACAAGGGCCGAGGGCCGAGGGCCGAGGAGGGGCAAACATTTGGCGCCGGCAAGCAATCTAGGATCAGAGAAAGCTTGACCCATCGGTTTTTTCTTTAGATGCTTCCCGTCCGTTCCGAGATTTCCGTTGCAACGGCGCCCCGATGGCGCCCCCCGGACAACCAGTGGCCCACCTGAATCTCAAGCACCTGCGCTATTTTTGGGCCGTCGCCAGCCACGGCTCCATCGCCCGGGCGGCGGACGCCCTGCACCTGACGCCGCAGACCATCAGCGGCCAGTTGCGCGAGCTGGAAGACCAAGTCGGCGGCAAGCTGTTCGCCAAGTCCGGCCGCTCGCTGACGCTGACGGATACCGGGCGGCTGGTGTTCTCCTACGCGGACGAGATGTTCCGCATCGGCGACGAGCTCCAGGACGTGCTGGCCGGGCGCACGCCGGGCGGCGGCGTCACGCTCAACGTCGGCGTGGCCATGGTGGTGCCGAAGCTGCTGACCCACCGGGTGCTCGCCCCCGCGCTCACGATGGACGAGCCGGTGCGGCTCCTGTGCATCGAGCGCCCACTCGTGGACCTGCTCGCGGACCTGTCGGTGCACAAGCTGGACCTGGTGCTCACCGACAGCCCGCTGAACCCGGCGCTCAACATCCGTGCCTACAACCATCCGCTCGGCGAAACGGCCAGCGTGTTCTGCGCCGCCCGCGCCGAGGCGGCGCGCTACCGCGCCGGCTTTCCGCAGTCGCTGGACGGTGCGCCGATGCTGATGCCGAGCGCGCACAGCGCCCTGCGGCGCTCGCTGGAGCATTGGCTGGAACGCCAGGGCATCAAGCCGCGGATCGTCGCCGAGATCGAGGACCGGGCGCTGATCAAGACCTTCGGCGAGGCCGGCGCCGGCGTGTTCACGGCACCGGAGGCGGTCGCCGACGATGTGCTGCGAAAGTACGACGTCGAGATCATCGGTCGCAGCGACGAGATCCTCGAGCGCTTCTACGCCATCTCCGCAGAGCGGCGCATCAAGCACCCGGCGGTGTCCGTGATCACGGAGCGGGCACGCAACGGGCTGTTCTCACCCGAACGGCCGCTGAAGGCCGTGCCGACGCACCCGCGCTCCGTGCAACCGCTCCAGTCGGCCGGCTGAAAGACGTCTTTTCAGGCGCGTTCCGGCGGATGCTCCGACGTCGCCAACCCGCCCGCATTGGCCCTTCGCCCACCAGACCGAGCCCGCCACCCCACCCCATGCCCTGGCTCGCGCTGATCGCCCTCACCTTGGCCGTGCTCGCCGGCGTCACGCAACTGGAGGCGCGCCGCCTGGAGGCGCGCCACCCGCCCGTCGGCGAGCTCGCCGAGCTTGACGGCGTGCGCCTGCACTACAGCATCGCCGGCCCCGCGGACGCGCCAGCGCCCCCCATCGTGCTGCTGCACGGCGCGAGCACCAGCCTGCTCGACTTTCACGCGAGCCTGCTGCCGCCGCTGGCCGAGACCCATCGCGTCGTCGCCGTGGACCGGCCCGGCCACGGCTACAGCGAGCGCCCCGCCGGGCGCTGGCCGGACCCGGCGGAGCAAGCACGGCTGCTGCACGAGCTGTTGCTTGAGCTGGGCCTGGAGCGCCCGGTGCTGGTGGGACACTCGCTCGCCGGCGCCGTGGTGCTCGCCTATCTGCTCGCCTACCCGGACGAGGCCGCCGGCGGCGTGCTGCTCGCAGGCGGCAGCCATCCCTGGCAAGGGGGTGTCGCCTGGTACAACGATGTCGCCGGCGTGCCGCTGCTCGGCCAGCTCTTCGCCCACACGCTGCCGTTGACACTGGGCCGGCTCGCGCTGGCCGATGGCCTGCGCTCCGCCTTCGCGCCGAACCCGCCGCCGCCTGATTACCTGCGCCGCACCGGCGTCGAGCTGGCGCTGCGCCCGCGCACCTTCCTCGCCAACGCCGAGGACATCCGGCGCCTAAGCCCCTTTTTGGAGCGCCAGAGCGCGCACTACGCGTACATCCGCCGGCCGCTGCTCCTGATCACCGGCGACGCAGACGGCGTGGTACCGGCCTGGAACCATGCCGAGCGGCTGATCCACCAGGCGCCGTTCGCCGAGCTGGTGCGCCTGCCCGGCATCGGCCACGGGCTGCATCATGTGGCCACCGACGACATCGCCGCGTTGATCCGCGACTTCGCCCGCCGCGCCGGGCCATGAGCCCGTCCGCGCCCGCCCGTCCCGAGTCGCCGCTGTCGCTGCCCGCAACGGCGGCGGCGCTCGGCACGGACGCGCTGGCCGCAACGCTGGCCCGGGAGCTGCCGCCGCTGCTCGCGACACACCCCGCGCTCGTCGCGGCGACCGAGCAGGGTGGGCGCATCGACCCGGGAAGCATCGGCATCAGCCTGCTCGGGCAGCGCGCGGCGGGCGATGGCAATACGGAGCTCCGCATCGGCGTCTGCTGCGAGGAAAGCGTCGGCGGTTGCAGCTGCGGCGATGCGCCCTACACGAGCCGCCTCTATTGCGAGTTGTTGCTGACGCTTGCGCCTGACGGCCGCGCCAAGATCGGGCCTGGCCAGGATTGATCAGATTGACCGGCGCAGGTGCCGGCGAGCGCCTGGCCGCGCTGCTCGACGCGCCGAGCGACGAGCAGGTGCGCGGGTTTGAGGTGTGAGCGCGGATTGCGGCTGCATCCGACGCCACTTGATGTCGCCGACAGGAAATAGGGGACGACAGGAAATAGAGGAAATAGGGGACAAGAGGAAACAGGGAAATAGGGGACAAGGGAAAAGGGAAATAGAAGGGAAATAGGGGACAGACCACGTTTCTTACGTGTACGTTTTCGGTAGCCCCATTTTTTGTTCCCCGGACTTGTCCTTGCGAGTCAAGACTGATGAAGTGGCCCAACTAGCGCGCAAGCCCGACGCCTTGGAGCAGCCTTCGCTATCGCTCGGGCTGCTCCAAGGCGCGGGCGGCGCTTAACTTGGACGAAGAGGGGCTGAAACGATGGATTTAACAGAGGGGAAATAGGGGACAGGGGAAATAGGGGACAGACCACGTTTCTGGAAATAGGGGACAGACCACGTTTCTTGGGAGAGGGGAAATAGAGGGGAAATAGGGGACAGACCACGTTTCTTGGGGGAAATAGGGGACAGGGGAAATAGGGGACAGACCACGTTTCTTGCGTGTACGTTTTCGGTAGCCCCATTTTTTGTTCCCCGGACTTGTCCTTGCGAGTCAAGACTGATGAAGTGGCCCAACTAGCGCGCAAGCCCGACGCCTTGGAGCAGCCTTCGCTATCGCTCGGGCTGCTCCAAGGCGCGGGCGGCGCTTAACTTGGACGAAGAGGGGCTGAAACGATAGATTTAACAGAGAAGGATGCGGCGATCGCTTTTGCGAAAGCGTGGAACAGATTAAACGCAAGCGAGTTTCTTCAACTGCTTGACGAAGATGCGCATTACGCATCGCAATGGGTGTTCGATGAACTGACAAGCAAGAATGCGATCGCGGATTATTTAACCGAAAAAATGCAAACAGTGAAGAGATCTGGAAGCAAGGTATACGCAGAACTCGGAAACACTCGCTCTGGATTTTCTGGCAGAGATTGCGTCTTCATGGCCCAAGGGAAGGGCGAGAGCATTCAAGCAGTAGCCCTCTTTGAAGTGTTGAACGGAAAAATCAGGCGATACGACCTTTGCATTCCAGAATTGCTAGACTTCGCGCGGACCGGAGTCTATCCGATTTAACCAAAACTTGTCCAACAAACGACTCGGCCCGATCGCCCGCTACGGTGCCGCCGCTGACGCGGGCGGGCCTCGATCATCGTGCCGGCCACATCGCCTGCCGCACGCAAGCGGTTCGCACAGCGGACACTACTGCGCTGGGATCGCCGGCTTTCCAGCCGGCTCGCCGCCGGCGCGGCTCAATGCCGCGTCGGCGGCGTCCTGGCCGATCAGAGAGCACATGCGCGCTCGTCCGCCCGGCCGCGCGGCATGGGCAACCGCCCGGCTCCCGCGCCGCAGATCGCGCGCCGGGGGCATCGAGCCCCCGGCACGCGAAGCCGGCTGAAAGCCGGCGCTCCCAGTCGGCGCCGGCGCGCTATCGAGCCCGCTTGTCGGGCATACCTCAGTTTGAGAGTTTGCAGATGAGTCAAGTGTACGACCACTCCTGGGGGAAGGGCCGAGGGAGCCATCCTCGGCCCTCGGCCCTACAGCCGCCGCGCTCCGTAGCAGCCCCCGCGCGCTGGTCGGAGTGATGATCAAGGCCGCCCTGGCGCACGAAGCGGCACCCCGCTGCCCTGAGCTTGCGTACCAGCTCCGGATTGAAGTTGGCACCCATTCAGCCGACGGCACGCATCTGACCGAGGCTCGTGTTGGTCAACAGCCGCAGTGGGATGTCGTCACTGATTGGACATCCGTTCTCCGACAGCATCTCAGGCACGCGCCGTTTCAGCAGGGACAGCATGGCGTCCATCGAGGGGGCCTCCCCGACCAAGCCCGGCACGGTGCTGTCCGCCACGAACCACACCTTGGCCTCGTCGTCCCACCGGATCTCGATCTCGTGGTTCATCAAACTTGCGTCTTGCGCATTGCGCTCAACGGAGGATTCGAGACCATCCGACACATGGCTGACGCAGGGTGGATCAGCGTACCGCAGACACCACTGCGAGCGCCGGCGGATGCGATTCGCTTATGCGCTCTACTGTATTCAGGTGATTCTCGAACCTTTGACTTGCGGCACGCAGCGCGCACCCATGCGGCCATGTTAGACCAACCTTGCCTTGCGCGGCGCGACCAGGGTATCGCGGTCGCGGGGGCGGCGCGGGCCGGGGCTCGTGTCTGATCCCGGCGGGCGCCGTCACGGACACCGCAGCTCAGGCTGGGCCGGCGCGCTGGCGGTTGCCGAGCTTCCTCGTCCCTGTCGATGACAGGCGCTTGGGGGCGTCAGGCGCGATGCGCCATGTCGAAACGGAACTCCGCGCCGGGTACGGCGGCGCTCCGTCGCGCCCCGGATGATGCGTCGTTCGAGCCCGCGGCCCGGTGATCCCACGATGTGCCTGAACCTCCACTGCTGGACGAAGCGGCCGATCCAGGCTCAGGGTAACGGGGTTTGCGCAGCAACGGGGTCGGGAGTTGTCTTTTGCTCGCATGCAATCAAGGAAACCGTGGGCGGTTGCAACTGCGGCGACGCGCCCTGTCCGAGCCGCCTCTATGACGAGCTGCTGCTGACGCTCTCCCCCGCAGGAACCGCCCGCATCGGGCCCTGCCGGGATTGACCGGCGCGGGTGCCGGCGCAGACACGCTTCGGCCTATACTGGCGAGCCCGCGCGGCAATCGGCCCAGTTCCGAACGCCGCGCTCGGCAGGGCCGCCGACCGCGACCCGGCCGCCGCCCGCCGCCACGGCCCAGCGACCGACCCCATGACCCAGCCCACCGTGCCGCCGACCCTCGACCTGCGCACCCGCGCGGGGCAGGCGACGCTGGCCTTCGCGGGCACCTGGCGGCTCACGGAGCGGCTGCCGCGGCTCGACGCCGCCCGCCGGCTTATCGACGAGGCGCCGGACATCGACCGGCTCGCCTTCGACGGCTCGGCGCTCGATGATTGGGACACGGGGCTCGTCACCTACATCGCCGGGCTGGAGCAGGTGTGCCGCGAGCGCAACCTCCAGTGCGATGCATCCGGCCTGCCGCAGGGGCTCACCAAGCTCCTGACCATGGCCCGCACCGTGCCGCAGACGGGCACCGGCGCGCACAAGATGGACGCCTCGCCGTCGTTCCTCGCGCGGCTCGGCAGCGACACCATGGACCTGGTCCAGTCCACCGGCGAGATCATGGAGTTCTTCGGCGAAGGCGTCATCGCGTTCAAGCGCTTCCTGCACGGCCGCGCCCGGTTCCGCCAGTCGGACCTCTGGGTGATCGTGCAGGAGGCGGGCGCGGATGCGCTGCCCATCGTCGGCTTGGTGAGCTTTCTCGTGGGCGTGATCCTCGGCTACATCGGCGATCAGCAGCTCGCCGAGTTCGGTGCGCAGATCTACGTCGCGGACCTGGTCGGGCTCGCCACGGTGATCCAGATGGGCGCGCTGATCACGGCCATCGTGCTGGCCGGGCGCACCGGCGCGGCCTTTGCAGCGCGCATCGGCAGCATGCAGGTGAATGAAGAGATCGACGCGCTGCGCACGCTCGGCATCTCGCCGATGGAGTTCCTGGTGCTGCCGCGCATGCTGGCGTTGATCGCGATGACGCCGCTGCTCGCGATCTACGCCGACCTACTCGGCATCCTCGGCGGCGCCTTCGTCGGCACCGTCGTCGGCGGCATCACGCTGTCTGCTTATCTCACGCAGACACAGCAGGCCATCGGCTGGAACCACATCATCCAGGGGCTCATCGCCGCGACGGTCTACGGCGCCATCGTCGCGGCCTCCGGCTGCCTGCGCGGCATGCAGTGCGGGCGCAGCGCCGCGGCCGTCGGCGACGCGACCACCTCCGCGGTGGTGACCGCCATCGTCTTCATTGTCATCGCCGCCGCGGTGCTCACCATCATCTTCGACGCGATCGGCCTGTCATGAGCAGCGCCGACCAACCGGACCAGGCCGCCCCGGCGCCGGCCGACCTCGCCCGGAGCGTTCCGCGCGGCGAGCCGCACGTCCGGCTCCAGGGCATCGCCCTCGGCTACGGCGACACGCTGGTGCAGCAGGACCTAACCTTCGACATCCGCCGCGGCGATGTCTTCGTGATCATGGGCGGCAGCGGCTGCGGCAAGAGCACCGTCATGCGCTGCCTGACGGGGCTACTGCCGCCGCGCAGCGGGCGCGTGCTGATCGGCGAGGAGAGCCTGTGGGAGCTGCCGCCGGACGCCCGTAGCGCTGTCATGCGCCGCAACGGCGTCATGTACCAGGGCGGCGCGCTGTGGAGCAGCATGACCCTGGAGGAGAACATCTGCCTGCCGCTGGAGCAGTACACCAGTCTGGCGCCGGCGCAGATCCGCGCCATCGCCGACTACAAGCTGGCGCTGGTGGGGCTCGCGGGCTACGGTGATTACTATCCGGCCGAGATCAGCGGCGGCATGCGCAAGCGCGTCGGCGTCGCGCGCGCCATGGCGCTGGACCCGGACACGCTCTACTTCGACGAGCCCTCCGCCGGGCTCGACCCGCTCTCCGCGCGCCGCCTGGACGAGCTGATCCTGGAGCTGCGCGACAGCCTCGGCACCAGCATGGTCGTCATCACCCACGAGCTCGACAGCATCTTCACCATCGCCGACGACGCGGTGTTCTTGGACGCCGACAGCAAAACCATGCTCGCCACCGGCAACCCGCGCGAGCTCCGAGACCACAGCCCGATTGCGCGGGTGCGCGCCTTCCTGAACCGCGAGCCCGGGCTCATGGACCGCGGATGAACGCCACGGCGCGCAGCGACGCTCGGGCGCCCGGGCCGAGGAGACAGGCATGAGCAAGCAGGCCAATCCCACCGTCATCGGAGGTTTCGTGCTCGGCGCGCTGACGCTGGCGGTTGTCGCCGTGCTCGTGTTCAGCAGCGGCGCCTGGATGCGCGAGCGGGTGCCCATCGTCACCGACTTCAGCACCACGGTGCAGGGGCTCAACGTCGGCTCGCAGGTATTGTTCCAAGGCGTGCCGGTGGGCCAGGTGACCAACATCGGCGTGGACTATGCGCCGGCCCCGGAGCGCTTCCGCATTCGGGTGTCCTACGAGGTCTGGCCGCGACAGTTGCAGATCGTCGATGTCGCCGACGGCGGCAGCATGCGCGAGCTGCTGCAGGAGCTGGTGCAGGAGGGCGGGCTGCGCGCAAAGCTCGAATCCGTCAGCTTCGTCACCGGCCAGTATGTCGTCACGCTCGGCCTGGAACCGGACGCGCCGCCGCCGGACTTCGAGCCGGAGCCCCGCGGCCCGGTGCGCATCCCGCCGACCCCGGCCACGCGCGACCAAGTCGAAGCAATCCTCGCCAACATCGACCTGACCGAGCTGGTCGCCTCCGCCACGCGCTCCTTGCAGGCGCTCGAAACCCTGTTGGCCTCCGGCGAGCTCCGCTCCGCGCTCCGGAGCCTGGACGGCACGCTGCGCAGCACCGAGAAGCTGACCACCGAGCTCCAAGGGAGCCTCGCACCGATGCTGGAGCGCGTGAACGAGACGCTCGCCCGCTACAGCGAGCTCGCGACGACCATCGAGTCCCGCGTCGGCCCCCTTGCCGATCTGCTGAGCGAGCGCGTAACGACGCTGACCGACGACGTCTCCGACGTCGCCCAGACGCTCGACCAGAGCATCCCCCCCGTGGCCACCGCCGCCACCGCCGCGCTGGACGAGGCCCGCGCCGCCATGCGCGCCGTGGCGAGCCTCGCCGGCGAGGGCTCCTCCACGCGCTACGAGCTCTCGCAACTGCTCACCGAGGCCACCCGAGCGGCGCAGTCGTTGCGCACCTTGGCCGATTACCTGGAGCGGCATCCGGAGGCGCTGTTGCAGGGTAAGCGCTGAGCCGGGTGCCGCGGATTGTCCTCCAGCCAGGGCCGCAGCACGGCCGTCAACACCACCTGATCGGTTCGGCCGACGGGAGCGTGAAGCACCTGTGCCGGCGGCGGGTAGATGCAGCCGAGCGCCTCCAGCACCCGAAAGGACGAAATCTTGGCGTCGAGGCCTTCGCGGCAGGGGGAGAGGGTCACCGACCTGCTCCGCACGGAGCATCATGCCGTCGGTCGGAAAGTTTACCGTGGTTTGCATGACGGCTCTGGTCAGCCGCTGCACCCGGTAATAAGCTGCAGGCAAAGGTACCCCTCCGATGACAAGAGCCCAGGGGGCTCTCTCCGCAAGGAGTAGTCGGGGGGGTCTTTTTGTTGCGCCCTTGGTTTTGGTCCTAGCGCCCGCGGTTAGAGATCAGCCAAGCGTCCGTCCGCCCTCCCACGACCTCAAGGCCCAACCGCTCGAAGTAGTGCCGCTCGCCTTGCTGAAACCTGCGAAAGATGGCCCAATTGCAGTAGTCGGCCACCTGCAAGCCGAAGTGGGATGCGGACGGGTGATGCAGCAGGTGATACGCCGCTTCCTGCGGTAGCCGGGCAGCCAAGCCCTGTTTCAACGCTTTTTCTACGGCTCTGCGTTTTTTCTTGATGGGCAAGCTGTCGGTGATGATCACACGGCGTAGCCCGCTCGAGGAGGGTGATTGCCGGAAGACTTGCTCCAGCAGGTGCTCTGCGACCAGCGGGTAGAACCGCTCAGGTGCCCGGTCTTCGCACCGAACCCGTGCTTTCTCGATGACGACGCCAACGATTTGCAGCCGATCGAGGTGCGTCACGATGCAGTCGAACACCTGCTTCCGAATCGCTGCCCTGTCCTCACTGCAATGAAATCCGAGCAATTCTCGGCCTTGTTCGAGTAACTGATGCCGGAGCTCGTCCAGCGCGTTGTGCAGCAGGAAAGGCCGGCGCGTCGTGACTGCCGTCAGCGTGAAGTAGGGCGTCCCGCCTGGGCTGAAGTCGAAATTCCCGCCCTCGTCCAGAAAGGTGTACACACACTCGCGCATGGCGGCATGCGTCAGCCCACGTTCCAATTCGGGCAAGTTCTCGGGCATTCGAGCACGTTGCGTGAAGCTGTGGTAGGCGTTCTTGTGTTGAACGGTGAAAAGATCACCAGAGAGACGGTAGTCGCTGACCGGTCACAGCACGACCTGCAAGGCGTCGGGGTCCGTGATCTTGATGCCGCGCTCGCGCGGCAGCGCGAGCTGCGCGGGGACGCTGAGGGGCGATGCGCGGGCAAAAAACTCCAACCGGCGTTGCGCATCACCTTGCCGGAGGCGTTTCCGGGCCGGAAGAGGCGTGGCGGGTCTGTCGCCGTCAGCATAGGTTCCGTCACTGGGAGGCTCAAGGATTTTCTCCCAAAGTTGACACGGCACAACAGCGGCTCGGCTGCGGCTGCGTCTCCCCAAAGGTGTTCCTTCTCCTCTGCCCGCTGGGTGTCGCGTTCAGTGCCATCCCTTGACACTAACTTTCTGATTTTGCATTGTGCGCGGTTTGCCGCACGGTCCACTCGGGCCGCACGGGTTGCGGGCCGCTTCGGCATCCAGCCATTGCCCCGCCCGGGTTCGGCCGCCATCTTCCGCTGACATGACGAGAACGCTTTACATACAGACCTGGGGCTGCCAGATGAACGAGTACGACTCCGCGCGCATCGCGGACGTGCTCCGGGTCTCGCACGGCATCACGCTGACCGATCGGCCCGAGGACGCGGATATCCTGCTGCTCAACACCTGCTCCATCCGCGAGAAGGCGCAGGAGAAGGTGTTCTCGCAGCTCGGGCGCTGGCGACCCTGGAAGGTGCGGCGGCCGGGGCTCGTCATCGGCGTCGGCGGCTGTGTCGCGAGCCAGGAGGGCGAGGCCATCCGCGCGCGCGCGCCGTACGTCGATATCGTCTTCGGCCCGCAAACGCTGCACCGGCTGCCGCAGATGCTCGACGCGCTGCTGGCGGAGCGGGCACCGCAGATCGACGTGTCGTTCCCCGAGATCGAAAAATTCGATCGCCTGCCGGAGCCCCGCGCCGACGGCCCGAAGGCCTTCATGTCCGTCATGGAGGGCTGCTCGAAGTACTGCACCTTCTGCGTCGTGCCCTACACCCGCGGCGAGGAGATCAGCCGGCCGTTCGACGACGTCATTGCCGAGGTCGCGACGCTGGCGGAACAGGGCGTGCGCGAGGTCAACCTGCTCGGGCAGAATGTCAACGCCTACCGCGGGGTCATGCACGACGGCGACATCGCCGACCTGGCGCTGTTGATCCGCTACGTCGCCGCCATCGACGGCATCGACCGAATCCGCTTCACCACGTCGCATCCGGTGGAATTCTCGGACAGCCTGATCGAGGTGTACGCGGACGTGCCGGAGCTGGTGAGCTTCCTGCACCTGCCGGTGCAGAGCGGCTCCGACCGCATTCTGTCCCTGATGAAGCGCGGTCACACGGTGCTGGAGTACAAGGAGAAGATGCGCAGGCTCAAGCGTGCGCGTCCGGGCATCGACATCTCGTCGGACTTCATCGTCGGCTTTCCGGGTGAGACCGATGCGGACTTCGAGGCGACCATGCGGCTGGTGACGGACATCGGCTTCGATCAGTCCTTCAGCTTCATCTACAGCCCGCGCCCCGGCACGCCGGCGGCGTCGTTGCCGGACGACGTGGGCCGGGAGGTGAAGCAGACCCGGCTCGCGCGGCTGCAGCAGCAGATCAACCAGCAGGCGCAGGTCATCAGCCGCCGCATGGTCGGCGCGGTGCACCGCGTGCTGGTGGAAGGCCCGTCGCGCAAGGACCCGCGCCAGCTCGCCGGACGCACCGAGAACAATCGGGTGGTCAACTTCGCCGGTCCCGCCTCGCTGGTCGGCGCCTTCGTCGATCTGCGCATCACCGAGGCGCTGCCGAACTCGCTGCGCGGCGAGCCGGTGGCGGCCTCGCCCGCCGCGGCAGTGGCCGCTCGGGACTTCGCCTTGGGTGCCGACGCCGCTTGACCACCGAGCCCTACAGTATCGATCTGGAGCTGGCGCCCGCGGACAACGCGCGGCTGTCGAGCATGTGCGGCCCCTTCGATCAGCACCTACGGCTCATCGAGCGCCGCCTGGGCATCGAGATCGCAAACCGCGGCGTGAGCTTCCGCATCGTCGGCGAGCCCGCGGCGGCGGCCGTCGGCGAGCAGGTGCTGCGCGAGCTCTACGACGCCGCCGAGACCGAGCGCCTATCGCCGGAATCCGTGCACCTGGAGCTGACCCGGGCGGACGCGGACGGCGCCGCAGAGGCCGCGGCGGAGCGGCTGCCGGACGTGCTGATCAAGACCAAGCGCGGTCTGGTCAAGGCCCGGGGTGCCGCGCAGCAGTCCTATCTGCACACCATTGTCACGCACGACATCAGCTTCGGCGTCGGCCCCGCCGGCACGGGCAAGACCTATCTGGCTGTCGCGTGCGCCGTGGAGGCGCTGGAGAGCGAGCGCGTGCGCCGGCTCTTGCTGGTGCGCCCGGCGGTGGAGGCCGGCGAGCGCCTGGGCTTCTTGCCCGGCGACCTGGCGCAGAAGATCGACCCTTACCTGCGACCGCTCTACGACGCACTGTTCGAGATGTTCGGCTTCGAGAAAGTCAACAAGCTCATCGAGCGCAACGTCATTGAGGTCGCGCCGCTGGCGTACATGCGCGGGCGCACGCTGAACGATGCCTTTATCATCCTGGACGAGGCGCAGAACACGACGCCCGAGCAGATGAAGATGTTCCTGACCCGCATCGGCTTCGGCTCCACCGCCGTCATCACCGGCGACGTGACGCAGATCGACCTGCCGCGCGGGCAGCCGTCCGGGCTCAAGCAGGCGCTGGAGGTGCTGAAGGGCGTGCCCGGCATCGGGCTCACCTACTTCGATTCCCGCGACGTGGTGCGGCATGCGCTGGTGCAGCGCATCGTCAACGCCTACGACGCCCACGATCGCCAAGTCGAGCGCAAGGCCGAGCGCAAGTGAGCGAAGCAAGCCAAGAACCTCCCCCGCCCGGCGGGCAGCGTCCCGGCGCCGACGCGCCCGACGTGCTGCTGCATGTCGAGCGTGCCTGCGCGGCGGACGGACTGCCCGATGACGCAACGCTGACCTGCTGGGTCAAGGTCGCCCTTGCCCACGCCGACAGCGCACCATCGGACGCGGCCGAGCTCGGCCTGCGGATCATCGACGACGCCGAGGGCGCGGCGCTCAACCAGCGCTACCGCGGCAAGCCAGGCCCCACCAACGTGCTGTCCTTCCCGTTCGAGGCGCCACCCGGGCTGCCGCCCGAGGCCGCCGCCGAGCTCGCCGGCCAGCTCGGCGACCTCGCCATCTGCGCCCCGGTGCTACGGCGCGAAGCCGCCGAGCAGGGCAAGCCCCTCACCGCCCATACGGCACACCTACTGGTGCACGGTACGCTGCACCTGCTCGGCTACGACCACCTTGAATCGGCCGACGCCGCCGGGATGGAGGCGCTGGAAACCGTCATCCTCGCCGCGTTAGGCTTTCCGCCACCCTACGAGGTCTCAACGGACCCGACACAGCACCCCATACAGGCCCCCCATGACGAGTGATCGATCTACTACCGGCTCGCAGCCCCTAGACTGGCGGAAACGCCTACGACGGATACTGGGCAGCGAGCCAAACGACAAGGACCAGTTGTTGGAAATCCTCAAGGACGCAGAACGCAGCGGCATCGTCGATCGCGACGGCCTCGGCATGATCGAGGGCGTGCTGCAGGTCTCCGACCTGCGCGTCGAGGACATCATGATCCCGCGCGCCGAGATGGTCAGCGTACGGCGCGACGACCCGCTGGAGCGCATTCTGGAAATCGCCGTGGAGTCGGCGCACTCGCGTTTCCCGGTCACCGGCGAGGACAAGGGCGAAGTCGTCGGCATTCTGCTTGCCAAGGATCTGCTCGCCTACTGCACCGAGAGCCGCCGCCAGTCGGCCTTCAACATCCGCGATCACCTACGCGCCGCCGTGTTCGTGCCTGAAAGCAAGCGGCTCAACGTGCTGCTGAAGGAGTTCCGCGCGAGCCGCAACCACATGGCCATTGTCGTCGACGAGTACGGCGCCGCCGCCGGGCTCGTCACCATCGAGGACGTGCTCGAGCAGATCGTCGGCGACATCGAGGACGAGCACGACCACGACGAAGGCGCCTTCATCTTCAAGCGCGGCCAGGGCGACTACACGGTCAAGGCCCGCACCAGCGTCGAGGACTTCAACGAGTACTTCGGCAGCGATCTCGATGCGAGCGAGTTCGACACCATCGGCGGACTCGTCGTCAACGCCTTCGGCCGACTCCCGGCCCGCGGCGAGCGCGTCGAGATCGAAGGGTTTCGCTTCACCATCATGCGCGCGGACAGCCGCCGGGTGCATCTGCTGACGGTGCGCCCGCTGGCGGCAACGCCTGACTAATCTCATGCGAGAAAGGGCGCCGACGGCCAGCGCCGCACCCCGCGAGACGCGCGGTCCAGACTATTGGGCGGCAACCGGTTACCAAGGAGAGCGTGAACCAGTTGCAGTGCGTGCGACGGTCGATCGCGCGGCGTGCATCGGAAGCGTTTCTTACCTGCCGTCGCCGGGCCAGTCCAAGGTGCGCGGGGCCGACGCCTCCCAGGCCTGGTTCGGGCTGTTTCTGCCCCCAGCCACCCAGGCGACGGCTGGATCGATTTCGCCCCAACCAACGACTGCCTCATCCACGAGCAGCAGATCACAACCGCCGTCGGCCGCGGCTATTAGGGCGTGAGCCCCGTGCGCGGGTTCTTCTACAGCGGCGCGCGTGCACACACTGAGCGTCGCCGTGGACGCGGATCGGGTGGCGTCCTGAGACCGGGCCGGCTTGCAGAGGCTCCATCTGAGCCTGTGCTTATTCTCATATGGTTACAGCAGCCGAGAGTGCCCGACGTCCGCCAACGCCTTTGCGCGAGGACACCCTGCTCATCTCCCGCCGATCCGCACTTCGGCACAGTCGCCGCCGCGACCGAAGCCGAGCCCTTCGGCTTCGACCGGCGCCTTGCTGCCTCTGACATCGGAGAAGGGGTCAAAGCCGGCGTCAAAGCCGTTTGGCCATCCTCGCCGGCTTTAGGGGCTTCGGCGCCATTTACTCCGGTCGCCGACTACACCGAGAGCCGCCGCCAGGCCGCCTTCAACATCCGCGATCATCTGCGCGCTTCCGTGTCCGTACCCGAGAGCAAGCGGCTCAACGTGCTGCTTAAGGAGCTTCGCGCGAGCCGCAACCAACAATTGCGCGCATCGTCTCCTTGCAAAGTCCCGCAGAACAGTCCATGTTGTTGCAAGCAACAAGACTGCACGGTGTTCCGCCAACCATGCTCTACACACCGGGCCAGCTCCGCAGAGCGGTCTCCATCACTCCGGAGACCTACCGCCATTGGAAAAAGACGCTCGAGCCCCTGCGCCGGGCCAGCGGCCACAGCCCCTGTTTCAGCGCGGGCGATCTGGTCGCCGTAGCCCTGATCCGCTCGTTGACGCTCGATCTGGGTATCCGCATCGGTGCTTTGACGCCCATCGGCGAGCCGCTCTTCGAGCTCTGCAATCGTGCGACATGGCCCATCCTGGAACGCAGCAAACTGATTGTCGATCTTCCCGGTGCGCGACTTGAGCTCAGCCCCGAGCTGACGGAGACCCTAAGCGACAGGCCATCGATCACAATCCCCTTGAGATCGATCATGGCCGAACTTCGCGAGCAACTGCTCGCTGAAAGCGACAGCCGTGAGCAGACTTCGCTTCGTTTCCCTCCGTTGCCAGTCGGCGGTGCGCCGGCCATCGCTCGCGGAGGCCGCCAATGAACGCCGTCGAGCGTCTTGCTCAGGCCTTCCGCGACACGGGGTATCGCTCCGAAGCCGTGGTGTGCGATTACGCCTTCGCGGACGTACTGGCCGACGCCAATCCGACCAGGACCGTCCAGCTCGCCGCCTTCACGCGCACGCCTCCATCGTACCGGTCGGCGGCGCTGGCCGTCGTGAATGGCAAGGGTCGCTGTGCCCTCAACCTTGTGAAAAAGCACCGCGCCTTGGGCGCCCCTGTCCTCTTCGTTATCGAGATTGACGAAGTGACCGTCTGGCAGGTCCGGAGCGACGCCCCGCCGCGAGCAATCGACAAGGCCAAGCTTGCCGACGTTCTCGATCTGTTCGCGCGCAACCGTTCCCAGTGGCATCCCGACGCAATCCATCGGGCCAAGTCGCTCGGCACCACAGGGACTGGCTACCAGCTCGATTTCGTCGATGTTGGATTGCTGCCGGCGATCGAGGGGGAGATCCACATCAAACTCGACCGCCTACTCGTCGAGACCCTCGAAATGTCTCGCAAGTCGCCCGGTGGCGACAGGCTTGACCCGCGCGTCTTGTTTCGCGTGCTTTTTCGCCTGCTCGCCGCCAAGGTCCTACAGGACCGGCGTCACCCCTATGCGGAGAGATGGGACGCAGACGATCTCGCAGCCGTGCTCGCCGGCATCGAAACCTATTACTCGCTCGGACAGCTCGGCGGCCATGGCAACACCCCGCTGACGACGGTCTTCGATGCGGCGTGGCGTCATCTGCGCAGTGGGATCAGCTTCTCGAATATCTCGTCCGACGATCTCGCCTTCGTCTACGAGAACACCCTGGTCACACCCGAGACGCGAAAACTATTCGGCACGCACAGCACGCCCCGCCAAGTGGCGGAATACGTCGTTCAGCGGCTCGCGCTGCACGAGCACAGGCCCGAGGACATCAGAGTCTACGAGCCGTTTGCCGGGTCCGGCGTATTCCTGGTATCAGCGCTGCGTCATTTACGCGACCTGCTTCCCGTAGATTGGTCGGACCAGCAGCGACATGACTTCCTCATCCGACACATCTCAGGTGACGAGATCGATCCTTTCGCCTGCGAGGTTGCGACCCTATCGCTTATCCTCGCCGACTATCCCAATCACAACGGCTGGCATATCGACGAGGCGGATCTCTTCGCGGATGACACGCTGGCTCGCCGGATGGCCGCGAACAATGTGATCCTATGCAATCCGCCGTTCGAAGCCTTCGACCACGCTGGCAAGGATCGCCATGCCGTTGCCGGCGAAACGCATTCCAAAGCGATCGCCGCACTGAATGCGGCTCTCGACGCAGAGCCGCTGGCTCTGGGCTTCGTCCTGCCGCGATCTTTCGTCCTCGATCGCCAATTTTCCGTGCAGCGGCGTCGCATCGAACGTCTCTACGGTTCGGTCGAGATCCTCAAACTTCCCGACGGAATCTTTGGCGCCTCGGACGTCGAGACTTCCGCGCTCATCGCCCGTGATCCGCGGCCCCCGGCGATCGGCTCGATCAAGCTGCGTTCGAGCGAAGTCGCCGAGCGCGACCGCTCATCCTTTCTCACGACCGGGCGGACGACCGTTCACCGCGATTCCACCAAGACGGTGGAAAATCCCCCGGATGGACGCTTGTGGATACCGGAGTTGAACGCGCTGTGGGACTATCTCCGCAGCTCCCCAAGACTCGGCTCGGTGCTTGAGCCAAAGCGCGGTCTGGAATGGACCTACAGCCAAACTCAAGCAACCAGTGATGTCGCCGAACCAGGGTATCGGCTGGGATTCCTGAATTCTCGGCATCTCAAGCAATACCTTGCCCCCCGGCCCTTGTGGCTGGACTTCCGGCCCGACCATCTCCGCTGCGGCCGAGGGCACGACTGGATCCAACCGAAGCTTATTGCGAGTGCCATTCGGCTGAGACGGGGCCCGTGGTGCATCGGGGCTTTTGTCGACCCCGAGGGTTTGCTGTGCTCCCAGCAGTTCTTCGGGCTTCGGCCGGTAGTCCCGCTGGACTTGGACCAGCTTGCCGCGATCTGCACAGTCCTCAACGGACCGGTCGCCAACGCGTTTCTCGCGGTCAACTCCCCGAAGAGAGGACTCCGGGCGTCAGTGGTCGGCGACATCCCGATCCCGACACAACTGCCTCCTAAGCTTGCGGAATTGGCCGGTCGTTACACGGAGCTTCTGCACACGCCGCCCATGTGGGGAGACACCGAGGCGCGGTTGGCACGCATCCTGGCGGAAATCGATGCTGCCGTTCTGGAGGCCTATGATCTTCCCTTCCGACTGGAACGCCAGCTCCTAGCCTTCTTCGAAGGTGCCGAACGCCCCGTTGCCCATCCCTGGGAGCATTGGGACATTCAATATCCCGTATCGGGCCTTAACCTCGCAGAGCGCCTATCCGGCCGCTTCAATCCTGCTGGAGACTGGGTTAGAAAGGTCTTCCAACCCTTACCCGAAGATCAGATCGCATTGTTCCGCGACTATGTGGATTAGTCGCAATGGATGGATACCTACTCGACACAACCATTCTGTCCATCTATCTGGACCCTACGCACCCCCATCACGCCGAAAAGGGCAAGTCGCTCGACACCCTTCCTGCCGACAGAACAGAGTATGTTTCCGCGGTTGCGCTCGCCGAACTGGACTTCGGTGTTCGACTCGCGTCGGCACTGGCAAAGGCAAAGCTGCCCGACCTCGAAGCGATGCTGGTCCAGGCCAGATCCTATGCAGTCCTGGACATCACGCACCACACGGCGTCGGTCTACGCGGAGCTCAAGGCGAATATTGCCCTGAAGTACTTGGCCAACACCTTACGCAAGGACCGTCCCAAATACATCGAGGAATGGGTCGACAAGGCGACCGGACGGAAGCTCGGCATCGACGAAAACGACCTCTGGATGTGCGCGCAGGCCAAGGAGCGAGATCTTGTCGTCGTGACCGCCGACCGGCGTATGCAACGCATCCCGGACGCTGATCCCCGCGTTCGTCTGCTTACGATCTAACGCGCATCCGCTTCCGGGCTGCCTATCCGAGACGCGGACAAACTCGCCGATACGACCAGCGCCTTGGCCTGGCTCTACGACTCCGGCGATCTGGAGTTCCTCGGCATCCAGTATCAGGGAGCGCACAATTCGGACAGTATCGAGCTCGCCGCGGGGTTCGGCTTCGGCGACATGGGCACTTTTTGCCGGTAATGGCGGCGCGCCGGGCGGGGTCGGTCCCATTTCGCTGACCGACGCCGATTTTCAGCAGGTCCCATCCGGCATCCCTGAACCCGGCACCCTGGCCTGTCTGCTGCTTGGGCTCGGACTGGCGGCGGCGGCGCGCCGGAGCGTGGCCAGGCCGCCCGCCACGACCGGCTGACGCTGGCGCACCCGGTCGCCCCGCCGCCGCCCACTCGCAGCGCCATTTGAGCGCCATTTGAGCGCCACTCGCAGCGCCACTCGCAGCGCCGTCCGGGACAGGCTACCTTTTTCGGGTTGCGCCGCCCGCAGCGCGCCATTCCGCGCCATTCGGGACCGCCATTCGGACCGCCATTCGGACCGCCATTCGGGACAGACCACGGTTTTCGGGTT
The DNA here is from genome assembly GCF_001469165.1 of Thiohalocapsa sp. ML1. Lineage (GTDB taxonomy): Bacteria > Pseudomonadota > Gammaproteobacteria > Chromatiales > Chromatiaceae > Thiohalocapsa. The sequence goes on along the minus strand of NZ_JABX01000011.1, from coordinate 17,081 downwards.
GAAACGTTGCCCAGACGATGTAAAACGGGGCACCGGCGGGACAGAACCGCCGGCAGGCACCGGCAAAATGGGCTGACGGGCTGGCAACGCCCGCCCACGTAGGACGCGGAACTGCCGCGACAGGCACCTGGTCGCGGCCAGGTTTCGCCTAGCCCCTGACATCGACTAGACTGCGACTTACCTCGGTGAATCGATTGCCCCGCAAGGACCAACGATGGAAACCACCACCCTCTCAAGCAAGTACCAGCTCGTCCTGCCCAAATCGATCCGCGAGCCCCTGGGCCTGAAGCCCGGCCAACGCTTTCTGGTGAGACCGAGCGAGCACGGGATCGAGCTGGTGCCCTGCGCGCCGCCGAACGCCCTGCGCGGCTTCCTGGCGGGGGCGGACACAGACATGGACGACATCCGCGAGCGAGACGAGCGGGTATGAGCCAATTGAGCTTGCTGGATTCCTCAGGCTGGATCGAGTACTTCGCCGAGGGCCCCAACGCGGAGCGGTTCGCCCCCGTCGTGGACGACACTTCGAGTCTGCTGGTACCGACCATCGTGCTGCACGAGGTCTACCGGTGGGCCGACCGTGAAGGCGGGGAGTCGGCCGCGAGCCGGTCCATGGCGACCATGCAGACCGGGATCGTCATCGATCTGGACTCCGATCTCGCCATCGCTTCGGCGCGAGCGGCTCGAAACCATCGTCTGCCCACCGCCGACAGCATCGTCTACGCCTCGGCCCAGTCCCGCGGCGCGATCGTCTGGACTCAGGACGAGGATTTTCGCGACCTGCCGGGCGTGCGGTATTTTCCCAAGGTCAAGGTCAAGCGCGGCGCTTAGGCGATTGCCGGAAAAAACGTACCGAATGGCGCAGGATTTTCGTCTGCCTTCAAGGAGCGGCAGCGGGTGCATCGTTGAACTATGCACCCGCTGCCGCGACGCAGAAGGCGGGCGAAAAGACAAGCCAGGCGGTATGTTTTTTGACAGAAATCGCCTTAAGGCCGACCGAGTGCTTACCCCTGTATCAGGCTAGTTGTCGCCTCCACCTTGTAGGACTGTAACCGCAACAGGGGGCGAAGCCGAGACACCGGAGGCGATGAAATTGCCTCTGGGAGGTCTTCCGGCCCTTACCCGAAGATCAGATCGCGCTGTTCCGCGACTATGTGGACTAGTCCCGATGGCTGGTTACCTACTCGACACGACCATTCTGTCCATCTGTCCGGACGCTGATCCGAGCGTTCGTCTGCTTACGATCTAAGGGGCAAAGGAGAAATGCCGGTGGGCGTTAGACGCCGCCGCTGTGAATCGTCTCGTAGTACAGCTTCTCCAAGGCCTCTTTGTGCTTGGTCTCCTCGTTGGCGAGGTACTCAAAGAGGTCGTGAATCGGCCCGGGCCCGGTGTTGTCGGCCAGCGAGCGATAGTGGGTCATGGCGAGGTGCTCGCGACCCATCGCGTATTGCAGTACGGACTGGTCATCAGGGGCCTCGCCCAGGTCCGGCGTCATGACGGCATCGGCGAACTTGCCGTCGGTGACCGGGCGCTCGATCTCGGCGTGAATGGCGTCTGCGATGTCACCGCGCTCCGCAAGGTCGGTGAAAAGCCGGTAGTGGCCCTGCTCCTCCTGGGCAAGCTCTTCCACCAGCCAGCGGAATTTCTTGCTGACCTTCGGGATAAGGGCCGTGTAGAAGTCGCGCGCGCTCTCCTCGAAGGATGTGGCCACCGCGAGCACGTCCTTCAGCGTGGTCATGGACCGGATCTTTTCGTAGCTCGAAGACTCGCCTTCTTTCATGGGACTTGTTCCTGAATGGACAGATGCTCGCTGATGCTGGCGGCGGCGCGATGCCCGTCGGCCACCGCGGAGACCACGTCCGGCCCGCGTACCGCGTCGCCGGCCGCCCACAGCCAGTCCGCGGAGGTGCGCAGTTGGCCGTCCACCGCGAGGCGACCTCGGTTCCATGCCAGCTCCTCGGTCAGCGCCTCGCCGAGCAGGCTCGTGTCGGCGGCCTGTCCGATGGCCTCAACCACCATGTCTGCGTCGTGGATCAACTCGTCGGCTTCATCGTACTTGGGGGCGAACCGGCCCTGCTCGTCGAAGATGGAGCGGACATGCAGGGTACGCAAGCCGACGGCGCGGCCCTGGTCGCCGAGCAAGACCTCCTGCGGGCCCCGGGCGTCAAGGATGACGACGCCTTCTTCACGGGCCTCGCTGATCTCGTCCGGATCGGCGAGAAAATGGTCGATATCCTCCAGCGCGGTGACGGTGACCGCCACCTGGCCCTGCGTCTGCTTCTGCAAGCGGGCCAGGGTGCGGGCGATGTCCATGGCGACATTGCCGCCGCCGATGACGACAGCACGTTCCGGCACCGGGATGGTCTTGCCGTCCGCGACGTCGCGCAGCAGGTCCACGGCCCGATGCACGCCGTCGGCATCGCTGCCCTGGATGCGGGTGGAGCGGCCCACCCACAACCCGACCGCGATGAGCACGGCGTCGTAGTCATTGCGCAACTGCTGCATGGCGATGTCGGTGCCGATGCGCGTCTCGTAGCGGATGTCGACGCCGAGCGACGTGATGACGTCGACGTCCTCATCGAGCTTGTCCGCGGGCAGGCGGTAATAGGGGATGCCATAGCGCGTCATACCGCCGGCGGCGGACATGGCCTCGAACACCCGCACCTCGTGACCCGCCTTGGCAAGGTCGTATGCGGCGGTGAGGCCGGCCGGGCCGGCACCGACGATCGCAACTCGCTTGCCGCTCGGCGAGCTCGCCTTCCCTTCGGCGGCAATCTCCCGGACCCGCGCGTGGGGCACTTGGTCGATGATGTGGCGCTTCAGCCAACGGATGGCGATGGGGTCCCCTTCATGGCGGGCGGCGCAACTGCTCTCGCACCTGTGTGTGCAGACCCGGCCGCAGATATGCGAGAACGGGTTGGTCTGGTAGAGGAGTCTCACCCCCTGCTCGTAGTCCCCGTCGCGGATGGCGGCGATGTACGCCGGGACCGCCATATGGGTCGGGCAGGTGGCGACACAGAGACCGCAGGCGACGCAGCGGTCGGCCTCGGCCCTGGCCTGCTCGACACTGTAACCGGCGACGATTTCGGCAAAGGAGTCGCGGCGGACTCCGGGCTCCAGCTCGCCCATGGCCACCCGCTCGGCGCCGGTGAGCCGATGCCCCTCCGGGCGACGATAGCCGAGCTCAGCGCCATCCCATGACTTGATGTCCACACCGGGGGTGAAGCAGAAGACATCCGGGTCATGGTCCACCCATTTGTACTCGTTGGACATGCCGAGCGAGCTCGTCATGCACACGTCCACGCATAGGGCGCACCAGCAGCAGCGCCCGTAATCGATGCGCGGGCGTAGGCCCGAGTCGCCGTCCTTGGCGGCCAGCCCCTCCACCGGGACCATATCGATGGCCGCATTCTGGCAGATCGCCTCGCAGGTGCCACAGCCGATGCACTTCTCGATGTCGTTCTGGTGGAAGCCGCGGTAGCGCGGTGCACCGGGGCGATCGTTGAGCGGATCGCGGATCGTGACCGGGTCCCGGAAGAGGTTCTTCCAGGCCGTGAACGGGGAGAGGACGTCGATCATGCTCATCGCTCGATCTCGGGCGGGTAGGTATGCAGCGAGACCATCAGCGCCGCCACATCTGCGATGTTGCAGTTGACGATCAACCGCTCTAGGAGCGCCATCGCGTGCGTGTAGGACGGCCCGCGGACATTGACCCGGCGCGGATAACCGCTGCCGTCGGTCACCAGGTAGTAGCCGTATTCGCCGCGCGAGCACTCGCCGCGGATATAGGTCTCCCCGCGCGGAATCTTCCAGTGCAGGACGTTCGGCAGCGGCGTCATCACCGGACCCGTCCGCGGCATCTTGGCGAGAATCTGGCGGATCAGGTCCACCGACATCAGGAGATCGCGACGGCGCACGTCGGCCCGCGTGTAGACGTCGGAGTCCTTGCCCACCACCGGCGCAAAGTCGAGCTCGGGGTAGACCAGATAGGGCTGGTCCTTGCGCACGTCCTTGGCCACGCCGGCGGCGCGGGCGGTTGGGCCGGTGACGCCGTACGCATCGACGATGGCCGGGTCGATGTAGCCGAGCCCCACCGTGCGCTTCTTGAACACGGCGTTCTTGAACATGACGTCGCGGACATCGGCCAGCGTGGATTCGATCTCCCGCAGGGTCTCCTCCATGCGCTGCTCGAAGCCGTCGGGCAGCACATCGCGCACCCCGCCAGGGAGGATGAACATGTGGTAGATGCGCGCCCCGGTCAGCTCCTCGAAACGGTCGAGCATCAGGTCGCGCACGTAGGTGGTCCACTGCCCGATCACCCCCTGACCCAGGGCGCCGGCCTGGCCGCCGAGATACATCAGGTAGCTGTTGACGCGCCCCATCTCGAGGATCAGGGTGCGGATCCAGTTGGCCCGCTCCGGGACCTCCAAACCGGCAAGCTCCTCCACGGCGGCGGCGTAGCAGTACTCGTTGAAGTCGGGCTCCGGGACGCAGATCCGACAGACAATGGGGAAGCACTGGATGAAGGTGCGCCGCTCCATCAGCTTCTCGAAGCCGCGGTGCAGATAGCCGACGTGGGTCTTGCCCTCCACCACCTCGTCGCCGCAGACGGTCAGCTCCACCGACATGTTGCCGGTGATGCCCGGATGCTGCGGCCCCTGCCAAAGCTTGAGGTATTTGCCCGAGGCGAGGTCGATGTCCAGGCTGCCATCGGGCCTCCTGGACGGGTATTGACTGCGGTCTGGTTGATACGGCATCTCAGGTCCCGTCCGGGTAGAGCTGTTTCTTCATGACCTGGGCGGGATCGCTCGACTCGCGTCCGGGGCGCGGCGCGAACACCTCGTCCGAGAACCTCAGGGTGTCGAAGTCGCGCCGGTAGGGCGGGGTTCTGATCCAGCCTTCGAGGATGAAGTCCTCGTCCACCCCGGGGCTTCCCGGGAAGTCGATGCCGAACATTTCCCGCAGCTCGCGCTGGTAGGTGGCGGCGGTGGGCCACAGGTCATGGATGCTGTCCATGGACGCCGCGTCCCGCGGCAGCATCACGCGCACGCCCAAATCGCGACATGCAAGGCGGTTGTTCATGAGATAGGTGAGCTGGAAGGTGCCATCTTCCAGCCAGTCCACCGCGGTGAGGATCACCAGATGCGTGAAGCCCTCCCGGTCGCGCAGATGCAGCAACAGCGAGTGGAGCTGCGCCTTGGGCACGGTGACGAACGTCAAGTCCGGCCGCTGCTCGGTCAGCTCCCCCAGCGGGAAGATTCTGCTCAGTCTTTCGTACAGATCGCGCATGGCTAGCGGCCGCTCACCAGTTGTAGTCCGGCATATCCCAGTCGTGGATCACCCGCTTCTGGTTGGCCTTGTACCAATCGAAATTCTCGGCGTACTGGTTGGCCCCCTCTGCCTGGCCCGCCCGGATGATCCGTTTCAGCTCCTCGAAGCCGGCCAATAGCGCCTCCGGACGGGGCATGCAGCCGGCGATATAAAGATCCACCGGCAGGTATTGGTCCAGGCGCGTGATCGTGTTGTACGAGTCGAAGTACATGCCGCCATTGATGGTGCAGGAGCCCAAGCCCACCACGTACTTGGGGTTTTGCATCTGCTCGTAGCAGCGGATCACCCGCTTCAGGGTCTTTACCGAGAGGTATCCGGAGATCACGAACAGGTTCGACTGGCGCGGCGTCGGCCGCCACTGGATGCCGAAGCGATAGGCGTCGAAGCGCGGCGTCATCAGCGGGCGCATCTCGATTGCCCCGCAGCCGGTGCCGAAGCCGAGGATCCAGAGGGATTCGGCCCGCGCCCAGTTGAACAGGCCCTCGACGATCTTGCTGTAGGCCGCCGGCATGACCGTGGGGGCGGACTGGCAGAAATAGTCCTGCAGCGGATCGATCTCGATCGTCTGGCCGTCGGGCGTCTCGACGACGCGCTTTCTCAGCTCGACCCTGACGGGCGGCTTTGGAAAATCGTCTTTCATGGGCTTACACCATTAGGATGGCAACAACGCCGAGCGGCACCGCCCAGACCAGGAACCAGCGGATCGACTGCTCCACCCGGAAGCGCGGGAAGGCTACACCCACGATGACCGACACCAGGTAGATCAGGAAGACCTTGAGGAAGAAGACCGGCCAACTCGCCGCTCCGCCGAAGAAGAGATTCATGTAGATCACAATCTTCGCGATGGGGAAGATGGCGCGATTGGTCTGCATCAGCGCGAGATAGGACGAGTGATACTCGGTCGGCGGCCCGATCGGGATCTCCTGCGGGGCCAGCACGACATCGAACGGCGGGCGCATCATCGAGCCCAAGAAAGACAGCATGGCCGCGGCGACCGCGATGGGGTTGGTGAACAGTGTCCAGTTCAGAATGCCGCCTTGCTGCGCGGCAACGATCTCGGTGACGGAGAGGGTCTGGTACTGGACCGCCACCGCGTATACGGCAAGGGCAAACGGCAGCTCGGCCGCCGTCACCAGCGACAGTCCCCGAGAAACGCCAATCGCCGCGTAGGGGTGCCCGCTCTCGCCGGCACCAAGGGCCATGCCGAGCGAGCCGAAGAAGACGAAATACAGCGCCAGGATCAGGTCGCCGGCGAAGGACATATTCGAGAACATCTCCGTGCCGTAGATCGTCGGCACGAACAGCAGCAAGCCGACGCCGCCGGTGAGCCGAAACACGGGGCCCAAATAGTACATGACCCCGTGGGTAATGGAGCTGCGCAGCCCGTAGTTTTTGAGCAGATCGATATAGTTCTGCCACACCGGTATCCCGTGCCGGCGCCCGACCCGCGCCGCAATCTTGGCCATGACCGCGGTGAGCAGGAAGCCATAGTTCGCGACGATGAACAGGGTCAGCAGCGAATACGGGATTTTGATCCACTCGAACTGCATGATCAAAGCCCCGAGCTTAGCAGGTAGACGACGACGACGAATGCGAGCAGTTGGATCGCATAGGTTTGCCCATTTCCCGTGTAGAACCGGCGCAGCAGGTCGGCGCCGGCGTGCAGGACATCGATGATGGACGACCAGAAGCGCTCGACCACGGGCTCGGTCATGAAGCCCAGCGCCTTGCGATAGGGCGCAAAGAAATTCCACCCAAAATGCGTGGTCTCCGGGCGATACGGCCGTTCACCCGCGAAGGCGATGTTGAACTGCTTGACCTTCTGCGCCTTGCGGTTCACGAACACCAGCCAGGCGAACAGGGTTGCGAAGATCACGCCGACGACGATCATAATGGAGATCGGGCTCCAATAGCCGAAGTCACTCGTGATCGTGAGCCCCTCCCAGCCGAGCGCGCCAGCGGGGAAGAACTCGCTGATGTAGGCATCGACGCGACGCAGGGCGAGACCCGGGACTAGCGCGAAGACCATCAGGCAGGCGACGAAGATCATCTGCGGTAGGACCAGCCAGAACGGGGCCTCCTTGACGCGCCGGTGCTCGTCCTTCATCTGCCCCAGAAAGATCGTGTGGATCAGCCGGAAGAGATAGAGGAAAGCGATCGGCCCGGAGATGAAGATCAGGATCATCGGCAGGCGATAATCGGCGGTCATGATGGCGTTATAGAAGATCCAACGCCCACCGAAGCCCGACAGCGGCGGCACGCCGGACATCGCAATGATGCCGATCAGCACCGCGATGAACGACAAGGGCATCAGGGTGATCAGCCCACCCATTCGATACATGTCGCGGGTACCGGTGCGCTTGGCGATGCCGCCGACCGACAGGAACAGCATCGACTTGTAGATGTAGTGGTTGATGACAAACATCAGCGCCATGAGCCAGCCGAGGTGGTTCATCATCGCGATACCAAACAGCGCATAGCCCATTTGCCCAATCGACGAGTAGGCCAGCAGGCGCTTGGCATCTTCCTGGAACACCGCCATCAGATTGCCGATCAGCGCCGACAGGGCGCCGATCCACAGCAGCAGGTGGGTTAGCTCGACGCCGTAGAGCTGCTGCTTGCCCATCGCCATGCACAGCACGAAGAGCCCGAACAAGCCGGCCTTGAGCAGGATGCCGGACACCATCGGCGAGACATCGGTCTCGGCTTCGGCGTGGGCACCCGGCAGCCAGATATGCAGGCCAACGGCGGCGGTCTTGGTCATGAAGCCAATGGCCAGGAGCAGGAACACCCAAGGGGCTAGCGGCGCGGCGACCTGCCCCAGGCCCGCAAGCTGGAACAGCGGGTCACCGCCGGCGGCCAGGGCGAAGCCGGCCAGGATCAGAAACGCGCCGCCGAGGGAGAAGACGATGTAGGAGAGGGCGTGGGGCTCTGAATGCTTGCCGCGCAGGATCAAAAAGTAGGAGCCGACGGTTAGGGATTCCCACGCGGCGAAGAAGCTGAAGGAGTCTTCGGCCACGATGAGCATCGCCAGGCCCGCATACATCAGCATCGCCGACGGGTAGAAGCCGATGCGGCGGCCCCGGATCTGGTAGCTCGCGAGCAGGATCAGGGGGCCGCCGATCAGCATGACGGCGGCGAAAATGAGCTGTAGCGGATCGTAGCCGGGGAGGCTCAGCAAGAACCAGAAGACCATGCCGGCAATGGCAATGCTGTTCTTGGCCCAGACAGGCAGCCATTCAAGGAACAGGAACCCGAGGGCGAACAGCAGCGGCACGGCAAGGAGCAGGTTGCCGTTCGGCGAGAGCCCGCCCCAAACATAACCGAGCCCCCATCCGGCCGCGACGGCGGCCAGAATGACCAACCGCTTGAACGGCGAAGTCGCGACGGGCGCCGACGAGGGCTCGCGCTTGATCGCAGAGCCGAACCAGCGGAATAGATAACCGGCCTCAAGCAGTGCACCGAACAGGATCAGCCACAGCAGCGCCAGTCGACCCTCGCCCGCCAGGGCATGCAACAGCTCCCACTTGGCATAAAAGCCGGGAAACGGCGGCAAGCCGATCAGCAGCGCAATGAGGCTGGCGAAGGCGAAGACCAGGATCGGATGACCTTGCAGCGCAGTCCAGGCGGTCAACTGGCGTCCTTCGACCAGCCCCGACAGCCAGAAGAGCCCGGCCTTGGCGACGGCATGGGCGAGCAGGATGCCGCCGGCGATGAATAGATAGTCCTCGCCGAGGATATCGCGCTGGCCGATGACGGCCAGGACTAGCCCGATCTGTGCCACCGAGGAGTAGCCCAGCAGCCGGCGATCGTTGTCCTGGGCCAAGGCGAACAGATTGGCACCGACGAAGCCGAGGATGCCAATCCCGGTCGCTGCCGGGAGCCACTCAGGACCGCCGATCAGCAGCAGCTTGTCCGTCGCGAACAGTGCCGCCGACCCCGCCGCCGCCGAGAGCATCGCCGAGAACGCCGGGTGCGCCGACTCGTATACGTCCAGTGCCCAGCCATTGGCGGGGAAGGGCTTGAGCTCGATGATCACGGCGATGAACATCAGGAAGAAGGCCAGCGCACCGCCGCTCAGCACCACCGGTGAAAGCTCGGCGAGGCCGTCGATGCTCAAGGTGCCGGCCGCGTGGTAGGTGAAGATAATGCCCACCAGCATCAGGATCGTGATCACCTGCGAGGCAACCAGGTACTTGAAGCCGGCGCCGAGGGCGCGCTGGTCCCGCGACAGCAGGATCAGGCCGCCGGTGGCGATGGCGACCAGCTCAAAGAAGACAAACAGGTTGAAGAGATCCCGGGTCAGCACGATGCCGCAGGCGGCCATCGTGAAGATCAACAGCACGGCCATGGCCCGGCGGCCGTGCTTGTGCATGGTGTCGCGAAGATAGATCGCCGACAGCAGGCCGGTCAGGTTGATCAATAAGGTTAGCACCGCCTCGGCGAGCCCCATGCGCAGCGCGATGGCGAACGGCGGCTGCGTCCCGGCGGTGATGATCTCGACCGGCGCCAGATTCCCGGAGGCCAAGCCCCAGACCCAGCCGGCGGACACCAAGCCCATGCAGACGAGGGCCGCATTGGTCAGCCCATAGGCGGCGGCCCGCCAGTCGTCGCGCAGCAATCCCAGCAGGAACGCGGCGCCCAGGCCGACCGCAATGATGTAAATGGCGCTTACCATTTCAGTTCCGTGTATTGGGAGATGTCCAGCGTGCGCTTGGTCTCGTAGAGCCGGTAGGCATAGGCGAGCATCAGGGCGGTCACGCCGACGCCGATGACAATGGCGGTCAGCACCAGGGCCTGGGGCAATGGATCGATGATCAGGGCGGCCGCCTGTTCCACCGGGACCGCCGCGTCCAGGATCGGCGCCGTGCGCCCGTGCAGATAGCCGATGGCGACCATGACCAGGTTGACGCCGGTGTTCGCCACCGTGAAGGCGACGATCATGCGCAGGATGTTGCGGTTGGTCAGAGCCCCGTAGAGCCCGATCAGGATCAGGACGAAGCCCGTGGTGAGCGCGATATAGGCCATCAGAGGTGCCATCAGAGATCCTCAGTCTCGGCGAGGGTCGCCAACATCGACGAGAACTCCGCACCGACCTTGAGTCCGATGATGGAGTAGATGATTGGAATCGCCCCGGCCGAGAAAAGGTTGCCGAGGTCGCCTATGGGCAGGATGCGGTTGTCCAAGAATCCGCCGGCGAGGACGATGCCGAGCACGCCGATGCCGACGAAGAGCAGCCCCGCCGTGGACTCGATGGCAGCGATGAGGCCGTGGCCGATCCGCAGCAGCGGATCAGTCAGTAGCAGCATCAAGACGGCTGAGGCCAGGATGGCCCCACCTTGGAATCCGCCGCCCGGGGTCAGGTGGCCGTTGACGAAGACGTAGACGCCGAGCAGAAGGATCAGCGGCACCAGCAGGCGTGTGCCCGTGGTCAGCAGTTCTCCTGAGGGTGGCAGCGGCCGCTGGGGCGCATCGGCCTTGCGGCGGCTCTGGGCCAGTACCAGCCCGACGATGGCCGCGGTCAGGAATAGAACGGTGACCTCGCCCAGGGTATCGAGCCCACGGTAGGTGACGATGATGGCGGTGACGATGTTCGCCGCGCCGATGTCCTGAGCGGTGTGATCGGCGTAATAACGCGCTGTGAGATTGAGTGTGTCATCGGGGCTGTAGCCAGCGACCAGCCCGGCGAAGACGCCGCCGAGCCCCAGCAGCAGCAGGATGACGAACAGGCGCCTAATCACGATCACCTCCGCGGATCCGTCCGAGGACGAAGAAGAACAGGAAGGTGGTGAGTCCGCTGCCGATCGCCGCCTCGGTCATCGCCACATCCGGGGCGGCCAGCAGCAGGAACTGGACCGAGGCCAGCAGGCTCACGAGGCCGGCAGCCAGAATCGAGATCGACAAGGCTTGGCTCGGCCGCGTCGCGAGCACCCCCGCAACCACCATGGTCACGGCCAGGAGCAGCGACATCCCGATCAGCATTGGGGTCATGGTCTTGCTCCTAGATCTTTTTCGGCCAGGTCTTCCTCAAGCCGATCGACGACGGTCTGCGGGGCCTTCTTCACGCCGATGCGGTGGGCCGCGCGGGCGAGGACCTGCGACGACAGTGGGTTGGTGAAGAGCAGGAAGATGCCGATCAGCAGCAGCTTCAAGGCCCATTCCGGGTGCAGGCAGGCCACCCCGGCGAGGCTCAGCAGGGTGCCAAGCGTCGTCGTCTTGGTTCCAGCCTGGAGCCGGTTGTAGGCGTCGGGCATGCGCACCAGCCCGATCGCGCCGAACAGCAGGAAGGCCGTGCCGCCAACCAGCAGGATGCCGCCGACGACGGCAAGCAGCGACGACATCAAAACCCCCGTTCGATGTAGCGGGCGACGACGATCACCCCGAGGAAGGACAGCAGCGCGTAGACCAGAGCGACATCGAGATAAATGCCCCGTCCCTCGGCCAACGCCACCAGGACGATTCCGGTTATGCTGATGATGGTCAGGGAGTCGAAGGCGATGATGCGGTCGGCAGAGCTCGGGCCGAGGATGAAGCGGATCAACGCGAGCACGAACGCCACCCCCGCCAGCGTCGCGGCGAGATAGACCAGAACGTCAGCCATAAATGACCTCAAGATAGCGCTCGAACCCGGCGACAATCGCGCCGGTCGCCGCCTCAATGTCGTCGGATTCGACGTTGGTCCAATGGACATACAACCACTCGCTGTCCATCTCGACGGTCAGGGTGCCCGGCGTAAGGGTGATCGAGTTGGCGAGCATCAGGCGTCCCATCCGGCTCCTCAGGCGCGTGCGCACCTTGACAATGCCTGGCCTGATCGGCAGCGATGGGGACAGAACGATGGCGGTGAGCCTGAGGTTGGACTTCACCAGCTCTTTGAAAAAGTAACCGTAGTATCGCAAGCCCGCCACGAAGGCCTCGGGCGTCGCGCGCAGCTCGGTAAAGAAAGAGATGCCGTTGGGGTACAGAACCGCGATGACCAGGGAGGCGAGGACACCGACGATGAGGGCATCGAGCGTCAGGTTGCCTATCAACATGAGCCAGAACAGCAGGAGGGTCGCGAACATCACAGCCGTGCTTCTCGTTCGCGCCATGGCTCGGACTTTTGCTTCCACCGGTGTCTCCATGGTAAATGCCTTGCATCGAGCTCTTAGCGCTCGTTTCTTTCAACTGGCGCTATCGGTCGAAACGCGGCCAGCCCAGCAGGCACTGCCAAGCTAGCGTTTCGCGCCGCGGGATGCCATGCGCCCGGTCAAAGATGGGTGGGCTGCCGACCTCGGTCGGCCAGCGCTGGCAGAAAAGTCCGCACGCGCCGACTGTGCTGAACGCCGTGTTCAGTGCCGGCAAGCTCTAGGACGCTGGCGCGGAGAGCTTGAAGACCCAAACCAAGGAGCAATGCCGCCACCTAAGCAGCAACACACTCCAATCGCTGAACGATCCGCTCATCCGAGCACAGGTATGAAGGAGCAAGGAGTGACAGCAGCTCAGACCGCCGAGGCGAAGAAGCCCGGTAACACGCCCAAACGAGCTACACCCATCACGGATTGACGTCGCGGGCGTCGACGAGGCAGTTCCATTCAACCGCACCGCACCAACTCGGCCGCCAAGTACATCGGCCTGAGGTGGGTTCAAGCCACATCCGGATCGGTCGGATTGCCGGTGCCGTGCGCCTCCGGGATCGGCTCGCAGGCCGATTTCAGGCCCGGCTGGCGCGCGCCGGCCTTCGGCCGCCCGCCGCCGCGGCGGCGAATGCGCTGCGGGTCACCGCTCGGGCGCTGCGGCGGCGAGCCGTCGCCCAGGTCCATCGCCGCCAGCTCGCGGATGCCGGTGTAAATGGTGCGCCGACTCATGCCCAAGACGGTCGCGACATACATGATGCCGCCGCGCCCGATCTTCAGTGCTTCAATCGCGGCATAGCGTCGGCGGTGGTCCTCCGGCAGCGACGCGCAGTACAAACGCATCGTCTTTTCGTGCTCCGCACCGTAGCCTGCAAACGTACCCATCCTGTCACCCCTCCGCGATCGTCAGCCGAGATACTCGCGCTAGCCGGTTACCAAATCATAGAGTTAGCGCAGATAGCGGAGATTTCAGGTGGGGGCCGACGAGTAACTTGTTAATGAACCGTTCCTCGCAGTGATCTGCATCAGTTTACTGACGGCATAAGGCGAACGGCGTCGGCAGACCGTGCAGCCTTGGGGGGAAATGCCGAGAACGGTCCCGATTGGACCGGTGAGCGCCGCGGGCCGGCTGGCCCGCGGCGGCGGCGACGCGGGTTCAGACGTGGCGAGCATCCATCATGCGCTCAATGATGGGCTGGAGGATGACCTCCATCGCGAAGCCCATCTTGCCGCCGGGCACCACCATGGTGTTGCGGCGCGACATGAAGGAGTCGTGGATCATGCTGAGCAGGTACGGGAAGTCTACATCCAGCGCCTCGGGCTCCTTGAAGCGGATGATGACGAAGCTCTCGTCCGGGGTCGGGATGTCGCGGGCGATGAACGGGTTGGACGTGTCAACTGTCGGCACGCGCTGAAAGTTGATGTCGGTCAGCGAGAACTGGGGCGTGATGTGGCGGATGTAGTCCGGCATCCGGCGCATGATGGTGTCGACGATGGCCTCGGCGGAGTAGCCGCGCTCAAGGTTGTCGCGGTGGATTTTCTGAATCCACTCCAGGTTCACAATGGGCACGACGCCGACGCCGAGGTCAACGTGCCGGGCGACATCCACCTCTTCGGTGACGACGAGCCCGTGCAGGCCCTCGTAGAAGAGCAGATCGGTGCCCGCGGGCACATCTTCCCAGGGCGTAAACTGGCCGGGCTCCAAGCTGGTGCCTAGGCGCGCGTTGTGGTGATCGGCCTCGGCCTGGCTGTGGATGTAGTAGCGCTTCTTGCCGCCGCCGGACTCGCCGTAGGTCGCGAAGAGCTCTGCCAGCAGATCGAAGCGGTTGGCCTCCGGCCCGAAATGGCTCAGATTCTGATGCTCGTCGGCGCCGCGCGCCATCTCGGCCTTCATTTCCTGGCGGTCGTAGCGGTGGAAGCTGTCGCCCTCGATAACCGCGGAATTGATGCCGTCGCGATAGAAAATGTGCTCGAAGGCGCGCTTGACCGTGGTCGTGCCGGCGCCGGAGGAACCGGTGACGGCAACGACAGGATGCTTCTTTGACATTGTGTGGGCTCCCCGTCTTATGAGGTGTGGCGCCGGCGCTCGGGCCGGTCTGCGGTTATCACGCGACACCAGCGCAGCACCAGCCCCACCTGGGGACTTGTGTCTAAGCTCAAGCGCACGGGGCCGGTGTCGAAGCGCTGAAAAAATGCAGGAGTTCTAATATATCACGGCATCCAGGCCGTTGGACCTTGACGCCGGCCGCCACCGGCCGACCGCACGAAGGGAGCCCGCCATGTTCCAGATCCGCCGCATCCCGCCCGCGCTGCGGGCCAACCCCGAGTTCCAGTCCGCCGTTGTGCGCATCGGCCTCTGGCTGTTCGGGCTGCTCTACATCGGCATCGCTGCACAGTTGGACGTGTTCGCGGTCGACTATGCCGCCTTTCTGTCGCTGTTCTCGGTCTATCTGGTTCTGTATGCCAGCATCCTGCTGAGCGTTCTGGTCCGCCCGGTCTGGGAAGCGCGGCGCTTCGCAACGCTCTTTTTCGACACCCTTGCCGTCAGCCTCGCGATCTTCCTCACGGGCGATCCGGGCAGCCCGTTTTATCTCGTCTACATCTGGATCTTCATCTCCGCCGGCACGCGTTACGGGCGCCTGCACTTGGCCGTCGCCGCGGGGGCCGCTGTCGTGTCCTACAACGTGACGCTGGCGGTGCTCGGCGGCTGGACGCAGAGCCCCACGGACGCGGTGTTTCGGCTCCTCGTCCTGGTGCTGCTGCCGCTGTACCAGGACTCCCTGCTGGTCAAGCTGCGCGAGGCGCGCAATGCGGCCGAGCGTGCCGACCAGGCGAAGGGCGCCTTCCTCGCCAACATGACCCACGAGCTGCGCACGCCGCTGACGGGCGTGCTCGGCATGGCGAACCTGCTGCGCCGCACCCGGCTCGACACGCAGCAGCGCGAGTACCTGGACGCCATCGCGAGCTCCGCGAGCATGCTGCAGGCGCTGATCGGGGACATCCTGGACCTATCCAAAATCGACGCGAACAAGCTCCTGCTGGAGCACAGTACCTTCGATCTGCGTGAGCCCGTGATGGAGGTCTGCGAGATCATACACACGCAGGCCCTGGCAAAGGGGCTCGACCTCGTCTGCGACGTCTCCCCGGACATCCCGGCACGGGTCGTCGGCGATGCCCTGCGCCTGCGCCAGGTCCTGTTCAACCTGATCGGCAACGCCGTCAAGTTCACCGAGCGCGGCGAGGTCGTCGTGCGCGCCAGCGTCGCCGCAACACCGGCACCGGACGGGCGCGTCGGCGTGCTGCTGGAGGTGGCGGATACGGGCATCGGTATCTCGCGGGACAAGCTCGATCTCATCTTCGAGAGCTTCCGCCAAGCGGACGACTCCACCACGCGCCGCTACGGCGGCACCGGCCTCGGCACCACCATCGCCCGGGACCTGATCCGCCTCATGCAGGGCGACATCGCCGTGGACAGCGAGCCCGGCCGCGGCACCTGCTTTCGCGTCTGGCTGCCGCTGCTGGGCCAGGACTGCCCGGCCCCGTCGCCGGCGCCACGACCGCGCTTCGATGGCTGCCGGGTGCTGATCTACGAGCGCAACGCGGCGCAACGGGAGATCATCCACGCCACCTGTCGCGACCTCGGCATGCAGTGCTTCGCGGAGCGCGACATCGGCCGCCTCGGCGCCCTGATGCAGCGCGCCGGCGACATCGATCTGCTCATTGTCGCGGACAGCCCCGAGCCCATCAATTTGCCCGAGCTGCTTGAGAGCTTCCACCGCCTGCTGCGCCCGGGCATTCCTTACCTGCTCCTGATCTACGGCCAGCGCCGCGACGCCCTAGCCGCGCATTGCCGATATTGCCTGACCAAGCCTTTCCTGCGCGAGGATCTCATCGATGCGGTGGCAACGGCATTGGCAAGCCGGCGGGCTGCGCACGAAGGATGCGTGGCGACGACAGAGAATGCAGAGGATGCAGCGGACTTAGAGGATGCAGCGGCGGCACCGCGGCCGAGCGACGCGGACGCCGACAGCGTATCGGCGCTCCCAATGCCACAGCCGGCCCCGGACGCGCCACGGGTGCTGGTCGCCGAGGACAACGACATCGCCGCGACGGTGATCGCCACCCTGCTCAGGGAACAAGCCGTGGCCGTGACGCTGGTCGCCGATGGCCAGCAGGCCCTGGACGCGGTGCGGCGGGCGGATTTTGACCTTGCCTTCATCGATCTGCGCATGCCGAAGATCGACGGCATCGAGTTCACCCGCCGGGTGCGCGATAAGGAGGACGCCGAGCGGCGGCTACCGATTGTCGCGCTGACCGCGAACGCCGCCGAAGACGTGAAGGAGCGCTGTCTCGCGGCGGGGATGGACGCCTTCCTGACCAAGCCGGTGGCGCCCGACGCGCTGGCGCGCGCCGTGGCGAAGTTCGTGTCGCGCTAGGGCGTCGCCGTGACGGCGCCGAATGCGTGCAGATGAGTCAGGTTTCGACGGGGCGTCGGACTCGCGCGGTGCGTCGGGATCGGTGATCGGGATCGGGATCGAAATCGAACGGAGTGCCAACCGATCCCGATAGCGATTTCGATAGCGATGAACACGACTCGTCGGTCTGAGGCGAAGCCTCGCTAGAGTCCTTGAAGCAACT
>NZ_JABX01000010.1 GCF_001469165.1 Thiohalocapsa sp. ML1 | reverse complement strand
TCATCGCCTAAGGATAATAAGTCACGACTATGGCCAACCAACGTATTCGTATTCGTCTCAAGGCGTTCGACCACCGGCTGATCGACCAGTCAGCGCGCGAGATCGTCGACACCGCAAAGCGCACCGGTGCACAGGTGCGCGGCCCCGTGCCGCTGCCCTCAAAGCACGAGCGCTACACGATCCTGATCTCGCCGCACGTCAACAAGGACGCGCGCGATCAGTATGAGCTGCGCACCCACAAGCGGCTGATGGACATCGTCGATCCGACCGACAAGACCGTGGATGCGTTGATGAAGCTGGACCTCGCCGCCGGCGTGGACGTGTCCATCCGCCTCGGCTGAAGACTGAACCAGAGCGCCGGGCTTACAGACCCGGGCGCGAATCGGGATAGCAGACATGAGCATTGGAGTGATCGGGCGCAAAGCGGGCATGACGCGCATCTTCGGTGACGACGGGGCGAGCATTCCCGTCACCGTCATTGAGGTGGCGCCGAATCGTGTCACGCAGGTGCGCACGGAGGAGACGGACGGCTACCGCGCCGTCCAGGTCACGGCGGGCTCGCGGCGTCCGTCGCGGGTAACCCAGCCGATGGCCGGCCACTTTGCGAAGGCCGGGGTCGAGGCCGGCGACAGCCTGCGCGAGTTCCGGCTCGAAGACGGCGTCGGTGACGACCTCGCGCCAGGCGCGGAGCTCGGCGTCGGCGTATTCGAGGCCGGACAGAAGGTGGATGTACGTGGCGTCACCAAGGGGCGCGGCTTCTCCGGCGCCATCCGCCGGCATCACTTCAGCGGCCAGGACCGCACGCACGGCAACTCGCTGTCGCACCGTGCGCCGGGCTCGATCGGTCAGTGCCAGACGCCGGGGCGCGTCTGGAAGGGCAAGCGCATGGCGGGCCAGCACGGCAACGTGGACCGCTGCCAG
The DNA here is from genome assembly GCF_001469165.1 of Thiohalocapsa sp. ML1. GTDB lineage: Bacteria > Pseudomonadota > Gammaproteobacteria > Chromatiales > Chromatiaceae > Thiohalocapsa. Next base: position 163,288 of record NZ_JABX01000010.1, on the reverse strand, counting down.
CAGAACCTGGAGATCGTCCGCGTCGATGCGGCGCGGAACCTGCTGCTGGTGCGGGGGGCCGTTCCCGGTCCCGCCGGTGGTCGCCTGATCGTGCTGCCCTCCGTCAAGCAGAAGAACAAGGGCTGAGCGAGATGCAACTCAACGCAGCGAATGGCGTGACGGTCGAGGTATCCGACTCGATCTTCGGCGTCGATTACAACGAGGCGCTCGTACACCAGGTCGTCACGGCCTATCTGGCGGGCGCGCGTGCCGGCACCAAGGCGCAAAAGAACCGCTCCGCGGTCAGTGGCGGCGGCGCCAAGCCCTTCCGCCAGAAGGGCACCGGTCGCGCTCGTGCGGGCACCACGCGCAGCCCGCTGTGGCGCACCGGCGGCAAGACCTTCGCCGCGGAACCGCGGAACTACGCGCAGAAGGTCAACCGCAAGATGTACCGCGGCGCGGTGCGCTCGATCCTGTCGGAGCTGTCGCGTCAAGGCCGCATTCACGTGGCGGAGAACCTCGGCATCGAGGAGCCCAAGACCAAGGCGCTGAAGGCGAAGCTCGTTGAGCTCGGCCTCACCGATGTGCTGATCGTCGTTGAAGCGCCGACCGACGCGCTCTTGCTGGCGGCCCGTAACCTGCCGCACGTGGACGTGGCCACAGCAGCGACCGTCGATCCGGTGAGCCTCATCGGTTTCTCGCAGCTTTTGATCACCGAAGCCGCGCTGCATCGCCTGGAGGAGCGCCTCGCATGAATCAGGAACGCTTGATGAAGGTGCTCTTGGGGCCCGTCATCTCGGAGAAGTCGACGCTCGCCGCCGACAACAATGGCCAGTATGTCTTCCGGGTGACCACCGACGCGACCAAGCACGAGATCGGGCGCGCCGTTGAGCTCCTGTTCGAGGTGCAGGTGGACAACGTCCGCGTGCTGAACGTGAAGGGCAAGCGCAAGCGCTTTGGGTCCCGCGGCGGTTGCCGCTCGGATTGGCGCAAGGCATACGTCCGCCTGAAGCCCGGGCAAGACATCGATTTCGGCGGCGGCGCCTGAGCTGCGTCGCACAGGGGTAGGCAGAGATGGCAATCGCAAAAATGAAACCCACGTCGCCCGGGCGGCGGTTTATGGTCAAGGTGACCAACCCCGACCTATACCGGGGCGAGCCGATGCGGCAACTGGTGGAGAAGAAGACGCGCACCGGCGGGCGCAACAACGCCGGCCGCGTCAGCGTCCGCCATCAGGGCGGCGGGCACAAGCAGCGCTACCGCATCGTCGACTTCAAGCGCCGCAAGCAGGACATCCCGGCGACCGTCGAGCGCTTCGAGTACGACCCGAACCGTTCCGCACACCTGGCTCTGCTCAAGTACGCGGACGGCGAATGGGCCTATGTGTTGGCGCCGAAGGGGCTGAAGGCGGGCGATACCGTCATCGCCTCCGAGACGGCGCCCATTGCGGTCGGCAATTGCCTGCCGCTGCGTAACATCCCCGTCGGCACGGAGGTGCATGGCATCGAGCTTCGCCCGGGCAAAGGCGCCCAACTCGCGCGCTCCGCAGGGACCTCGGTGCAGCTCGTGGCCCGCGAAGGCAACCACGCAACGCTGCGCCTGCGTTCCGGGGAGATGCGGAAGGTGCACACCGAATGCCGGGCCATCATCGGCACCGTCGGCAACGGCGAGCACAGCCTGCAGAAGCTCGGCAAGGCGGGTGCGTCGCGTTGGCGTGGTGTGCGCCCGACGGTGCGCGGTGTCGTCATGAACCCGGTCGACCATCCGCACGGCGGTGGCGAGGGCCGGACCTCCGGCGGCCGTAACCCGGTCACGCCCTGGGGCGTGCCGACCAAGGGTTACAAGACCCGCAAGAACAAGCGTACCGACGGCATGATTGTGCGTCGCCGCGGTCGCAAGTAACGACAGTTTCGAGGATCGAGTCAGTGCCACGTTCAATTAGAAAGGGGCCATTCATCGACCACCATCTGGCGAAGAAGGTGTCCGATGCGGTGGCGCAGAACAGCAAGCGCCCGATCAAGACGTGGTCACGGCGCTCCATGGTTCTGCCGGAGATGGTGGGCCTCACCATCGCCGTGCACAACGGGCGGCAGCACGTGCCCGTGTTGATCAACGAGAACATGATCGGGCACAAGCTCGGTGAGTTCGCGCTGACGCGGACCTTCCGCGGCCATGCCGCCGACCGCAAGGCCAAGAAGCGCTGATCCAGGACGCGCCGGGAGAACAGTCATGCAAGCGGTGGCAACACTGAAATACGCGCGCATCTCTGCGCAGAAGGCCCGGCTGGTCGCTGACCAGATCCGTGGCCTGCACGTGGAGCGCGCCCTCAACGACCTGCAATTCAGCACCAAGAAGGCAGCACCGCTGCTTAAGAAGGTGCTTGAGTCGGCAATCGCCAACGCCGAGCACAACGAGGGTGCCGATGTCGACGAGCTGAAGGTCATCGCGGTACAGGTCAATGAAGGGCCGACCATGAAGCGTATTCGCGCCCGGGCCAAGGGCCGCGCGTCGCGCATCCTCAAGCGGACCAGTCACATCAGCGTGACTGTGGCCGAAGGCTAAGTGGCAGAAAGCTATGGGACAGAAAGTTAATCCGACGGGCATTCGCCTCGGCATCGTCAAGGACTGGACGTCCACCTGGTATGCCGACACGAAGGACTACGCCAATTTCCTGAACACCGATATCGAGGTGCGCAGCTTTCTGAAGAAGAAGCTCGCGTCGGCGTCGGTGAGCCGGATCCAGATCAACCGTCCGGCAAAGAACGCGCATATCACGATTCACACTGCGCGCCCGGGTGTCGTGATCGGCAAAAAGGGCGAAGAGATCGACAAGCTGCGCGCCGAGGTCTCCGAGCGCATGGGTGTCCCGGTGCACATCAGCATCGAGGAGATCCGCAAGCCGGAGCTCGACGCACAGTTGGTGGCCGAGGGCATCGCCCAGCAGTTGGAGCGGCGTATCATGTTTCGCCGCGCCATGAAGCGGGCCGTGCAGTCGACGATGCGCGCCGGCGCCGGCGGTGTTCGCGTCAATATCGCGGGTCGCTTGAACGGCGCCGAGATTGCGCGCTCGGAGTGGTATCGGGAGGGCCGGGTGCCATTGCACACGCTGCGCGCCGATATCGACTACGGGTTCGCCGAGGCACGTACGACCTACGGCGTGCTTGGCGTGAAAGTGTGGGTTTTCCGCGGTGAGGTCTTCGAGGGCATGCCCGAGGAGCCGCAGCCGGCGGAGAAGCGCAGCGCGCGGAGGGGCTGACGCATGTTGCAACCCAAGAGAACCAAGTTCCGCAAGCAGCACAAGGGCCGCAACCGGGGTCTGGCGCAGAGCGGCAACCAGGTGTCCTTCGGCGAATACGGCCTGAAGGCGGTCGATCGCGGTCGCCTCACGGCGCGCCAGATTGAGGCCGCTCGACGTGCGATCACGCGCAAGGTGAAGCGTGGCGGCAAGTTGTGGATTCGCGTGTTCCCCGACAAGCCGGTTTCCAAGAAGCCCTTGGAAGTGCGCATGGGCAAAGGCAAGGGTAACGTCGAGTACTGGGTCGCACTGGTGCAGCCGGGCAAGATGCTCTACGAGATCGAGGGCGTCACCGAAGAGATGGCCCGCGACGCGTTCCGGCTCGCGGCGGCGAAGCTGCCGGTGCAGACGACGTTTGAGAAGAGGACGGTGCTGTGAGCAAAGCGGCAGAATTGCGCGGGCGAGCCCACGAGGATCTTCAGAAGCAATTGCTGGAGCTGCTCAGGGAGCAGTTCAATCTGCGTATGCAGAAAGGCAATGGTCAGTTGAGCCGGCCGTCCCGGTTCAAGGTGCCGCGCCGCGAGATCGCACGCATCAAGACCGTGATGGCCGAACAGCCGACGGGCACGGGTGGCAGCCAGTGAGCGAAGATAGCGAACCGAGTGGGACGGCGATGACAGACGATACAGACATGTCCGAGCAGACTAGCAACCGCATCGTCACCGGACGTGTGGTGAGCAATGCCATGGACCGGACGATCACGGTGCTGGTGGAGCGGCGGGTCAAGCACCCGCTGTACGGCAAATTCATTCGTCGTTCCACGAAGCTGCACGCACACGATGCGGAGAACGAGTGCAACAACGGCGACTGGGTCCGTGTCGAGCAGTGTCGGCCGCTGTCGAAGACCAAGTGCTGGCGGCTCGTTGAAGTCGTCGACAAGGCGCGCTGATTGCCGGCGCCGCGACCGTATTGCGCGGACGTCATCCGGGCGCACGCGCCATGGGACATTTATTGAGGTAGGTCCAGACCATGATTCAAATGCAAACCCGCCTCGGGGTCGCGGACAATAGCGGTGCACGTGCGGTCATGTGCATCAAGGTCCTGGGCGGCTCCCATCGGCGCTACGCGAACATCGGCGACATCGTCAAAGTGACGGTCAAGGATGCGATCCCGCGCGGCAAGGTGAAGAAGGGCGATGTGTTCAACGCCGTTGTCGTGCGCACACGCAAAGGCGTGCGCCGACCCGACGGCTCGCTGATTCGCTTCGACGGCAACGCCGCGGTGCTGCTGAACAACCAACTGCAGCCCATCGGTACCCGCATCTTCGGGCCGGTGACACGTGAGCTGCGTGGTGAGCGATTCATGAAGATCATCTCCCTTGCCCCCGAGGTGCTGTGAGCACCAAAGCGGTCGGCGAACCAGGTTTAGAGAGCTATGCGCAAGATCAAGGTAGGCGATGACGTGATGGTCATCGCCGGCAAGGACAAGGGTAAGCGGGGCACCGTGCTGCGTGTGTTGGACGTCGAGCACCTCGTGGTGGAGAACGTCAATATCGCCAAGAAGCATCAGAAGCCGAACCCGCAGCGGGGCGTCGCTGGCGGCATCATGGACAAGGAGATGCCGCTGCACGTGTCCAACGTCGGGCTCTACAACCCGGCTAAGGGCGCTGCCGACCGGGTCGGTTTCAAGGTGCTCGGCGACGGTCGCAAGGTGCGTGTTTTCAAGTCCGACGGCGAAGTCGTCGACGTTTGAGTTGAGCTGTTATGTCCAGACTGGCTACGCAATATCAGGAACAGATCGTCCCGCAGCTACAGGAGCACTTCGCGTATAAGAGCGTGATGCAGGTGCCGCGGCTGGTGAAGATCACGCTCAACATGGGCGTCGGCGAAGCGATTAACGACAAGAAGATCATGGAGAATGCAGTCGGCGACCTGACGCGCATCTCCGGGCAGAAGCCGATCGTGACTAAGGCGCGCAAGTCCGTCGCCGGGTTCAAGATTCGCGAGGGCTGGCCGATCGGTTGCAAGGTCACCCTGCGCCGCGAGCGGATGTATGAGTTCCTTGATCGGCTGATCAGCATCGGCATCCCCCGTATTCGGGACTTCCGCGGCTTGAGCCCGAAGGCATTCGACGGTCGTGGCAATTACTCCATAGGCGTGCGTGAGCAGATCATCTTCCCGGAGATCGACTACGACAAGATCGATGCGATCCGCGGCCTCGACGTGACCATCACGACCACCGCGCGCACCGATGAAGAGGGCCGAGCCCTGTTGGCTGCGTTCAATTTTCCGTTTCGGACATAGGGTCGAGACATGGCGAAGAAGAGCATGATCGCGCGCGAGGTCAAGCGTGCACGCATCGCGGCGCAGTACGCCGGCAAGCGGGAGCGACTGAAGGCCGTCATCAACGATCGCACGGCAGAGCCGGAGGCGGTCGACGCCGCCGTCATCGGCCTGCAGAAGCTGCCCCGTGATGCGAGCCCGGCGCGCAAGCAGCGGCGCTGCCGCATGACCGGGCGCCCGCACGCCGTCTATCGCAAGTTCGGCCTGTCCCGAAACAAGCTGCGCGAAGCGGTCATGCGTGGCGACGTGCCGGGCGTGGTCAAGGCGAGCTGGTAACTGATTGATTGGGTCCGTCTCGGCGGGCAACGGAAATGGTGCAGGTCGCAGCGGCGCCCGGCACCCTGACTCGAACGGGTATCGCGCCGGCATCGGTGGCCTGACCCTGGAGGAATACAATGAGTATGTCGGATCCCATTGCGGACATGCTGACGCATATCCGCAACGGCCAGACGCGCGGCAAGGTCACTATTCGCATGCCGTCGTCAAAGCAGAAAAAGGCTATCGCGGTCCTGCTCAAGGACGAGGGCTATATCAGCGACTTCTCCGTCCACGAGGACGGCGGCAAGGCGCAGCTTGAGATTCGCCTCAAGTACTACCGTGGCAAGCCCGTCATCGAGCAACTGACCCGCGTGTCCAAGCCGGGCCTTCGCATCTACCGCGGTTGCGACGAGCTGCCCCGGGTGTGGGCCGGGCTCGGCATCGCGATCGTTTCCACATCTCAGGGGTTGATGACCGACCGCGCGGCCCGGCAAACGGGCCACGGCGGCGAGATCATCGCCTACGTCGCTTAAGCGGGGGTCGGCATGTCTAGAGTTGCCAAGTCGCCGATCAAGCTCCCGTCCGGCGTGGACGTGACGATCAGCGGTCAGGATTTTGCGGTCAAGGGCCCGAAGGGCACGCTGGCCTGGCATGTGCACAACACGGTGTCCGTGGCGCTCGACGACGGCGTCGTCAAGGTCGCACCGGCCAACGACAGCGGCGAGCATTGGGCCATGGCGGGCACCACGCGCGCGCTGCTGAACAACATGATCACCGGTGTCGCCACTGGCTTCGAGCGCAAGCTCAACCTGGTGGGCGTCGGCTATCGCGCCCAGGCCAAGGGCAAGGTGCTGAGCCTGTCGCTCGGCTTCTCGCATCCGGTGGATTTCCCGGTGCCCGAGGGCATCGAGGTGGAAACGCCGTCGCCGACGGAGATCATCGTCCGCGGTGCCGACAAGCAGCGCGTGGGGCAGGTAGCCGCCGAGATCCGCCGTTACCGCCCGCCGGAGCCGTACAAGGGCAAGGGCGTGCGCTACTCGGATGAGCAGGTCATGCGCAAAGAAGCGAAGAAGAAGTAGGGGTGTCAGCGATGGACAAGAAACAAGCACGCCTGCGGCGCGCCACGCGCACCCGGGCCAAGATCCGCGAGCTCGCTGCGCATCGGCTCTGTGTGTTTCGCTCGCCGCGGCACATCTATGCGCAGATCATCTCGCCGGACGGCAATCACGTTGTCGCCAGCGCCTCAACGCTGGACAAGGAGTACCGACAGACGGCCGAGGGACACTCCGGCAACGTCAGCGCGGCTGCCGCCATCGGCAAGATCGTGGCCGAGCGCGCCCGTGCGGCGGGTGTCGAGCAGGTCAGCTTCGACCGCTCCGGCTTCAAGTATCACGGTCGCGTTAAGGCCCTGGCCGATGCGGCGCGGGAAAACGGACTCAAGTTTTAGGTAAGCGCCAATGGCAGCATTCAATCCCAAGCCGGAAGGCGACGACCTGCTCGAAAAGCTGATCTCCGTCAACCGGGTCGCGAAGGTCGTTAAGGGCGGGCGAGTCTTCGGCTTCGGTGCCCTGACCGTGGTCGGAGACGGCAAGGGCCGCGTCGGCTTCGGCACCGGCAAGGCGCGTGAGGTGCCCGTGGCCATTCAGAAGGCCATGGAATCCGCGCGCAAGAACATGATCGACGTCCGTCTCAAGGGCGCCACGCTGCAGTATCCGCTGGTGGGCCATCACGGTGCCGCGCATGTGTACATGCAGCCGGCATCCGAGGGTACCGGCATCATCGCCGGCGGCGCCATGCGCGCGGTGTTCGAGGTGGTCGGCGTGCAGAACGTGCTTGCCAAGTGCATCGGCACCAACAACGCCATGAACGTCGTGCGGGCCACCATCAACGGCCTCACCAACATGGTGGACGCCGAGTATGTGGCGGCGAAGCGCGGCAAGACCGTCGAGGAGATCTTGTCATGAGCGACGCGGGCAAGGCCACCATGCGTGTGCAGCTCTTCAAGAGCTTGCACGGGCGTCTCGATACACATAAGGCCTGTGTGCGTGGCCTCGGCATTCGGCGCATCCACCAAGTGGTCGAGGTTGAAGACACCCCGGCCACGCGCGGCATGCTGAACAAGGTCTCGTACATGGTGCGCGAGGTCACGGAGAGCTGACATGCACTTGAACGATTTGAAACCGGCCGCGGGCAGCCGCCCGGCGCGCAAGCGTGTTGGCCGTGGCATTGGCAGCGGCCTCGGCAAGACCGCCGGACGCGGCCACAAGGGCCAAAAGGCCCGCGCGGGCGGCTTTCACAAGGTGGGCTTCGAGGGTGGTCAGATGCCCTTGCAGCGCCGACTGCCGAAGGTGGGCTTCACGTCTCGTAAGGCAGCCACCCGCGAGGAGGTCCGCTTGAGCGAGCTCGCAGCGGTGGACGGCGACGAGGTCACGCTCGACACGCTGCGGACCGCCGGCGTCATTGGCAAGTCGATCAAGCGCGTCAAGATCATCAAGTCCGGCGAGGTGAAGCGGGCGGTGAAGGTGCGCGGCGTCGGCGTCACGGTCGGTGCGAAGGCCGCCATCGAGGCGGCCGGCGGCAGCGTCGAGGAGTGACGCCTCAGGCCTCGGATCGCGGTCACCCACGGCGCGCACGCGCGTGCGACGGAGACTCCAGGAGTCCAGCTCACACCTATGGCTAAGAGCAGCACATCGGCCATGCAGTCCCTCGGCGGCATGGGCAGGCTCACCGAACTGCGTCAGCGTCTGCTGTTCGTGCTCGGGGCGCTGCTCGTGTACAGGATTGGGACCTTCATCCCGGTTCCCGGCGTCAACCCGGAGGCCCTCGCGATCCTGTTCGATCAGAACCAGGGCTCCATCCTGGACATGTTCAACATGTTCTCGGGTGGCGCGCTGGAGCGCGCGAGCATTCTCGCGCTTGGGATCATGCCGTACATTTCGGCAAGCATCATCATGCAGTTGATGGCGGCGGTGATCCCGAAGTTGGAGCAGCTCAAGAAAGAAGGTGAGTCAGGGCGGCGCAAGATCACGCAATACACGCGCTATGGCACTGTAGTGCTGGCGACCTTCCAGGCCATTGGCATCTCGTTTGCGCTGCAGGGGCAGACGGCCGGCGGCTCGCCGCTCGTGGTCATGCAGGGCTTCGCGTTCGTGTTCACGGCGGCCGTGTCGCTGGTCACCGGAACCATGTTCCTGATGTGGCTGGGCGAACAGATCACCGAGCGAGGCATCGGCAACGGCATCTCGTTGATCATCTTCGCCGGCATTGTCGCCGGGCTGCCCGCCGCGGTCGGCGGCACCCTAGAGCTGGTGCGAACCGGTGAGATGAACGCACTCACGGTGCTGGCGCTGTTCGCGCTCGCGCTCGGGGTGACGGCATTTGTCGTCTTTGTGGAGCGAGGGCAGCGACGGATCACGGTCAATTATGCGCGCCGCCAGCAAGGCCGGCGCATGATGGCCGCGCAGAGCACCCATCTGCCGCTGAAGCTGAACATGGCGGGCGTCATCCCGCCGATATTTGCCTCCAGCATCATCCTGTTCCCGGGCACACTCGGGCAGTGGTTCGGGCAGTCCGAGGACTTGCGCTGGCTTGCGGACATCACGTCGAAGCTCTCGCCCGGTGAGCCGATCTACGTCATCCTGTACGCCGCCGCGATCATCTTCTTCTGCTTCTTTTACACGGCGCTTGTGTTCAATTCGAAGGACACAGCCGACAATCTGAAGCGCTCCGGTGCCTTCATTCCGGGGATCCGCCCGGGAGAGCAAACGGCGCGCTACATCGACACGGTGATGACGAGGCTGACTGCGGCCGGCGCGATCTACATCACCGCGGTGTGCCTGTTGCCCGAGTTCCTGATCGTTGGTTGGAATGTCCCGTTCTACTTCGGCGGCACGTCGCTGTTGATCGTGGTCGTCGTGGTCATGGACTTCATGGCGCAGGTGCAGGCGCATCTGATGTCGCACCAGTACGAAGGCCTGATGAAGAAGGCCAACCTGAAGGCGCCTGGTGCGGGGCTGACCCGCTGAGGCTAGGCACAGAACAACCAGAGCCGGCCGGCATGGGTCGACGCGGCGAAGGCGCGATCAGCGCCGGGAGAAACCAATGAAAGTTCAGGCATCGGTGAAGAAGATTTGCCGGCACTGCAAGATCATTCGCCGCAACGGCAGCGTACGCGTGATCTGCAAGGATGTTCGGCACAAGCAACGCCAGGGTTGAGTCCCCTTCTATTGACGGGGTCGAAACAGATTGTTAGACTGCGCGGTTTACGTTCGCGCTCGCGAGATTGAGGAGTTCCCAGCATGGCCCGCATCGTCGGCGTCAACATTCCTGACCGCAAGCACGCGGTCATCGCGCTGACGGCCATCTACGGCGTCGGCCGCACGCTTTCCGCGCGCATTTGCGAGTCCGCGAACGTGCCGGCAACGACGCGCATCCAGGACTTGTCCGAGGAAGAGGTCGAACGGCTGCGTGTCGAGATCGGCAAGTACACCGTTGAGGGCGACCTGCGGCGCGAGGTGTCTATGAACATCAAGCGTCTGATGGACCTCGGCTGCAATCGCGGCATTCGCCACCGGCGCGGCCTGCCGCTGCGCGGGCAGCGCACGCGCACTAATGCGCGTACCCGAAAGGGGCCGCGCCGCCCGATCAAGCGCTAGGCGCGAACGGCCGAGCGCAGCACAGTCATACAGCGCAGGCCGCCGGTTCTCGGCGGACCGTGAAGCGATTTCGCCCAGGAGCATTCGGTGGCAAAACAAGTTAAACAGCGTAAGAAGGTTAAGAAGCAGGTGGCAGATGGCATTGCCCATGTGCACGCCTCCTTCAACAACACGATCATCTCGATCACGGACCGGCAAGGCAATGCCCTCGCCTGGGCGACGGCTGGTGGTTCCGGGTTCCGCGGCTCGCGCAAGAGCACGCCCTTCGCCGCACAGGTTGCGGCAAGTCGCGCCGGCGCCGCTGCAAAGGAGTTCGGCATCGTCAACCTCGACGTGAACGTGAAGGGACCGGGGCCGGGACGCGAGTCCGCCGTGCGCGCGCTGAACAACGCGGGGTTCAAGGTCACCAGCATCACCGACGTGACCCCGATCCCCCACAACGGCTGCCGCCCGCCGAAGAAGCGGCGCGTCTAACCGGAGACTCATTCGAAATGGCAAGGTACGTTGGACCGACCTGCAAGCTAGCGCGGCGCGAGGGCGTCGACCTCGGGCTGAAGAGCCGCGCGCGTGCACTAGAAACCAAATGCAACATGGAAAAGGTGCCTGGCCAGACCCAGGACCGTCGGCGCCGGCTGTCTGACTACGGCGTGCAACTGCGCGAGAAGCAGAAGGTACGCCGCATGTACGGCATCATGGAGAAGCAGTTTCGCAACTACTACAAGGATGCAGCGCGCCTCAAGGGCGCTACCGGCGAGAATCTCCTGCAGTTGCTGGAGCGCCGCCTCGACAGCGTCGTCTACCGCATGGGCTTTGGCTCCACGCGCGCCGAGGCGCGGCAGTTGATCAGTCACAAGGGCGTGCTCGTGAACGGCAAGGTGGTGTCCATTCCGTCCTTCAGCGTGTCTCCGGAGGACGAGATCGAGGTCCGCGAGAAGGCCAAGAAGCAGTTGCGCGTGCAGAACGCCATGGCGCTGGCCGAGCAATACGGCTTCGTGGATTGGCTGGAGGTCGATACCAAAGCGGCCAAGGGCGTGTTCAAGCGCGTTCCCGACCGTGGCGACCTTCCCCCCGACATCAACGAATCGCTGATTGTCGAGCTGTACTCGAAGTAAGATTTTTCAGGGGTCTGATCCCCAGAGGTTCTTGAACATGGCAGACGCCGGAAGCGGATTCCTCAAGCCGCGCATTGTCAAAGTGGAGGCCGTCGAAGGCTCGAAGCATCGCGCTCGGGTGTCGATGGAGCCCCTTGAGCGCGGCTTCGGGCATACGCTGGGTAACGCACTTCGGCGCATCCTGTTGTCGTCGATGGACGGCTATGCGATCACCGAAGTGGAGATCCAGGGCATCCTGCACGAGTACACGACCATTGAGGGCGTGCAGCAGGACGTGCTCGAAATTCTGCTCAACCTGAAGGACCTCGCCATTGCGCTGAACGGGCGCGAAGAGGCCACGTTCACGTTGAGCAAGGTCGGTCCCGGGCCGGTGACGGCCGCGGATATCGCCCTCGACCACACCGCCGAGATCGCGAACCCTGAATTGCTCATCGCGAACCTGACCGGCGAAACCGAGCTCAGCATGACGCTGACCGTCAAGCGCGGGCGCGGATACGTGCCGGCGACGCAGCGGGAGCTTGAGCCCGGCGAGGACCGGCCTATCGGCAAGCTGCCGCTTGATGCGTCGTTTAGCCCGGTCCGCCGCGTCTCCATCGAGGTGCCCTCGGCGCGTGTCGAGCAGCGCACGGACCTCGACCGACTGGTGATCGATCTGGAGACCAACGGCACCATCGATCCGCAGGAGGCCATCCAGAAGGCGGCGATCATCCTGCGCGATCAGTTGTCGAGCTTTGTCGATCTGGAGACCAGCACGGGCGGTGACATGCCGGCGGAGTTCGCGCCGAAGGAGCCGCCGTTCGACCCGATCCTGGTTCGCCCTGTGGATGAGCTTGAGCTCACGGTGCGTTCCGCGAACTGCCTTAAGGCGGAAAACATCTACCTAATCGGCGACCTGATTCAGCGCACCGAGGTGGAGCTGCTGAAGACTCCGAATCTCGGCAAGAAGTCTCTCACCGAGATCAAGGACGTGCTGGCCACCCGTGGCCTGTCCCTCGGCATGCGTCTGGACAACTGGCCGCCGGAGAACATCGACGAGCTGATGGTCAAGTGACCTCGCGGCTACAGCACTCAACGGAATCAAGATCATGCGCCATCGCAAAGCCGGCAGGCAACTCAACCGTACCAGTTCGCATCGCGAAGCGATGTTTCGCAACATGACGAGCTCGCTGATCCGTCACGAGCTCATCAAGACCACCTTGCCGAAGGCCAAGGAGCTGCGGCGCGTCGCGGAGCCCCTGATCACCTTGGGCAAGACCGACTCCGTGCATCATCGTCGGCTCGCCTTTGCGCGCCTGCGCGACAAGGTCGCCGTGGGCAAGCTGTTCACGGATCTTGGGCCCCGCTACCAGGCCCGTCCTGGTGGCTACCTGCGCATCTTGAAGTGCGGCTTCCGCCCTGGGGACTCCGCGCCGATGGCCTTTGTCGAGCTTGTGGATCGTCCCGTCGGCGATGGCACCGGTGACGTCGCCGACGATTGACGCGTTGGCGGGAGCTCGCTCCCATGGCCCGCGCGGGCGAGAGAAGGCCGGGTCATCCCGGCCTTTTTCGTTGTCGATGACGCCAGCGCCCAAACCCGTGCGCGTGCCACGCCGGCTAAGGCCTAAGTGCGTGGCACTGCTGAGCGATTTCGGTACCGGACCGTATGTGGGCCAAATGCGGCTCCTGCTCGCCGCAGCGCGGCCGTCCCTTTCGGTCATCGACCTGATCTCGAACCTGGTGCCATTTCGCCCGGATTTGGCGGCCTACCTGCTGCCCGGTCTGGTACGTGACCTGCCTGCGCGGACGCTCTATGTCTGCGTCGTCGACCCCGGGGTTGGCAGCGAGCGTGGCGTTTTGGCGGTGCGCATCGGCAAAGACTGGTTTCTCGCCCCGGACAACGGGCTCTTGAGCGTCCTGGTGCAACGGCAGCGCGGCGCTGCGCGGGCCTGGCGCATCCACTGGCGCCCGTGCGGCATGTCCGCGACCTTTCATGGCCGCGACCTCTTCATACCGCTCGCCGTGCAGATCAGCAATGGGGTTCTGCCGGGCGCTGTGGCCATTGATCCTACTGAGATGCAGGGCGCCGATTGGCCCGCCGCGGCGGCAAAGGTCTGCTACATCGACCATTACGGCAACAGCCTGTCGGGATTGGTGGCCGCAGAGATCCCGGCCGACGCTGTTGTGCACGTCGCAGGCGCCAGCGTCCGCGGCGCGCGGACCTTCTCGGATGTCGTCCCCGGGACCGCGTTCTGGTACGAGAACGCCTTCGGGCTGCTTGAAATAGCCGTCAATCAGGGACGCGCTGATCAGACACTCGGTTTGCGGCCGGGTGATCCGATAACATTCACAACTTGACACAGCGACATCGGTCGGCCCCAGAGACGCTGCGTCGGCGCTGGCAGGTCGCGCTGCGCGGCGTCGATCTCTATCTTCCTTCCGCCGCGTCTGCGGCGCGCCGATAAAGAGTGCTTCATGATTCGACCACGCCTCTTGGCTCCATCTTGGATCGGCGCCGCCTTGTGCTGCGCTGCCTTGTGTTGCGTTGCCATCGCGTCTGCGGACGAGCTCGATCGCGCGCGGGACTATTGGCAGCAAGGCGAGCTCACAGCGGCCACCTTGGTGTTGAAGGAGCATCTGAACAAAGCCCCGGACGACATCGACGCCCGCGTGCTGCTGGCGCGCGTCATTCTTGACCTCTATCAAGCGGCTGCGGCACGGAACGAGCTCCTGAAAGCGCAATCCGCCGGCGCCCCACGCGCCCTCGTGCTGCCGCCATTGGCACGCGCGCTGCTGCTGTTGGGGCAGTACCAGCAGGTGCTGGACGAGGTTGCAGTGGCCGCGGTGGCGGACCCCGCAGGCCAGGCGGCTCTCGCTGCCCTACGGGGCGACGCGCATCGCGGGCTCGGCGACCCGGCGGCGGCTCGCGCCGAATACGGCCGCGCACTGTCCCTGGTTTCAAACCAGCTCGACGCCCAGCTCGGCCTTGCCCGCTTGGCGCTGCTCGAGGGCGACATCGAACAGGCCCGGCAGGTCCTGCTTAGCACAGCGGCGCAGGATCCCAGCGCTGCGCAGGCCTGGGAGCTGCTGGCCGAGGTCGATTTCGCCCAGGCCCGGTATGCGGCTGCCGAGGAGTCGCTAGTGAAGGCCATCGTGGCTGGACGCAACAAGTGGATGCCGCGCTTCAAACGCTCGTTGGCGCGGCTGGAGCTGGGTAAGCTCGACGCGGCCGCAGCGGATATCGACGCCGTCGCCGATGAGTTTCCGGGCTTTCCCGGTCTCTTTTTCGCACGCGGCGCGTTGGCGTTGGCGCATGGGGATTTGGAGGCCGGACTCACGTCACTCGCTGCCTACCTCAAGTTCGACCCCGGCAACCTGCGCGCGCTATACCTGTCTGCGCTGGCCGAGATGGAGCGTGGAAACCTGGATCTGGCCGCCAACTATCTGCAGAAATACCTCGATCTGTTGCCGTCTTCCGTGCCGGCAAACCGCGCGCTCGCGGAGCTGCTGCTCCAAAAACATAACCCTGCGGCGGCCGAGACGCTACTGCGCAAGGCGCTCGCGCAGAAGCCGGATCAGCCCGAGCTGTTGGTGAGTCTCGCGCGCGCGCTCGGCCGCCAGGGGCGCTGGCAGGATGCGCAGCAGCCGCTCGATCGCATCATCGAGCTCGAGCCCGATGTCGCCCAGTATCGCGTCGCCGTCGCCGAGAATCTGCATCGGCTGGGCGAGCGGGAGGCCGCGCTGGTGCAGTTGGAGCAGGCCTTGGCGCTCGATCCGCTGGAGCGAACCGCACCGCTGATGCAGGTGAAGATCCTGCTTGAGCTCGAGCGTGCGGAGGTGGCGCTGGAGCTGGCCCAGCGGCTCGCCAGCGCGCGCCGCGCCGATTCCTATGCGCTCAACGCGCTCGGCCTTGCGCAGCTTGCGGTTGGGGCGTAGGCAGATGCCCGCGCCTCCTTCCGTGCGGCCCTCGACAGCGATCCGGCGTTTCCGGATGCAGCGCTGAACCTGGCTAAGCTTGCTATTCTCGATGCGGAGCCCGAGCGGGCGCGTATGCTCTTGGAGCAGGTCGTTACCGCGGTGCCGGGGCATGTGGAGGCGACGCTGGCGCTGGCAGAGCTCGATGAATACGGCGGCGACCTGCGTGGCCAGGAGCAGCGCTTGCGGGCGGCGATGGATGCCCGTCCGGAGGAGGCGCGTTTCCGGCTCGCGCTGGCGCGAAGCTATCTGCGCCACGGCACGGCGGAACAGTCCCGCACGCTGGTGCAGTCCGCGCCCGAACGGATGCGGCAGGAACCGGAGCTGATGCTGGTGCTCGGCCAGGCCCAGGCCGCCGCGGGGGACCTCGACTTGGCCGTAAAGACCTTGCAGGCCCTCAAGCTCAAGACACCTGACAGCGCCACACCGAACTACCTGCTCGCGGCGGTGTATGCCGAGCAGGAGAACATCCCGGCGATGGAAGAGGCGCTGGTCACCGCGGCCGCCATGGCGCCGCGCAGCCCGCTCATGGGCTCGGCCCTCGATCGGGCGCTGGCGCAATACAAGGGCTCATCCGAGCAGCTCGCACTGGTGCAGCGGCTCCTCGGGGCCACCGATAACGCTCCGCGCTTGCTGGGGCTCAAGGCCGATCTGTTGCTGGCCCACGGCGATGGAGCAGGCGCGGTGCGTCTGCTCCAGGACCTCTACGCGGACTATCCCGACGACCTCGGCGTCTTGCACAAGCTGGTGGACGCTCAGCGCGCCGCCAATGCCACGGCAGAGACCGTGCAGGTGCTCGAGGACTGGCTCGCGCGCCACCCGGCAGACGCCACGGGCAAGGTCATGCTTGCGGAAGTGCTGGTGGATGTCGGTCGCGTGGACGAAGGCCGGATGCTGCTCGAAGGCCTGATGGAGTCGGACGCGGCCCTCCAATCCAACCCGCTGGTGCTGAATAATCTCGCCTGGCTGCTGCGCGAGACGGACCCGGGGCGCGCCCTCGGCTACGCCGAGCGGGCGCTGCGGGCCGATCCGACAGCGCCGGCCATCAAGGATACGCTCGGCATCCTGCTGGTACGCTCCGGCCAGGTGCAACGGGGCTTGACGCTACTTGAGGAGGCGACGCGCGAACAGCCCACGGACGCCACCATCGGGTATCACTACGCCGAAGGGCTGGTCGGGGCGGACCGCAGCGCCGAGGCACGCGCCCTGCTGCTGAACCTGATGACCAGGGAGTTTCCCGAGCGCCCCGCCGCCGAGGCGTTGCTGCGCCGCCTCGGCGGCTGACATCCTGGCTTACATCACATGGACTGACGCCACCCGACGCTACACCTGAGCGCCTCGCTGGGGTACAAAGCGCAGGCTGGGGCGGCCCGGTGCGCGCGCAGCTACGCCGCCCGCTCCCCTGTCATGTCTCCACTTTTTTTTCAGAGGATCGGCACATGAACGACTTCGGCAGCCTCGTCGGCGCCTTCATGCAGAGCGCCATGGCCCCGTCCGCGGGCAACCGCATCGGCAGTGCACTAGAGCAACTCCAGCGCACCGGCTTGGGCGCGATGGGCGGCGGTGGTGCGCCCGGCATGGGCGGCACTCCCGCTGACATGTCCGGCATGCTCGGCGGCCTTCTGGACATCGTCAAGAGCGGCCTCGGCAACGCCGCGCAGCAGCCGGGGCAGAGCGGCGGCCTGGGCGCGGTGCTCGGCTCGCTCATGAGCGGCGGCGGCACTGGCGCGGCGGCGCAGGGCGGCATGCTGGCCGTGCTTGCAGGCGTGGCGATGAAGGCGCTGACCAGCGCCGGCGAGGCCCAAGCAGCGGGCGGACAGGGCGGCGGCCTTGCGGAACTGCTCGGCGGCCTGATGCCGGGCGGCCAGTCCGGCCAGTCCGGTCCGTGGTCCGGTGGTAACGTGCCGCTCGGTCTGCGTGCGCCGCAGAACACCGCCGAGCAGGAGGCGCTCGAGTCCACCGCGCAGCTCGTGCTCAAGGGCATGATCAATGCCGCAAAGTCGGACGGGCAGATCTCCCCGGACGAGATGCAGCGCATCGTCGGCAAGCTGCAGGAAGGCGGCGCCGATTCGGGCATGCAGCAGTGGGTAATGCAGCAGATGCAAACACCGCTCAACGTGCAGGCCTTCGCCGCCGAAATGCCGAACCAGGAGGTCGCCGCCCAGGTCTATGCAGCCTCCCTGCTCGCGGTGGAGGTGGACACCGACGCCGAGCGGCAATACCTCGCGCAGTTCGCCCAGGCCAGCGGCCTGCATCCGCTCGTGGTGGGGCAGATCCAGCAGACCCTAGGGGTTACGGCCTGACGCGCCAGCCAGGGCCGCTTGAGCTGGGGCCGAGGGCCGGGGAGTGTTCCTCGGCCCGCAATCCGCCGCGCTTGGTCGGCTCATCGAGCCATCAGAACTGGCTCACCCGCAGCAGCTTGGCCCGGACGGCCGCGCTGATCTCGGCGGTCTCGTCGAGAAAGATCGGGCCACCGTTGGCCTGCGCCAACCGCCCTTGCACTGCGCCCGGCGGATTGCAACGACGCTGTAGCGCGCCGCGCCGTCAGGCAGCAATAGCGGTGTTCTCCCACCGCGATCGCCGGGCCTTGTCCAACACCCGTGCGGTGAACAAGGCATATGCCAACGACTGGTTGCTCGCCTGGCTGGGACAGGCAACTGGCTCCGACAAGCAGCTAACGGCCATGGCGACCAGCGCCACCCTGGAGGATGAAAGTGGAGGATGAAAGGCGCTGCTCGCCAGGGCCGTTGCCCTCACCCCGGCCCTCTTCCAGGGGGAGATGGGGACTAAGGCGCGCGCTGCGCGCGACTTTCGTGGTAAACAGGGGTGCATCGCGCTCGCTTGCGGTGTTGACGAGGAGGTCAACACTCCAGTCAACACCGACGACACAGGCAACACTAGTCCACCCGTCAGCAACTCGGACAGTCGATGGTGACCACGACCACGACCGCGACCGCGACCACGACCGCGACCACGACCACGACGCCGCGCGTGCAACAGTGCGGGAAACGCCGCACGGGGGTCAGGTGGGCAATGGCCGCTGCCGCCGCGCGAGGTGGTTACCCGACGCGCTCGCAACGAGCGCCGCGGCCGGCATCGGCCGGCCGAATAGGAAGCCTTGCGCCTCGGCGCAGCCTTCGCGGCGCAGAAAATCGGCCTGGGCTTGGGTCTCGACGCCCTCGGCGAGGACCTCGAGCCCGAGCCCGCGGCCCAGCGCAATGATGGCGCGCGCGATGGCGTCGTCGTTCTTGTCGAGCGTCAATTGGTCGACGAAGGACTTGTCGATCTTGAGCCGATGAATGGGCAGCCGCTTTAGATAGGCCAGCGAAGAAAAACCGCTGCCGAAGTCGTCCACTGCAATGGTGATACCCATGCCGCGCAGCACGCCTAAGTTGGCGATGACCTGCTCGGCGCGGCGCATCAGCATGGACTCGGTGACCTCCAGCTCAAGCCGGTCCGGCTCGACGCCGGTGCGCGCTAGGATGGCGACGATCTCCTCCACGAGCCCGGACCGCTCCAGTTGGCGCACGGACAGGTTCACGGCCAGGCGCGGCACCAGAAAGCCCTCCGCGTCCCAGCGTGCGAGCTGCCGGCAGCCATGCTCCAGGGTCCAGGCGCCAAGCTCGCTGATGAGCCCGAGCTCCTCGGCGATGGGGATGAAGCGCGCCGGCGGGATCTTGCCGAGCTCCGGGTGATGCCAGCGCAGCAGCACCTCGGCCCCGTGCATGGTGCCGTCGGTGAGGCGCACCTGGGGCTGGAACTCCAGGGCCAGCTCGTCGCGGGCGAGCGCGCCGCGCAGCGCGTTCTCGAGCTTGAGTCGCTCGATGGCGCCGTCGGTCATTTCGGGCTTGAAGAAGCGGTAAGTGTTGCGGCCCCGTTCCTTCGCCTGGTACATGGCCACGTCGGCGTTGGCGAGTAGCGCGTCCATGTCCTCGCCGTCGCCCGGGAAGACGCTGATGCCGATGCTCGCGGTGATGTGGAGCTCGCGCCCTTGCGCCTCGAACGGCCTAGTGAAAATGGCGAGCAGGCGGCGCGCGAGCATCGCGGCCGCGTTCGGCTCGGCCATGTCCTCCAGCAGCACGACAAACTCATCGCCGCCCAGGCGCGCGATATTGTCGCGGTCCGCCACCTGCTCGGCCATGGCGCCGGCGACGCTTTGTAGCAAGGCGTCGCCCACCGGATGGCCGAGTGTGTCGTTGACGTTTTTGAACAGATCCAGGTCCAGGAACAGCAGCGCGAGCATACTGCCGTCGCGCGCGGCGCGGCGCAGCGACTGCTCCAGGCGGGCGCGCAGCAGCGTGCGGTTGGCGAGTCCGGTGAGGGCGTCCTTGTGCGCGAGCTGGTAGAGGGTCTCCTCGGAGCGCTTTAGCTGGGTGATATCGCCGAATACGGCGATATAGCTCGACAAGCGCCCGCCAGCCTCGTGCACGGCCGTAATGGTGCTGAGCTGCGGGTAGATCTCGCCGTTCTTGCGCCGGTTCCAGAACTCGCCGCGCCATTGGCCGGTGCGCGTCAGCGCTGCCCACACGGCCTGGTAGAAGCTCTCGTCGTGGCGGCCCGACTGGAGAATGCGCGGCGTCTGGCCCAGGGCCTCGTCCTCGGTGTAGCCGGTGATCTCGGTGAAGGCGCGGTTCACGGCGACGATGCGAAGCTCCGGGTCCGCGACGATGATGCCCTCGGAGGTGTTCTCGAACACGGTTTTTGCCCGCGCCTCGCGCAGCGCCGCCGCGCGCCGCTCGGTGAGGTCGTGCCAGATGGCGAAGATGGCCGGCTCGCCGCCGAGCTCCACGGGGATCAGGGTCAATTGCAGCAGCCTGAGGCTGCCGTCGGCGCAGAGGTGCTCCCAGTTGCAGCGTTCCACCTTGCCGTCCGCCAACGCGGCGAGGATACGCGTCTGCTTGTCGATGCTACGCTCGCCGTCCGACTGGAATTCGGGCGCCAGATCCGCCGGCTGCTTGCCGAGCAGCGCGCCCTCGTCGTCGTAGCCGAGCAGGTTCAGGGCGGCACGGTTGAAGGATGTGAACACGCCGTTCTGGATGATGTTCATGCCTTCGCCGGCGGACTCATAGAGCGCGTGGTAGCGCAGCTCGGCCTCGCGGCGGGCGCGCTCGGCGGCGCGCTGCTTGTCGATGTCGGCGATCATGCCGATGGCGCGGCCCTCGCCGTCGTTCGGTTCGTGCAGCAGCGCGACGGTGAGCCGGCCCCAGACGACTTGGCCGTCTTTGCGGACATAGCGCTTGTCGCGGGTGTAGCTGCTGCGGCTGCCGGCGACGAGCTCCGCGTAGAGCTGCGTGTCCCAGGCGACTTCCTCCGGGTGCGTGTAGTCGCGGAAGCTCATGCCGCGCAGCTCCGCGGCGGAATAGCCGAGGAATCGCTCCAGCGCCGGGTTGGTCAGCACCGGGCACCCCTCGGCATCGACCACGGCGATGCCCACCGGCGCGGCGTCGAACATGGCGCGGAAGCGGGCCTCGCTCGCACGCAGTGCCCGGTCCGCATCCACGCGCGCGGTGATGTCCTGGATGCTGCCGCGCAGGCCGCAGACGCTGCCGTCCGCCGCGCACAGCGGCTCGCCGGTGGTCTTGACCCAGCGCTCCCGGCCACAGGCGCTGGTGAATCGCAGCTCCAGCGCGTACGGGGTGCCGTCGGCGAGCGCAAGCATCACGGCGTCGCGCAGCAGCGGACGATCTTCGGGGTGGTAGAAGGCCAGCGCTGACTCCAGGGTCGGCACGAAGTCGTCCGCCACCTCGTGCAGCTCGCGGGTAACCCGAGTCCACAAAAGTGTGTTCAGGCTGCTGTTGAGCTCCCAGCCGCCGACCCGCGCGAGGCGCCCGGTGTCGTTCAGCAGGGCCTCGCTGCGGCGCAGTGCCTCGCGTGCCTCGTGGCGCTGGGTAATGTCGCGGTTGACCCCGCGCCGGCCCAAGTAGCGCCCGTCCATGGTGGCCACGGGCCGGCAGACGTGCTCGATCCAGCGGATGCGCCCGTCGCGGGTGCGGATGCGGAAGCTCAGCGGGTCGTTGTCGTGATTGGGGCTCGTATGTGCAAGCCGGATGTGCGCCTGCCAGCGGGCGCGGTCGTCGTCGTGCACGATGCGCTCGAAGAGCCCGTGATCGGTGCGGAATTCCTCGGCGGTATAGCCGGTGATGCCGGCACAGGCCGGGGAGACGTAGATGAAGGTCAGGTCCGAGCCTAGCCAATAGTCCCAGTCGGGGCTAAAGTCGGCGAGCACGCGATAGCGTTCCTCGCTGCGCTCCAAGTCGTCGTAGGCGCGCGCCAGGGCGTTGCGCTGGCGGATGACCTCGGTTTGGTCCACGATGGCGCAAATGTAGCGCTGCGGGGCCTGTTCCTCCCCGGGCAGGTGGGCGATATGCAGGTCCGCCTGGAAGCGGCTGCCGTCGGCGGCGGAGAAGCGCACCTCCGAGAGGCCCTCGGAATGGCTTTCGCGGGCGCGATGGAACGCCGAGCCGACGGCGCCGCGGTCGTCCTCGTGTACGAGCCGGACCAGAAAATACTGGTGCGAGCGAATATCGCGCAGTGCCAGCAGCGCGCGGGCGCGGGGGTTCACCTCCAGGATCAGGCCGTAGTCGTCCACCACCAGGCCCGCCATCGGCAGCTCCGTGAAGAGCGTGGTGTAGCGTGATAGGGCCGTCTGGGCCTGCTGCTCGCTGGCGCGGAGCTCGTCGTTCTGGATCTCCAGCTCCGCCTGGTAGACGCGGAGGTTCTCGATGAGGCCGGGCACCGCCAGCTCGCCCGACTCCAGCACCTGCTCGACCAGGTCGAAGCGCCCGGCGCGCAGCGCATCGAGGGCGCGGCCCCGGAACAGGACGGCCGGGCTGGCGGCGGCGTCTCCGGGTGGGACCAGCGGCGCGGATGCAGCAGCGCCGGGCGCCATCGGCTCCGCCGACGGCAGCCGTGCCGTGTCGGCATTGGGTGCCGGCGGGTCTGCCCCGGGCCGCTCGGCACCGGGCGCCTCGCGGTCGCCTGTGTTCGCTGTGGTCATGGCTCAATCCTGCGCCGAAGCGCTCGGCACGGTGCCGTTGCGCGTGGCGCCGCGTCCGCAGGCTGTCCGCGCGCGGTTCAGCCGCCGGCGTCCCGGTACCAAGGGCTGATGTCGACATGGCTGACGACGATGCCGCCGTTGCCGTGCACGATGGGTGCTGCGTGCATCGCGAACCAGCGCTCACCGTCAGCGCCGCGGTAAGGGTAGACCATCGCGAAGTCGTCGCGCCCCCCGGCGATGAGCTCATCAAGCCCGGCACGGAGCATCGTCTCCTGCTCGGCCGCGAAACCCCGGCCGCCAGCCCAGGCATCGGGGTAGTGACCACCCGGGCCACCGTTGGCGTTGTGGCTGTCGGCAAACTCGCGCCAGGCGCGGTTGATCATCTGTACCTCACCGTCGTCATTGAGCAGCGCCACGTGCTCCGGCAGGGAGTCGAGCACGGCCTGCAGGCGCTCGGCGTCGCGCAGCACCGTGACGTCCACAAATGTCGCGACGGCGCCGCGCGCCTCGCGCTCGCGCACCGCATAGGGCAGCACCCGCAGCAGGTACAGCCGGCCATTGGCGACGCGGATCTCGCGCTGGCTCATGTTGCCGTCGGCAATGGTGCGCTTGAGCTCCTCAACGAACTCGGGATAGTCCAGCAGGTTTGTGAAGTCTTCGATGGAGCGCCCGAGATCCCCGTCACGGATCTTGAACAGGGTCGTCGCTTCCGGCGTGAAACGGGTCAGCAGCAGGTTGGAGTCGACGAAGATGGTCGCAATCGCCGCCGCCTTGGCCATGTTGTCGAGGTCGGCGTTGAGGCGGTTCAGGATCTCGATCTTTTCCTGGTTCTCGGCGTTGACGGTGTAGAGCTCCTCGTTGACCGACTGCAGCTCCTCGTTGGAGGACTGCAGCTCTTCGTTCGAGGCCATCAGCTCCTCGTTGGTGGCCTGCAGCTCTTCGTTAGCGGTCTCCAGCTCCTCAATGGTGGCTTGCAGGCTCTCGCGGGTGGCCGCGAGCTCGCGCTCCAGGGTCTGCACGCGTTCCACGTGCTCCTGGTCCATGTTCATGGTCTCGATGTCGCTGCTCGCCGGCGCCGCCGCTTCGCCGGCGGGGGCCACGACGTCCGGCTCGAAGGACAACAGCAGGTGCGGCTCGCCGTGGTCGAGCGACACGCTGCGCGCGACCAGGCGCAGGCGCTCCGTGGTGCCGTCCGGGAGCTGCATGGTGAGCAGGTCGGAGCGCAGCGGCTCTTGGCCGCGGGCGGTCTTGTGCAGCAGCGCCTGGGCCACGGGTGCCAGGGTCTGCGGCAGTAGCTTGGCGAGGTCGAGCGTCACGGCGCCCTCGCCGATGCGAAGATAATGGCTCACGTCGCCAAAGACGTGCATCAGCTCCTGGTTGGCGCTGAGCAGCAGGCTGGTGGGCGCATAGGAGCGCAGCAGCACCGACTCGCCCGCCTCGATGGCGGCGGCGTCGGTGAGGTGGCGGTCCTTGGTGGTATGCCGGCGCACATGGGTCGCGCTGCCGGCGAGCCGGCTCAGTTGCGCCGCGCCGGTGTCCAGCGGCAGCGCCACGTGCCGCAGGATGCGGAACACCTTGGCCTTGGAGTTAACGGCGGTGAAATCGCTCTGGAGCTGAGCCAGGGTCTCGCTGGAGCCGAGAAACAGGAAGCCGCCGGGCGCGAGGGCATACTGCAGCCGGCGCAAGGCGCGCTCCTGCGCATCGGTGCGGAAGTAGATGAGCAGGTTGCGGCAGGACACCAGATCCATGCGCGTGAAGGGCGGGTCGGACAGCAGGTTGTGCCGCGCGAAGACGATGTTCTGGCGGATCTCGTTCTTGATGACGAAGTGGTTGCCGCGCTTATAGAACCACTGCTCCAGGCGCTCCGGCGAGACCTCCGTCGTGATGGCCTCCGAGAAGACGCCGGCGCTGCCGAAGTCCACGTTGTGCTGTTCCACGTCGGTCGCGAACAGCTTGAGCGGCGGCCAGCGGCGCGCCCGCGCGCAGGCCTCGGCGAACAGGATGGCGATGGAGTAGGCCTCCTCGCCAGTGGAGGTGCCCGGCACCCAGACGCGGATGGGCTGGTTCTCGCCGCGCTCCTTGACGATGGTGTCGATGGCGGTCTGCGCCAGCACCTCGAAGGCCACCGGATCGCGGAAGAAGTTGGTGACCGGGATCAGCAGCTCGCGGCGCAGCGCGTTCAGCTCGGTGCGGTCGCCATCCAGGAGCCGGGCGTAATTCTCCAGGTCCGGCACGTGGCGGACCTGCATGCGGCGCTCGATGCGGCGCATGACCGTCGCCGGCTTGTACTCGCGAAAATCGATGCCGCCCTGGTGCTGGAGCAGGTGCATGGTCTCTTCCAGCGCGCTTTGGCGGTCGGCGGTGACGCCTTCCTCGGGCGGGCGGATGCGCGGGCGCGGGGCCTGGCTGATGTGGTCCATGACCCGCGGCCCGAGCTCCTCCGGCGGCAGCGTGGCGTCCACCAGCCCGGTGGCGATGACGCTGCGCGGCATGCCGTCGAACTTGGCGGATTCGGGCTCCTGCGCCAGCAAAAGCCCGCCGGCGTCGTTGATGGCTACGGCGCCGCGGGTGCCGTCGGAGCCGGTGCCGGACAGCACGACGCCGATGGCGTACTTGCCAAACTCCCGCGCCAGCGCGGTGAAGAAGAGGTCGATGGGCAGCGTCAGGCCGCGCGGGTTCTTCGGGCTCAGGCGCAACTGGTTGCGCGAGACGCTCATCACGCTCGCGGGCGGGATGAGATGCACCCGGTCCGGCTTGATCTCCATGCCGTCCTCAACCGTGACGACGGGCATGGTGGTGTGGCGCCCGAGCAGGTTGCCCATCATGCTCTTGTGATCCGGCGACAGGTGCTGGATCACGACATAGGCCGCACCGGAGCGCGCCGGCAGGCCGTGGAAGAACCGCTCCAAGGCATCGAGCCCGCCGGCGGAGGCGCCGACGGCGACAACGTAGAACTTGGCTTCGGGCAGGGCGTCCTCGGTCTGCTGCAGGTCGAGGCCGGTGCTGGTATCTGGCATGTGAGACTGCTCTATTGTCGTATCTCCAGCGCTAAGAACCTGTCCGCGATCGCGGCCGGATCTCGGCAAGGCATCGGAAAACGGCAGGCTGCGATCGCGTTTTCAAGGGTTTCGATGCTTGAAACTACCGATGCCCGCTGTCGGAAACGCCTGTTTGCCGCTGCATTCAGCGTCTATGCAGCCTTTGAATTGTACGCCATCCCTAGGTTCAAGCCCCGATGCGGCGAGCGCTACCGCAGCAATTCCGCCTGTATTGATCCGCGTCACCGCCGACGCTTGCGGCGCGCGGCGTAAAAACACCAGAATATTCGGGCTTACCGATAGGTGCCCCGGCCGCTCGCAGCACGCGAGGGGCCGTGGGGTTAAACGGGAAGCCGGTCCAGTGCCGGGCCGCGGACCAACGCCGATGTTCGGCGCCTCCGCCGCCCGCACGATTCCGGCGCTGCCCCCGCAACGGTAGACGAGCAGTGCCGCGGCAATTGACCACTGTGGTCTTCGGACCATGGGAAGGTGCCGCGGCCGGCAAGCCCTGAGGACCTGAGCTCAGCACAGGCCCCGCCTGCCGGCTCGTGAGCCCGGATACCGGCCTATCGGCTGCTCGCGGCGTCGCGGAGGGCGGTGTCGGCGTGCCGGTGCCGCGCGTGCGCCCGTCGCCTGCTCCCCGTGCGCTCTGCCGTACCCGGGCCGGCGCTGGTCCTGCCTTCGTCCATCGTCCACGCCTGCCCCCCCCGGCGTCTTCTTCCATAGCCGGGCCCCAGCGGGTGAGCGGGGCCGAGGGGTGACGCATGTCCTATTCCTGCCTGTCCGAGACTGTCCGCGGCGCGTCGCGCCGCCGGGCACTGCTGCTTGCGTTGGCGCTGTTGCCGCCAACACTCGCTGCGCAAATCGAGAGCGATCCCGACGCGTCCGGCGGCGGTCGCGCCATCAGCGACCTAGACCCCGTCGTGGTCACCGCGACCCGCACCGCCGAGACGGTTGACGCGACCCTGGCCCCGGTCAGCGTCATCACGCGCGCGGAGATCGAGCGCACCCAGGCGCAGAGCACCCTGGGCCTGCTGCGCGGACTGCCGGGCGTGGTGCTATCGAACGCGGGCGGACCCGGCCGCGTCACGGAGCTCTATCTGCGCGGTGCCAACCCGAATCAGGTGCTGTTCCTGGTGGACGGCGTCAAGGTCGGCTCCGCCACCACGGGCCAGACCGAGTTTCAGCACCTACCGGTGAGCCAGATCGAGCGCATCGAGGTGGTGCGCGGGCCGCGCTCCAGCCTGTACGGCTCCGAGGCGGCGGGCGGCGTGGTGCAGATCTTCACCCGCCGCGGCGGCGGGCCGCTCACGGCCTTCGGCGAGGTCACGACCGGCCGCTATGAGACCGCCGGTATTTCCGGTGGGCTGCGCGGCGGCGGCGAGCACGGGCGCTTCAGCCTGTCCGGCAACTTTGATCAGACCGAGGGCTTCAACGCCTGCAGCGGCCGCGGTGCGCCGTACTTCGACGGCTGCGGCACCGACGAGCCCGATGCCGACGGCTACGAGAACCAGGGCGTCAGCGCCAGCGCGGGCTACGACTTCGCCGACCGGGCCAGCGTCGACCTGAGCTTCCTCAGCGTCGACAGCGAGGTCGAGTTCGACGGCGCCTTCCAGAACAAGGCGCGCAATCGCCAGCAGGTGGCCGCAGCCAATGTGCTCGTGCGCCCGCTGGACGCCTGGGACATCCGCATCACGGCCGGGCGAAGCTGGGACGAGCAGCGCAACTTCAAGGACGACGCCTTCGCGAGCCGCTTTGCGAGCCGCTTTGAGACCCGCCGCGACACCCTGAGCGTGCAGAACGATGTCGCCATCGGCGCCGAGCACCTCGTCACCGTCGGCGTGGACTATGTGCACGACGCGGTCGGCGCGAGCGTTGCCTATGCCGAGGACGGGCGCGACAACGTCGGCGTCTTCGGCCAATACCAGGGCTGGTTCGGCCCCGCCGCGCTGAAGGCGAGCCTGCGCCACGACGACAACGAGCAGTTCGGCAGCCATGTCACCGGCGATGTCGTGCTCGGCTATGATCTGCGGCCCAATCTCAGGGCCACCGCCGCCTACGGCACCGCCTTCACGGCGCCGACCTTCAATGACCTGTACTTTCCGTCCGATCCCTTCTTCGCCGGCGGCAACCCGGACCTGGACCCCGAGCAGTCCCGCAGCGCGGAGGTCGGCCTCGCCGGGCGCATTGCCGCGCTGGACTGGTCGCTCAACCTGTATCAGATGGACATCGACGACCTGATCACGCTGGTGCCGCCCGCCTATGGCGCCGAGAACATCGACGAAGCGCGCATCCGCGGACTCGAAGGGGCGCTCGCGGGCGAGGTGCTCGCCACCGAGGTCCGGGCTTATCTCACCCTGCTGGACCCGCTGAACCGCTCCGCCGGGCCGGACCATGGCAAGCTGCTGCCGCGGCGCCCGGAGCAGACGTTCAGGCTGGATCTGGACCGCAGCTTCGGCGCCATCGGTGTCGGCGGGACGCTATTCGCAGCCGGCCGACGCTTCGACGACGCCGCCAACGCGGTGCGGCTCGACGGCTACACGCTGCTGGACCTGCGCGCGTCCTACGCCTTCAGCGACGCCCTGCGCGTCGAGGCGAGCGTCGAGAACGTCTTCGACGAGGAGTACGAGACCGTGGCCTATTACAATCAGCCGGGCCGCGGGTTGTACTTGACCTTGCGCTACGGAAGGAACTAGGTCCTAGGGGCTAGGTGCTAGATGGCCCTAGCCCCCCGCATCTTGTCCCTAGCACCTAGCACCTAGCACCTAGCACCTAGCTCCTAGCTCCTAGCTCCTAGCTCCTAGCCCCTAGCCCCTAGCCCCTAGCCCCTAGCCCCTAGCCCCTAGCCCCTCTCCATGCATACTTTGATCCTTGGCGGCGTGCGCTCCGGCAAGAGCCGGCTGGCGGAGCGCCTTGCGCGCGATTCGGGCCTCGCGGTGAGCTACATCGCTACGGCGCGGGCGTCGGACGACGAGATGGCCGCGCGCATCGCCGCGCACCGCGAGCGCCGCCCGGCAGACTGGCAGACCATTGAGGAGCCGCTCGCGCTCACCGCGACGCTGCGCGCGGAGGCCGCGGGCGGGCGCTGCATCCTGGTGGAGTGCCTCACGCTCTGGCTCAGCAACCTGCTCTGGGCCGACGACGAGCCGGCGCTGCAACGGGAGCTCGCCGCGCTGCCCGCGCTGCTGCCCGAGCTGCCGGGGAAGGTCATCTTCGTCGGCAACGAGACCAACCTGGGTGTCATCCCCATGCACCCCCTGGCCCGGCGCTATTGCGACCTGGCGGGCACGCTGCACCAGGCGCTTGCCGAGCGCTGCGGCGCCGTCTACTTTACCGCCGCGGGGCTGCCGCTGGTGTTGAAGGGGCCACCCATCGACGGAGTCAATACATGAGTCAAACACCCTGGGTTAGGGTCCCCGCCGCCGCGCCGGACGCAGCCATTGCCGCCGCCGCCGCCGCGCATCAGGCCGAGCTGACCAAGCCCGCCGGGTCGCTCGGGCGTCTGGAGGACATCGCGATTCGGCTTGCCGGGCTGCAACGGCGCGCGCGACCGACGGTCGATCGGGTCTGGATCAGCATCTTCGCGGCGGACCATGGGGTCGCGGCGGGCGGCGTGTCGGCCTTCCCGCAGGCCGTGACGGCGCAGATGGTGGCGAACATGGCCGCCGGCGGTGCCGCCATCTCGGTGCTCGCGCGCGCGATCGGCGCGCCGCTGGAGCTCGTGAACCTGGGCACCGTGGTGCCGGTGCCGGAGCACCCCGCGGTGCGCCACGCCGTCATCGGCCCCGGCACCGCGGACTTCACCCGCCAGCCGGCCATGTCCGACGCCGAGCTCGCCATTGCGCTGAACGAGGGGGCGGCGGCCGTGGAGCGGGCGCTGGCGGACGGCGCCGAGCTCTTCATCGGTGGCGAGATGGGCATCGGCAACACCACCGCGGCGGCGGCGGTCGCCTGCGCGCTGCTGCATGCGCCGCCGCGGACGCTCGCCGGGCCGGGCACCGGTCTCAATGCCGCCGGGGTCGCGCGCAAGGCGGCCGTCATCGAGCAGGCGCTGGCGCTGCATCGCAATCGGCTCGACGACCCCGTCGGCGTGCTCGCCTGCGTCGGCGGCTTTGAGATCGCGGCCCTCGCCGGCGCCTACGTCGCCTGCGCGCAGCGCGGGCTGCCGGTGCTCGTGGACGGCTTCATCGCGAGCGCCGCGGCGCTGGCCGCGATGCGCCTGTGCGCTGGTGCGCAGGACTGGTTTCTGCTCGCGCACTGCTCCGCGGAGCCGGGCCATGCGCCGATCCGCGACGCCCTCGGCGGCGGTGCGCTGCTCGATCTGGGCATGCGGCTCGGCGAGGCCAGCGGGGCGGTGACGGCGGTGCCGCTGCTACGGCTCGCCTGTGCGCTGCACGCGGGTATGGCGACCTTCGCCGAGGCCGGCGTCGCTGGCGGCGCCTGAGGCAGCGCGCCGGATGAGCGGCGACGGCTTGCCGGAGCGCTGCGTGGATCTGCTGCGGCACGGCGAGGTGGTGGGCGGGCCCTGCTTTCGCGGCAGCCGGGATGATCCGCTCACCGAGCGGGGCTGGTCCGAGCTCCTAGGCGCCACGCAGCCCATCGCCGACGGCACCGGCTGGGATGCGCTGCTGTGCTCGCCGATGCGGCGCTGTGCGGACTTCGCGCAGGCGCTGGGGGCGAGGCACGGGCTGCCCGTGACGACGCTGCCGGGGCTTGGCGAGCGCCACTTCGGCGACTGGGAGGGGCTGCCGGCGGCCGCGCTGCCGGCGGCCGATCTCGCCGCCTTCTGGCAGGATCCGATCGGCTTCACGCCGCCCGGGGCCGAGCCCTTCGCGGACTTTCGCGCCCGCGTGCTGGCGGCCTGGGGGCAGGTCCAGACGGGGGCCGGCGAGCGCACGCTGGTGGTCACCCACGGCGGCGTGGTGCGCGTCATCGTGGGCGACGTGCTGAGCCTGCCGGCCACGTCGCTGCTGTTGCTGGAGGTGCCGCACGCCTGCCGCACGCGCATCCGGCTGCCGCGGGGTGCGGGGCTGCCGAGCCTCGTGTCCCATGGCGGCTGAGCCGGTCAGGGATGGGCGAGGTCCGACAGCTCGCTCACGCAATCCTGGCACACGCTGTGGTTTATGCGCGGCAGGTCCTCTCGGCCCAGCAGGTTGAGGCGGACCACGGCGTCCTCGATCTCGGTCCAGCGCCCCGCCATGTTGACCCGCTTGCAGCAACTGCACACGTCGAGGCTGCCGTCGTCGTGCGCGTGCGTGTCGTTGAGGATCGCCTGGGGGGCGCGCCGCTTAATACTCAAGATCTTGCTCGCGAACTCGATTTCGCGCGTCTCGGGATCGAACTGCAAGACCATTTGCATGAAGCGCCGGCAGTCCGGTGCATCGCAGCGGTATTGGTAGCGGACGGGCCCGCGGCCGGCGCGCAGCCGGGCCAGCAGCAGCCCGTAAAGGTAGTGGAGCTCGGGGTTACCGATGAATTCCATCAAAGGCCGACCGACGACATCGGCGGCACTGATGGGCCAGCCGTTCTCCGCGGCGAAGTCGAGCCACTCGTCATTGACGTGGCTGATGCGGCCCCGGGCATCGACTCGGTGCTTGAAGGTGCGGGCGTCGAGTTGCTGAAACAGCTGCATCGATCTCGGCCCGTCATGGGGCGGCTGGGAGCCTTGTCTTGTCGGCCTTAAAGATAGCCCAGGGTGGGGGTCGGCCTATATGGCGAATGCGATGGGGGTTACGGTGCCGGGCGGGCATGAGCTTGCCGGAAAACCACAATCGCAGCAGGCGTAAAGCGCGGTTGCGCTCGTGCTTAACGCTCGGGCGGCACCGATAAGACCCGGTTATGGGCTCGCGCGATGTTGCCGGGTGACATCGTCTGTTAGCCTGCGCCTGTTACCATGACAGTCGCGCGCAGCGCGCTCCTTGAAGTCCTCCTCTCCCCCCTGGGAGAGGTCCGGGGTGAGCGAAATGGTCATGGCGAGCAGCGCCTTTCATCCTCCGGGGTGGCGCTGGTCGCCATGGCCGTTAGCCTGTTGTGCAGACCAGGCTTTGTCCGGCCGCCCGTGCGGAGCACCCCATGACGACCTACGCCCCGACCACCGCCGACTCGCTGCTCAACGCCGCCGATTACGCCGCGCTGGAGCGCCGCCTGGGCCGCGCCCGGCTGCGGCAGCGGCTCAACGCACAGCTATTTCATGTCGCGGGGGAGGCGCACCAGGACGCCTTCTTTCTGGGGCTAGGCCGCGTTGTGGACGTCGACGTGCTGGCGGATCGCGCGGCCCGGCTGCTCGGCATCTACCGCTGGGGCTACCGTAATTTCACCGCCCTGAGGCTGGTGGACAATCGCATCCGCCATCCGCGGCTGCCGCCCGGCCTGGATGGGCTCCGGGTGCTGCAGCTCACCGACCTGCACCTGGACCTGGACCCGGCGCTGGGGCATGCCGTGCGCGAGCGGCTGGCGGGCGTCGACTACGACCTCGCTGTCATCACGGGCGACTTCCGCAACACTACCGATGCCGACCATGGCCCGTCCGTGGCGGAGACCACGACGCTGCTCGCGGCGCTGCGCGGACCGGTCTACGCCGTGCTCGGCAATCACGACTTCATCGAGATCGTGCCGCCGCTGGAACGGGCGGGCCTGCGGTTCCTGCTGAACGAGGTGGCGACGGTGCCCTTCCGCGGTGCCGAGCTGCATCTCGCCGGCGTCGATGATCCGAACTTCTACCGCACGCACGATCTCGCCGGCGTGCGCGATGCGGTCCCGGATGACGGCTTCTCGCTCCTGCTGTGCCATTCGCCGGAGACCTACCGGGAGGCCGCCGGCTTCGGCTTCGACGTGATGCTGTCCGGCCACACCCACGGCGGACAGATCTGCCTGCCCGGCGGGTATCCGCTGGTGCGGGTCTGCGACGCGCCGAAACCCATGCAGGCCGGTGCCTGGCGCTACCGGGAACTGGTCGGCTACACCTCCGTCGGTACCGGTTCCTGCGGCGTGCCGCTGCGCTACTTCTGCCCGCCGGAGATCACGCTGCATCGGTTCGAGCGGGGCTGACGGCGCGCTGGTGCCGTCCGGGGGCAGGGGATCTGGTGTCGGCGATTGGTTGCTGAGTGACGGAGGACGGCAAGGCGCCCTAACCGAGCGACACGTGGGAGGTCCTTCAACACTTGAGCGCCCAGGCGAGACGGCGGACTGTACCACTTGTTGGCGAGGCGTTCGTTAAGGCTTGTCCGAACGCCGATCGGGCGGCGGGGCACAATGCTTGCTTGCCGCTTGCGGTCGGCGCTGCTACCTTGCCGCGTGTTTTTCGACCGGCAGCCAACTGAGCTGCCAGCCGAGCCCATTTTTTTCAGGACCGACGATGGCCACTAGCCTGCTTGCCCTGCTCGATGACATTGCCACCGTGCTCGATGACGTGGCCATCCTGACCAAGGTCGCGGCGCGGAAGACCGCGGGCGTGCTCGGCGATGACCTCGCCGTGAACGCCGAGCAGGTCACCGGCGTGCGTGCGGAGCGCGAGCTGCCGGTGGTCTGGGCGGTATTCAAGGGCTCGCTGATCAACAAGCTGATCCTGGTGCCGGCGGCGCTCATCCTGAGCGTCATCGCGCCCTGGGTGATCACGCCGCTGTTGATCGCGGGCGGGCTGTTCCTGTGCTACGAGGGTTTCGAGAAGCTCTCGCACAAGTACCTGCACCCGCACGCTAGCGATGATCGCCACCAGGAGCTCGCGGACGCGCTGGCCGACCCGAAGGTCGATCTCGCCGCGCTGGAGCGCAACAAGGTGAAAGGCGCGATCCGCACCGACTTCGTGCTGTCGGCGGAGATCGTCGCGATTACGCTCGGCATCGTCGCCGAAGAGGCGCTGCTGACGCGCGCCGTCGTGCTGTCCGGTATCGCCTTCGTGATGACAGTAGGCGTGTACGGTCTGGTCGCCGGCATCGTCAAGCTCGACGACGCCGGGCTCTATCTGGCCAAGCGCCAGGCCGAGGGGCTCTGGTCCGAGCTGCTGCGCCACCTGGGTCGCGCCCTGCTGACGGGCACTCCGTACCTGATGAAGTCCCTGTCGGTGCTCGGCATGTTGGCGATGTTTCTCGTCGGCGGCGGCATCCTGGTCCATGGCGTGCCCGCGCTGCATCACGGCATCGGGCACCTCGCCCACGTGCTGCACGGCGTGCCGGCGCTGGAGGGGCTCTTCGGCCTCGTCGCCACCGGGCTCATCGGCGTTGCCGCAGGCGCCGTGGTGCTCGCGCTCGTCACCGTCGTCGGGCGGCTGCGCGGTGGGCCGGCCAAGGCGGCTTAGCCGGGCCCGACGCCGATGCTGCCGCCCGTCGCGCCGGCCTGGCGGGCGTTCTGTCTGGCCGGCCGGTTCCTGACCCGCTGGCCCTTCCGCGCGCCCGCGGATGCGCCGCCGACCCTCTACGGCGAGGCGGCGCCGTACTTTCCGCTCATCGGGCTCCTGCTCGGCGCCGTGCTCGTGGCGTTGGCGCAGCTCGCCTGGGCGCTCGGGCTCGCTGCGTCGCCCGCCGCGGGCGTCGTCGCGGTGCTGCTGCTCGGCGTCTGGGTCTGGTCCACGGGTGCGCTGCACCTGGATGGGCTCGCCGACTGCGCGGATGCCTGGGTCGGCGGCATTGGCAGCCGGGAGCGCACGCTGGTCATCATGAAGGACCCGCACATCGGTGCCATCGGCGTCGTCGTGCTGGTGCTGGCGCTGCTCGGCAAGCTCTCGGCGCTCGCCGCGCTTTTGGGCCTCGCCAGCGGCGCGGCGCCCGGCACGGACGGGGCACCGGCGCTGCTGTGGCTGCTGCTGTGGCTGCCGATGCTGGCCCGGGCGCAGATCCTGCTGCTTGCGCTCACCACGCCGACGGCGCGGCCCGAGGGGCTCGGCGCCGTGCTCGGTGCGCACCTGCCGCGGCGGGCCGGCTGGGTCGCGGGCATTGCTGCGACGCTGGTCGCCTTGGCGGGCTGCGCGCTCGCGTCCGGGCCGGCGGCCCTTGCCGCCGGGCTCACCGCGGTGCTGGTGCTGTGGGCCTGGCGCCGCACGCTCTGTCAGCGGCTCGGCGGCTACACCGGCGATGGCGTCGGCGCGCTGGTGGAGATAACCGAGACGCTGGTGCTGATGGTCGCCGTGCTGGCCGTCGTCGCGGGTCGCTGAGACGCCTCCCGCGAATGACGCCGGCTTTCTACAAGGACTCCTCTGCGCTCACTCCTCTGCGCTCACTCCTCGCGCCTCGCTCTCAGCGCCGAGCGGCCAGCGCCTCCATGGCGGCGTCGTAGCGGCTGCGCAGCTCGTCGCGCAGCCCCGCGTCCTTCGCACCGGGGCAGCCGCCGAGGTCCCGCAGGCGGTCCAGAAAGTCCTGCTCCATGCGCTCGCGGGCGGTGCGATAGTAGCCCTCGGGGAAGTAGTCGTCGAGCACATCGAGCACCGTCATGCGGTAGTTGCTGACCAGCTCCTTGTTCAGGTTCTCGGTGTGGCGGCCGGCCTGATCGCTGCGGCAGCGCGCGTTGTACAGGTCGCTCTCGAAGGCCACCTCCACCGCCTCCACCAGCAGCGCACGATCGGCATCCGTCAGCAATGCCTCGTCGAACGCGGCGGTGGTGCCAGCGAGGGATGCCCCGATGAGCAGCGCGCAGCCGCATAGCAGGCGGCGGCCAGGGCCGCCAGGGCGGTAACGGCGAGAGCGGTTCAGGGTGGGGAGCACGATATTCAACTGCGACCGTACACTGGCACTGCGGCCCCGCTGATGCAGCGGGCGGCCTTGGATGCGAGGAACAGCATCACGTCGGCGAGTGCATCCGGCGGCACCCAGCTCGCGTGGTCGGCGTCCGGCATGGCGGCGCGGTTCTGAGGCGTGTCGACGGTGCCGGGAAGGATGCAGTTGACGTTGATGTCGAGCTCCCGAGTCTCCGCGGCGAGGCTCTCGGTCAGGGATACCACGGCGGCCTTCGACGCGCAGTAAGGTGCCATGTTGGCTTGGCCCTTGAGCGCGGCGCGCGCGGCGACGTTGACGATGCGCCCGAAGCCGGCCTGGCGCATCAGCGGCAGTACGGCGCGGACCGTGTGGAAGACCGAGCGGGCATTCAGGTCCAGCATCAGGTCCCAGGTGGCATCGTCGGTGGCATCAAGGGTCGGACCCATCGTGAAGCCGCCGGCGATGTTGGCGAGCAGGTCGATGCGCCCGAAGCGCGCATGGACCGCGGCGATGGTGCCCTCGACGGAGCCCGGGTCCAGCAGGTCGACGCCGAAGCTTGCGGCGGTGCCTTCCGGCAACTGGCTCACCATCTGGGCCATGGCGTCGGCGTCGCGGTCGAGCAGTGCGACGGTGGCGCCGGCGGCCGCCAGCTTGCGGCTCAAGGCCGTACCCAGGTTGCCTGCGGCGCCGGTGACGACGGCGACTTGGCCTTGCAGCTCAGTCATGGACGCTTCTCCTGGTCTGATCAGATCCGGTGCGGTGCTAGCCTGCGGGGCTAGCCTGCGGTGCTAACCCAGAGAGTTGTGGGCGGAGCGGCCCGAGCTAAACCGTGCCGACGCCCGCGGGCGCACAATGCGACGCCCGAAGACTCTTTGTATGATACCCGCATGATGCGAGCCGATACCGAAGCCTCGGCGGGCGGATGTGCCGATCCGCGCTGCCGCTTGCTCCTGCGCCCCCCGTGCGGGCCGGCGCTCGCGCAGGCCGCGGCGGCCGGCCCATCCCGGCGGGCTGGCTGGCGGGCGCCGGTGCCGGTGCACCGGAGGCTGGCCTGATGGAATGGCTGTTCCTGCTGCTGCCGTTGGCGGCGGCCAGTGGCTGGCTGATCGGGCGGCGCGATGCCCGGGGCGCCCCGGGTGGGGGTCGCGAGCCCATCTTTTTTCGCGGCCTCAACTATCTGCTGAACGAGCAGCCGGACAAGGCCATCGACGTGTTCCTGAAGCTCGCCGAGGTGGATCGCGAAACCATCGAGACGCATCTCGCCCTGGGCGCGCTGTTTCGTCGCCGGGGGGAGGTGGACCGCGCCATTCGCATCCATCAGAACCTGGTGGCCCGGCAGAGCCTGGACGAGGGCGCGCGCGGTCTGGCCCTGTACGAGCTCGGTCGGGACTACCTGCTGGCAGGCCTGTTCGACCGCGCGGAAAGCCTGTTCAAGGAGCTGGTTGAGCGGAGCCTGCAGCAGCGGCGCGCGCTGCGTGGCCTCATTGAGATCTACCAGGCGGAAAAGGAGTGGCGCAAGTGCATCGAGACCGCGCAGGCCCTGCAGCGCATCTCCGACGAGTCCGTCGCGACCGAGATCGCGCAGTACCATTGCGAGCTGGCCGAGCAGTGCCTGCGCGATGGCCAGAGGGAGCGGGCGCGGGCGCACCTGCTGGACGCCCAGGCCATCGACCCCGACTGCATCCGTGCGACCATGGTGCAGGCGCGCATGGAGATGGCCGCCGCTGATCCGGAAAGCGCAGCGCTACTGTACCGGCGGATCGCGCAGCGGGGCCCCCGCTATCTGCCGGCGATGCTGCCGGGGTTGCTGGAGTGCTGGCGCGCGCTCGGGCGCGACTCCGCCATGGCGGAGCTTGAAGCGCTGTTCGAGCAGCATCCGTCGCCGCCGCTGATGCTGCGGCTCTGCGACGCCATCGAGGCCGAGCGGGGCGTCGCCGCCGCGCGGGGCTTTCTGAAGGACTATCTTAGCCAGCGGGCAGATCTGTCTGGCGCCGAGCGCCTGCTGGCGCTGCGCATCCCTGCACAGCAACATGCTGCGTCCGTGGAGGATCGCGTGCTGCGCGAGGTGATCGCGCACCAGCTTGCGCTGAACCCGGCTTACCAATGCGACCATTGCGGCTTCGAGGCGCGCGAGCTGCACTGGCAGTGCCCAAGCTGCAAGCGCTGGGGCACCATCAAGGCGGTGGAGCCGGAGCCCATCGCGGCGCCGCCGGTCCTGCGGCAGCGCAAGATTGCGTGAGCGTCAGACCGACCATAGCAACGCATGAGGCATGCAGATGACAGGATTCCCACAGTGACCGGGCACGGCGAGCCACGCATCATCGTCGCCCTCGACTTCGCCGACGTGAGCGGGGCAGAGGCGCTGCTTGCAGCCCTCGATCCGGCCCGCTGCCGGGTCAAGATCGGCAAAGAGCTGTTCACGCGCGCAGGGCCTCGCTTTGTCGAGCGTGCCGTTGGCGCCGGCTTTGGCGTCTTTCTCGACCTCAAGTTTCACGATATTCCGAACACCGTCGCCGCGGCCTGCGATGCCGCCGCGGACCTCGGCGTCTGGATGGTCAACGTGCACGCCCAGGGCGGACCGGCCATGCTCGCCGCGGCGCGCGAGCGCCTCGCGCCGCGCACGGTGCGACCGCTGCTCATCGCCGTCACGGTGCTCACCAGCCTGGAGGCGGCTGATCTCGCCGCCATCGGCTGCCCGGGCGAGCCCCCGCAACGGGTGCTTCTGCTCGCGGAGCTCGCCCGCAACGCGGGGCTCGACGGCGTGGTCTGCTCGCCGCAGGAGGCCCGGGCGCTGCGGGCGAGCTGCGGCGCCGATTTCCGGCTCGTGACGCCCGGCGTGCGCCCGGCGAGCGCCGAGCGGCATGATCAGAAGCGTGTCATGACCCCGGCCGCCGCCGTGGCCGCCGGCGCCGACTATCTGGTCATCGGCCGGCCCATCACCGCGGCGGCGGACCCGCTGGCCGCGCTCGCGGCCATCGAGGCGGACCTCGTAGCGCCGCTGCCCGACGCCGCCGTGTCCGCCTGAGCGCGGCCACGGCGCAAGCCGCAGGTCGGCACCGACCTGCACGATAAGCAAGACCGACCAGGAGTCGACATGGCGAAAATCCGCAAAGCGGTGTTTCCGGTGGCGGGCCTCGGCACGCGCTTTCTGCCGGCCACCAAGGCAAGCCCCAAGGAAATGTTGCCGGTGGTGGACAAGCCGCTGATCCAGTATGCCGCAGAGGAGGCGGAAGCCGGCGGCGCAGAGCATCTGATCTTCATCACCGGACGGCACAAGCGCTCCATCGAGGACCACTTCGACAAGGCCTACGAGCTGGAGGCGGAGCTGAAGGAAGCGGGCAAGCACAAGCTGCTCGAGCTGGTGCAGAACGTGCTGCCGGCCCACGTGAACTGCATCTTTCTGCGCCAGGCGGAGGCGCTCGGCCTGGGCCACGCGGTGCTCTGCGCCAAGCCGGTGGTGGGCAACGAGCCCTTCGCCGTCATCCTGGCGGACGACCTGATCCGCAACGACGACAAAGGCGTCGTTGAACAAATGGCCGAGGTGTTTGATCGGACCGGCGCGAGCGTGCTGAGCGTGCAGGAGGTGCCGCCTGGTGAGACCGACAAGTACGGCATCGTCGCCACCGAGCCGCAGCCCGACGGCACGCTCAGGGTGGTGTCCATCGTGGAGAAGCCGAAGCCCGCCGACGCGCCGTCCAACCTCGCCGTGGTGGGCCGCTACCTGCTGACGCCGACCATCTTTGACAAGCTGGAGCAGACCACGCCGGGCGCCGGCGGCGAGATCCAGCTCACCGATGCCATCGCGGCGCTGCTCGAAGATGAGCCGGTGATTGCCTATCCGTTCGCGGGCAAGCGCTACGACTGCGGCAGCAAAGAGGGCTATCTGGAGGCGACGGTCGAGTACGCGCTGTCCCACCCGGAGCTTGGCGAGAGCTTTCGCGCCTACCTCAAGCAGCTCGCGCTGTAGCACAGTCGGGTCGCCCGGGAGGCGCTATCGCGGCGAACGCAACATCGAAGGGCCGAGGGCCGAGGGCCGAGGGCTCGGGATCGGGATCGGTTGGCACTCGGTTCGATTTCGATCCCGAACCCGATCCCGACGCGCCTCGCCAGTCCGACGTCCAGTTGCCCGCTTGACGCGCAAGTCAATGAAGGGCCAACGGCCGAGCAGGGCTCCCTTGGCCCTTGGCCCTTGGCCCTTGGCCCTCGTGCCTTCCCCCTTGGCCCTTCCCCCTTCCCCTAAGCCGCCTGGAACCCCGGATAGCTGGACATCCGGTTGCGGCCCGCCTGCTTGCTCGCGTACAGGGCCTTGTCTGCGTGGTTCAGCAGGTCCTCGACATCGCCGGCCATCACCGGGAAGGTGGCGAGTCCGATGCTGACGCTGACGCTGATACGTCCCGTCGGCAGCTCCAGCGGGCATGACGCAATGCGTTTCAGGAGGCGCTCGCCGGCGTGCCGCGCCGCCTCCTCGGAGGCGGAGGGCAACAGAACGGCGAACTCATCGCCGCCGTAGCGGGCAACGATGTCGTTGGCGCGCACGGAGGCCTTGATGGCGTTCGCGACGCTGCGGATGGCCGCACTGCCGGCATCGTGGCCGTGCTGGTCGTTGATGGCCTTCAGGTTGTCGATGTCGATCATCAGGAGCGACAAGGGCTCGTCCAGCGCCCGCGCGCGGCGCTCCAGCCGCGCCAGCGCCTGGTTGAAGGCGCGCATGTTGTTGACGCCGGTGAGGGTGTCGGTCTCCGCGAGCCGCTCTACATAGGCGCGCGCGAAGCCCAAATCCGCCGCCAGCAGCGAGGTCACGTAGGCAACCAGCACGAAAGGCGCGAAGTGCAGCATCAGCGAGCTGAAGATCTCGTACTGGAAGATCTCCGTGCCGTTCACGGAGTAGGCGGCGAGCAGATAGAAGCTGGTAATGAGCGCGAGCTCCAGCAGCGTGATGACCTTGCCCAGCGTCAACGCGCTGAAGATCACCACCAGCAGGAACAGGTTCATGAGCGGGCTGTCCACGCGACCCGTTTGCCAGACGGCAACGGCGTTGAGCCCGAGCATGGCCCAGGTCTCGATGGTGAACTTCCACCGGGCCGGCAGCGTGAACAGGTTGGCGTAGCGAAAGCCCACGACGAACAGGGCATACACGGACGCTGAGGCCAGGATCACCAGCGGCTGCGCCACCGGCTCGTCGGGCAGCGTCATGTACACGAGTATCAGCACCAGCAGGAGCCATTCCGTCTCCGCCAGCGTGCGGTTGAACCCCTTGAGCTCGATGGTGCCGGCGCGTTCCTCGGCGTTGCGCAGGGACATGGCGCTGTGCGTCTCCCGGTTATCGCCGTCACATTCAGCCGAGCAGGGCCTTCTCCAGCTCGTCGAAGTCGATGGCATCCAGATAGGCCTCGAGCGTCTGTTGATCGACGCCGCTGCCCTCCACCTGCACCTGTATGCGCGTGCCGACCATCAGCAGGATGCGGCTCGCGGCCCCGTCGCGCAGCTCCAGCACACCCCGGTAACCGCCGCGGGTGTAAGGCGAGCTGCTGGGATTGGCCTGCATCAGCGTGCTCAGCATCGACAGCACGGGTGAGTCGGCCGTGATGGTGAGGGTCACCGTGGCGTTGTCTTCCGTCCTACGATAGCCGCGCGCGAGGGTCGTGCCCGTGAACATGGCCGCAATTCCACCCGCGTCGCTGACCGGCTCGTCGGCGCTCCAGCCCGGCAGGGGCGCGGGCAGCAGGCCCAACTGCTCGGTTTTGAGCTTGTCCTTGATCTGCGCGATGGCGAACTCGAGCGCCTGCATGGCCACCTGCTCGTCACCGGCGGCATAGGCGCGCTTGGCGGCGTCGATCTGGTCCGTGACGGGGTCGGCAAGCAGTTCTGCCGGGAAGAGGGCTGCGGCGAGCGCCGCAGCGCGGACGAGGGGCGTCAGGCAGGTCATGGGCCGGCTCCGTTGGAGGGCTGCGATGCGATCATGCACCGCGGCTGCCCGGCGAATTGTAGTGGAATCCGCGGCGCAGGACGATGTGTAGGGACCTGACGTGAACCCGGAATCCGGCATGGACTGGGAGCGCCGGCTTTCAGCCGGCTTCGCGTGCCGGGGGCTCAATGCCCCCGGCGCGCGATCTGCATCGTGGGAGCCGGGCGGTTGGCCATGCCGCGCTGCCGGGCCGACACCGCGCATGTGGCCTCTTATCGGCCCGGACGCCGCCGACGCGGCATCGAGCCGCGTCGGCGGCGAGCCGGCTGGAAAGCCGGCGATCCCGGTCACCGGCGCCGGCTCGGACTGGGACCGCCGGCTTTCAGCCGGCTTCGCGTGCCGGGGGCTCGATGCCCCCGGCACGCGATCTGCGGCGCGGGAGCCGGGCGGTTGGCCATGCCGCGCTGCCGGGCCGACACCGCGCATGTGGCCTCTTATCGGCCCGGACGCCGCCGACGCGGCATTGAGCCGCGTCGGCGGCGAGCCGGCTGGAAAGCCGGCGATCCCGGTCACCGGCGCCGAGCTCTACCAGCCGCGGCATCAATAAAGCAGCCGGGAGAGTCTGGCACGGTAGCTCGCGACCAGCGGATCATCGCCGAGCAGGTCGAAGATCATGACCATGCCCTTGCGTGCGGCGTCCTCGCCGTAGCCGCGGTCTTTTTGCATCAGCGTCAGCAGGTTGTCGAGCGCGTCCTGGTACTCGCCGGCGATCACCTGATGCGCGGCGAGGCCGTAGCGCGCCTCGCTGTCCGCCGGGTCGGCGGCCAGGCGGGCTTCGCAATCCGCCCGCGGCGGTGTGCTCGCGGCGGCCTGTGCGAAGGCCACCTGGCCGCGCAGCCGCGCCACCTCGGGGTCGGCGGCGAGCTCGATGGGCGTGCGCTCGAGCCGCTCCGCGGCGGCGGCCGCGTCGCCGCGGGCCAGCGCGAGCTTGAGCTCGGCGATGAAGAGCTTCGCATTGTCCGGGTCCCGGGCACTGACCTCGGCCAGCAGCGCCGCGGCGCCGTCGAGGTCGCCCGCGAGCATGCGCTGGGCGGCGTCGGCGAGGCGCTTGTCGGTCTCGCTCTCGACATGGCGGGCCAGGAAGTCGCGGATCTGTGCTTCCGGCAGCGCGCCCATGAACTGATCCACCGCCCGGCCGCCCTTGAACAGTTGCACCGTCGGTAGGCTGCGGATGCCGAAGGCCGCCGCTAAGCCCTGTTGTGCCTCGGTGTCGACCTTGGCCAGCACGAAGGCGCCGGCGAGCTCGTCCGCGAGCTTGGCGAGGATCGGCATCAGCGCTCGGCAGGGCGCGCACCAGTCGGCCCAAAAATCCACCAGCACCGGCCGTTGCATGGAGCCGGCGATGACCACTTGCTCGAAGTTGCTCTCCGTGACTTCGATGATGTAAGGCGAGTCGGCCATGGCGGTCTCCGGGTTGGGTGGCAACGGGTTGGGTGGCAACGGGGTGGGTGGCAACGGGGTGGGTGGCAAATGGATAGCTGGCAACTGCGCTGGCCTTGGAAAATAATTGGTCAGCCGGGGCGATTCAACCCGGCCGGCGGCTCGGGCACGCACCGGCGCCAGCAAACTGCCGCCCCGGGCCGGCGCAACACTAGCGAGGCGAGGCCTCAGACCGACCAGGGCGCGGAGCGTCGTCTTGCGCAGCCCGCTCGTTGCCGCCGCTGAACCAAGGGCCAAGGGCCAAGGGCCGAGGAGGGCTCCCTTGGCCCTCGGCCTTCGGCCCGATTGCCCTCAAGCGCCTTGGCGCCATGAAACTTGACTCATCTGCAAGCATTTGGTGCCGTCAAGCCATCTAGTGCAACACTATTAGGAGGACACGCCATGGCCGAATCGCTGCACGTCGTCTGCCCGCATTGCGATGCGGTAAACCGCCTGCCCGCCGCACGCCTCGCCCAAGGACCGGCCTGCGGCAAGTGCCATCGGCCGCTGTTCGACGGTCATCCGGTGGCGCTGGACGAGGGTCGCTTCGAGCGGCACCTCGCCCGCGGCGACCTGCCCATGCTGGTGGACTTCTGGGCACCCTGGTGCGGCCCCTGCCGGGCGATGGCGCCGGCCTTCGAGGCGGCCGCGGCGCAATTGGAGCCGCAGGTTAGGCTGGTCAAGGTCAATACCGAGGAGGCGCAGGGGCTCGCCATGCGTTTCGGCATTCGCAGCATCCCGACGCTGGCGCTCCTGCGTGGCGGCAGCGAGGTCGCCCGCACCGCCGGCGCCATGGACGCCGGCAGGCTGGTCGCCTGGGCGCGGCAACTGCTCTGACGCCGCTGCGGCTAGATGCCGACGCGCGCGTCGATGTCGCTGTGCGAGAGACCCTGCAGGATCGTGACCACGATGGCGCGGCTCTGGTCCTCGTGCGGGGTCTCCTTGCCGCGGCGGGCGGCAGTGAAGAACCGCGCCAGCGTGCGGTGGTCCTCCGCGCTCAGTTCCTCGGTGAAGCCGCGCTTGTGCTTGATGTCGCGTTCCGGCACCCGGTTCGGGGCCGTCTCGTCTGCCGCTTGGCGGCCGTGGGACCAGTTCAT
Source organism: Thiohalocapsa sp. ML1 (assembly GCF_001469165.1). Classification (GTDB taxonomy): domain Bacteria; phylum Pseudomonadota; class Gammaproteobacteria; order Chromatiales; family Chromatiaceae; genus Thiohalocapsa. The sequence continues at coordinate 119,557 of NZ_JABX01000010.1, read as the reverse complement.
CGCCCGCGCCGCGTAGAGGATGATCCGGTCCAGCAGCACGAAGGGGAAGCGCGGGTTCGTGACCGGTCCCATCGAGAAGCGCTCGACGCCGAGCGTGCGCTGGATGTCGATCTTGGCCAGCGCCGCACCGCCGAGCACGCCGAGCGCGCCGCCGACGAGGCCGCCGATGAGGGCACCGGTGCCGAAGGAGAGGCCGCCGAGACCGAGGTCGATGACGCCGCCGGACACGGCACCCGCCGCGGCGCCGGCCATGGCGACCTGGCGCTGACGCAGGCCGAGCGCCTCCTCGACCTCCTCGGAGAACAGATCCTTCGCCAACAGTGAGGTCGCCGGGACGTCCCAGACGTTGTGGCGGAAGTGGGCGCGGATGCGCTGCTGGGCCTCCACCTCCAACTGGCGGAGCGCCTGCTGCAGGGCCTCCGTGAGCTGTTGCTTGATGGCCTCGCGGTGGTCGTCCGACTCGATCTCGTCAACCTTGACGATGCGCGTGACGCGCTTGCTCAGCGCCTCTTTCATCAACTGGATGATGGTGTCCGTGCTCTGCTCGATGCGCCGCGCCCAGTCCTCGCGGAAGGCGCGGATGGTCTCCTCCAGCATCGGCTCCCAGCGCTGATCGATCGCCTTGAGTGCCCCCAGCAGCGCAATGCGCTCATCATAGGTAGCGCGGTGGGCGTTGAACTCCCGCACCGAGTTGAAGGACTTGTTCAGTGCGTCCTGCCAAGCCGGCATGTGTTTGTTGACGTTGCTCAGATTGTTCAGGATCGCCATGCGTGGGCGCCCGGTGAGCCGCAGCAGTTCCATCTCGGTGCGGTCCTTCTCTTTGATGCGCTTGGAGCCGTCTACGACCAGGATGATCCCGGCGCCCTTCGCCACCGGGCGGAGCAACGCGCAGTCGTGGCTGAACATCGGATTGTCGCCGTGAGCGGCGAGGAAGGCCCCGGCTAAGTCCGTCTCCTCGGCGTGCGCCTGGAACCACTCCAGCACGTCGCTCGGGTTCTGGAAGCCGGGCGTATCGATGAAGGTCATCACGGTTCGACCGTCGATGATGACCGGGTATTCATCGGTGGTGGTCGTGGTGCCGGCACGCTTGTCGATGGCGATGCGGTCGTTCTCGGTCAGCGTCGCCACCACCGAGGATTTGCCGGCATTCGGATGGCCCATGATCGCGAGCACGGGGGATTCCACGCCGGTGTCTGCGGCGCGTGCCGGCTCCGGCCTGTTGCTCCGGCGCTTGGGGCGTGGCTGCCGGTCGGTCTGCACGCGGCTTGCGGTAGCCATCAGTCGGTCTCCTCGGCGGGGCCCGCCAGCATCTCCAGGCGGAGATAGGGATCGCCAAGCTGTTCCACTTTGCGCTGCCAGTCCTGGTAGTCGAACGCCGACAGCGGCGGCAGCGGGTCTGCACCCTCGGGGTCGCCCACCAACAGCAGCAGGATCTGCGCGTGCTCGCCGGCGGCGGCCCGCAGCGCGCGCAGGAAGCGCAGGCTTTCGGTGATGGGCGGCTGTGAGCCGTCGGCCAGCAGGGCGACCCGTGCCGGCGGCGCCCGCCATTGTGCACCCTCAACGATGGTGAGCGCCTGCTTGGCCATGCCGCTGCCGCCGCCGTAGGTGGCCGATGTCGCCACCCGCCAGCCGGAATGCTGGTGCAGCAGCCGTTGCAGGCGCTCGTGATCGCGCTGATCGAGCACGTCCGCGACGTCCACGTGCAGCAGCAGCACGCAGGCGTCGGCGGCGATCTGCGTGCCGCTTGCGCGCACTGCCGTGGGCTTGACCGGTGCCGGTGCCGCGGGCCGGGGCTGCGGCGGGGCCGGCCGTGTCGGCTTGGCGGCCGGCGTCGGCTCGGCGGGCGCGTCCGCGCTCGCGGGCGTGGTTGGAACCACAGGCCTGGTCGCTGGCGGCCTGGGCGCCGGCGCCGCCTGGGCGGCTGGCTTGGTCCCGGGCTTGGGCTCCGGCTCGGGCTCGGCGGGTGGTCGTGCCGGTGCCGCGGGCGCCGCTGATGGCGGCGCGGCGCGCGGCGCGCTGACCGGCTTAAGCGGCTCCGGGATATACATCTCCGGCCCGTGGCCGGGATCGCCCGCGGTTTCGAGCTGCGGCGTGACCATGCGCGCGTACAGCGCCTGTGTGCGCTGGTGCGTAAAGGGCAGCCGCGCCAGCGTGCGGCGCTCCGTGAGCGCGGAGAGGCCGAGCATGACGAGCCGTGGCAGGAGCCCGTAGGTGAAGACGGACAGCACCAGGAACCAGCGCCACGAGCGCAGGTGCTCCGCGTTCATGATGAACAGCGGGTCCTTCAGGCTGATGCGCGTGCCCTGGACCTGCTCCAGCGTCGGCACGCCGACGCCTTCGCCGAACAACCAGCTCCACGGCAGCGCGATAATGTGAGCGAAGGTGTGGATTGTGCCCGGCTGCACGTTCAGTGCCGAGCCCCAGCCGAAGGCGAGGTCCGTGAACCACTCCAGCGAGATGGTGGCGAGGATGGCGCCGACGTTGAAGCCGATGCCGAACAACTGCGCCGGGATCAGCATCGGCAGGTAGGCCGCCGGCCCGTAGAGGGCGAAGTGGCCCATCAACATGCCCTTGCGGGCCTCGGCCTTCTCGCGCAGGTCCGGCGGCAGATGCGCGAGGCGCTGGCGCTGCACCCAGCGCGCGGCGGTGCTGAACAGCGGCTTCATCAGGTGGCTCAGAAGCGACAGATCCTGCACCGCTGTCTGCACAGCCTTGGTGCGCCGGCTGTACCAGGCCGCCGCGGTGCCGGCGACGAGCAGCACCTGCACGATGACCAGGATGAACACGTACCAGGATACGTTCACCGCCCGGTCGCCTTCGTAGTGGAGCAGGGCGGAGGCGACGCCGATGCCGGCCACAACGCCCAGGATCGCGACCAGAACGGCGACGAGCCGCTGGCCGCGGGCGAAGGCGGCGCCCGGCAGCAGCGCCGCGAGCTCCGGGTCCTCGGCGCCGCGCCGGATGCCCAGCCAGCGTCGCAGTGCCTGACTGCGGTGCTTCGGGCTATGCTCAGGCGCGCTGATGGCGGGTGCGATGCGTTCCCGGTAGAGCCGGCGGTCGCGCTCGGTGAGGCGCTTGCGCTCGGCGGGGTCGGTGCGCAGCGCCTGCTCGTCGCGGTCGACGTAATAGTCGAAGTCGAGCAGGTCCGGCAGCCGCCAGCGGCCGCTGTCGGGCTCCGCGGGCGCGGACTCGGGGTCGAAGCGGTGGGCTGCGGGTTCCATGTTGGCGTCGCGGCGGGCACTGCGGGCCGGCGGTGACCGGCGGGTTGGTATCTTGTCGGCGCCGCACCGGTGGGCGGCGGCGCCGGGGGTAATTCAAGGCAGCACGTTATACCCGCCTTCGCCGGCCAATCAAGGCCGGGAGTCGATGCCGGGTGCGGCTTTGGGTGACGCCAGAGGCGCGAATGAGGAGTTTATGTCGATGAAGCAGCCGAAGCGAACAAGCAGCCGGCACGCCGTCGGGCCCGACGCACTGTTGCAGGCACTGGAGCCGGGCGCCGACGAGGCGCTGCTGCATCAGGCCCTTGCCCATGCGCACTACCGGCCGGTCGCCCAGGCCGCGGCGCTGGCCGCCGACGGCCTGCACTACGCGCTGGAGCCCGCGCTGATGGAGGCCTTCCGCCGCTTTGCGGCGCTGGACCACAAGCGCGACCCGGGCTGCATCGCCAAGGGCGCCCTCGCGCGGGCGCTGGTGGCCCTGGACAGCCTTGATGCGGCCTTCTTCCGCGACGGGCTCAAGCTGCGGCAACTGGAGCCGACCTGGGGCGAGTCGGTGGACACCGCGGGCGACGTGCGCGCGAGCTGCGCCATGGGCCTGGCCGCGAGCGGCGACACCGGCGCGCTCCTGGACCTCGTGGACTTGCTTGTCGATCCGGAGCACCGCGCCCGCAGCGGCGCCGTGCGCGCCATCGGCTGCACCGAGCCCCGTGCGGCCAGCGCGGTGCTGCGCACCAAGGCGCTGCTGGGCGACGCCGAGCCCGAGGTGACGGGGGAGTGCTTCCGCGCCCTGCTGGCCGTGGACGCGGACGGCGGACCGGGCTTCGTCGCGCGCTGGCTCGACGGCGCGGGCGGGGTGGAGCTTGCCGAGCTCGCGGCGCTCGCCTTGGGCGAGTCGCGTCTCGACGCCGCCGTGGCGGCGCTGCGGGCGCGCTGGGAGGCGGAGCCGTTCCGCCGGCCCTGGCACCAGGTGCTGCTGCGGGCCGCGGCGCTGGCGCGCTCGGACGCCGCACTCGCCTGGCTGCTGGGCCTCGCCGCGGATGCTGACGCCGGCACGGCAAGGCAGGTGGTCGAGGTGCTGGCGGTCAATCGGCACCAGCGCCGCGTCGCCGACGCGCTCCGCACGCGGCTCGCGACCCGCGGCGATGCCGCGCTGCTCGCCGCCTTCCGGGCCGAGTTCGGCAACGCGGCGGAGGCCGACCCATGAGCCCCATGAGCCAGTGCCTGCTTGCGCCCTGGTGGCGGGGGGACCTGATCGAGTCGCTGCTGGCGGACCTCATTGCCGATGAGCGCCAGCGGCGCTTGTCGGACATGCCGAGACCGGCCCGGTCGGGGCTCGCCGCAGAGGACATTGACGCGCTGCTCGGCCTCGACTCCATCGACCTGCTCGACATCGCCACCGCCGTGTCCGTGCGCTTCGGGCTCCATCACCACGGGCTCGACCCGCGCCTGCTGGCGGAGCGCCGCCTCGGGGCCTGGGCGGAGGCGGTGATCGAGGCGCGTCGCCGCGACGATGCGGACATCGCCTTCTTCACGTCCGGCTCCACCGGCCGGCCGAAGCGCTGCGTGCACCCGATGGCGGCCCTGACGCGCGAGGTGGAGCACTGGGCCGGGCTCCTCGACGGGCGGCGCCGCGTGCTGCGCGCGGTGCCCTGCCATCACATCTACGGCTTCCTATTCGGCCTGATGCTGCCGGCACGGCTCGACCTATCAGTGGTGGATGTGCGCGACGGCCTGCCCGCCGGCGTGCTCGCGCGTGCCGAGCCCGGCGACCTGCTGGTGGCCCATCCCGGTTTCTTCGCGCTGGCGGCCGACCTTGACGGCCGCTGTGCGGAGGACGTCATCGCCGTCACCTCCACGGGCCAGTGTCCGGACTTCGTCTGGGCAGCCGTTGCCGAAGCCGGTATCGCGCGCATGCTGGAAGTCTACGGCTCCAGCGAGTGCGCCGGCATCGGCAGCCGCTGGTCCGCTCATGAGCCTTTCGAGCTCTTGCCCTGGTGGGTGCCGCAGCCGGGCGCGGCGGAGCGCCTGCTCCGGGCCGACGCCGAGCCTTGCGCCGCCGCGGACCGCTGGGCGTGGCTGGACCGACGCCGCTTCTGCGTGCACGGCCGGCTGGACGGCGCCGTGCAGGTGGCCGGCGAGAACGTCTTTCCGGGGCGCGTGCGCGATGTGCTGCTGTCCCACCCGGGCGTGGCCGACGCGGCGGTGCGGCCCTTCGGTGCGGGCATTGCCGTCCGGCTCAAGGCCTTCGTCGTGCCGTCGGACCGCGGCGCCGACCACGCGGCGCTGCACCAAAGGCTCGTGCCCTGGCTCACCGAGCGGCTGCGGCCCGCCGAGCGTCCCCGGCGCATCGACTACGGCGCGGCGCTGCCGCGGACGCCGGCGGGGAAGCCGACGGACTGGTGAAGAAGGTGCTGGGAGATAGATGCTTGGGGCTAGGGCTGGCTCCTAGCCACTGCTTTTCGGCTGCCACCCGCCGCTCAACGCCTGCTCCGGCGGCAGCGGCTTGGACCAGAGGTAGCCCTGGCCCCAGTCGCAGCCGAGCCGGCGCAGCGCGTCCAGCTCCGTGATGCGCTCGACGCCTTCGGCCACGACGACCTTGCCCAGCGAGTGCGCCATCGCGATCATGCCGGCGACGAGCCGCTGATCCTGCGCGCCGGTGATGTTGCGCACGAAGCCGCGGTCGATCTTGATGGTGGCGATGTCGAGCTCCCGCAGCGAGGCCATGGAGCTGAAGCCGCTGCCGAAGTCGTCGAGCGCGATGCGGATGCCGCCCGCGGTGAGCAGGCGCAGCGACTCGCGCACGCTCTCGGTCATGCGCAGCAGCAGGCCCTCGCTGATCTCGAGCTCCAGGCGCGCCGGTGATACGCCGGCGTCGTCCAGCTCGTCGAGCAGACCGCGCGCGAACCAGCGCGCCTCCAGGTCCGCGGCGGACAGGTTCACGGCCAGCGTGGGCTGGCTGGCGCCCGCCGGCGTGTTGCGTAGCAGGGCGATGGCGCGCCTCAGCACCGCCGTGGTGACCGCGCGGAGCAGCCCGTTCTGGCGCGCGGCGTCGATGAAGTCTTGCGGCAACAGCAGCCGACCGTCGCTGGTGCGCCAGCGGGCGAGCACCTCGTAGCGCGGGTCGCCGTTGGCCGCGGCGATGGGCACCTGGGGCTGCAGCAGGATCTCGACGGCGTCCTCGGCGCGCCGGCCGAGCACGTCGCGCGCGACCTCGAGCCGGGCCAGCGCGCGTTGCTGCAAGCCGCTGTCGAAGGCGCGCACGCAGTTGCGGCCCGCGTCCTTGGCCTGGTAGAGGGCCATGTCCGCCTGTTTCAGCAGCTCGGTGCCGGAGGAGCCGCCGTGACCGAGCGTGATGCCCATGGAGACGGTGACCGAAAAGCGGTCGTCGCCGACCAGGATGGGCGTGCGAAAGGCGGCGACCACACGCTCGGGCATCGCGTCCAGCGCGTCCTCATGGCCGGCGGGCAGCAACAGCGCGAACTCGTCCCCGCCCAAGCGCGCGACGACGGCGCTGTCCGGCAGCGCGCCGACGATGCGTCGCGCCGCGGCCGCGAGCAGGATGTCGCCCTTGTCGTGGCCGAGCGTGTCGTTGACGGTCTTGAAATGATCGATATCGAGCAGCCCGACCCCGAACATCCCGCCGGTGGCCGCCGCCTGGGCGATGGTGTCGGCGAGGATCTGCCGGCAGCGCTCGCGGTTCGGCAAGCCGGTCAGGCCGTCGCGCAGGGCCAGCACCTCGAAGTGGGCGGCGCTGGCGACAATCACCTCCTGCGTCAGGCTGCGCAGCGCCGCGGCGATGCCGAGCTCGACGGCGGTCCAGGGCTGGGCGTGGTGGGTGCGGGTCTCGGTCCAGACCCGGAAGCTGCGCCCGGGCCAGCCCAGCGGGTCGCCGTCCGGCAGCGGCAGCGCGTCCGGGGCGGAGCCCCAGCGCACCTCATAGGTGCTGCGCTGGCGCCCGAACAGCATCACGTAGTCGTCGGACGGTCCGATGAGCACGGCAATGACGCCGGCGAGCCGATCGGGGTAGGCCGCCGCGGCCTCGAGCTCGCCGGACAGGCAGTCGGTGCTCCAGACACCGCCGCCGCGCCCGCGCAGGAAGCGCAGCAGGGTGCGTTGCTCATCGGCGCCGAGGCCGTTGGCGCTGGTCTCCATCAGCGGCGTGTCGCCGTGGTAGATCTGCACGGAGTCGGCCGCGAATAGCTCGCGCAGCAGCCGTTCGTTGCCGACGAAGCCCTGCGGAAAGGGCTTGTGCAGGTCGATGCGGCCGATGATGCCGTTCACGGCCGCCATGCCGGCCTCGCGCGACTTGAGCAGCGCGTACTCGTCGAGCAGCGCGATGCGGGCGGACACGAGCGTCGCGAGCTCGACGAGCCGGCGGCGCAGCGCCACGGTGACCGGATGCGGCCGGCGGTGATGGCAGATGATGAGGCCCCAGAGCCGCCCGCCGCAGGTGATGGACAGCGACAGGCTGCCGTTGACGCCGAAGCGCTCCAGATAGGCGCGGTGCACCGGCGAGTGGGCGCGCAGTTGCGCCGCGCCGATGTCGATATCGGTAGGCGGGAGGTCCTGCGCCAGGAGCGGGATCTCGGCATGATCTCGGCTCGGCATGTAGCGCAGCGGCATCTCGGCGTAGAGCGCCCGGGCTTGCCGCGGGATGTCCGCCGCCGGGTAGCGCAGGCCGAGCACCGAGGGCAGCGTGTCCTCCGCCAGGGACTCGGCGATGACGATGCCGTCCCCGTCCGGCTCGAAGCGGTAGGCCAGCACCCGCTCGAAGTCGCTCAGGTGGCGCACCGCCTGCACCGAGCGCGCGCAGATCGTGCCCACGTCCGGCAGGGCCATCAGCTCCTGGGCGTAGGCGGTGAAGTCGAAGCCCTCAAGGCGCGCGTCGGAGTCCATCTCGGCGTGCGGCTCGATCTCAAGCAGCAGCCGGCCGCGCCAGGGCGTGAGCAGCAGGTCCAGGGCCAGGTCCGGTCGCAGCGGCTGCGGCAGTGTGCGGAAGGCGCGCGGGCAGAAGGCGTCGGGATCTGCACGCTTGGTGGCCACGCAAGTCGCGAGCCCGCCGTCGCCGGCCGGCAGCAGGGCGGCCAGCTCTGCGCCGAGGGCGGTCTCCGGCAGGACGCCCAGAAAGCGCTCGGTATTGGCGCCGGCGGCGATGACCCGGAGCGACGTCGCGTCGAGCACGAGCAGGCAGCCGAAGGGCTGCAAGGTCGCAGAGGTCCCAATCCGCTCCGCCTCGCAGGCGCTGAAGTCAACGGACCGCGCGCTGCGCGGGGCGCCTGCGGCGTCGCCGTACTTGTCCAACAGCATCGCTTCGCCCGCGCTCGCGTCGCGGGCCGGCAGGTACTCCAGCGGCGAGACGATGACCCAGTATTCGCCGGCGCGCTCGGCATCGCGCATGTGGATGCGCACCCGTACCGGCTGCATGGCGAAGTCGTAGATGAACTCGAAGCTCGTGTTCAGCGCGCCGGTGAGCACGCCGCGGCGGAAGCGGCCGTAGAACTCCGGCACGGCGGTGCAGGGCGCCACGTCGCGAAAGAAGTGCCGGCCCAGCACCTGCTGCGGCGCGCGGCCCGTGAGCGAGGCCTGCGCGCGGCTGTAATACAGGATGCGGCCGTCGGCATCGACTCGGATGGCGCCGATCGGCAGGGCGTCGAGCTCGGCCTCGGTCATCGCGTCCAGACGCGAGGCGTCGTGGACGTCGACGCTGAGCGCGTGCGACTTGACCGACATTGGGGGTCCCGTGGGCTCCGGGCACGCGGGCGTCACGCCCGCTCGTCGCCGCGGGCGTTGAGCCGGCGCTGCACCAGATGCAGGGCGGCGGCATCGAGCTCGCCGTCGCCGTGACCCACCAGGGCGTTCACGAGCTGCGCCACCAGCGCCGTGCCGGGCAGCGCGAGGCCGAGGGCGTGCGCGGCCTCCTGCACCAGGCGCAGGTCCTTCTGGTACAGCGCGAGCTTGAAGCCGGGGGTGTAGTCGCCGTCGAGCATGCGCTGGCCGTGCAGCTCCAGGATGCGGCTCGCCGCGAAGCCGCCGAGCAGGGCCTCGCGCACCTTGGCGGCGTCCACCCCGGCGGCTTGGGCCATCAGCAGCGCCTCGCCGACGCCGGCGATGGTCTGGCCGACCACGATCTGGTTGCAGGCCTTGCAGACCTGGCCGGCGCCGGCGGCACCAATGTGCCCGATGTTGCGGCCCATGGCCTCGAACAGCGGCTTGACCCGCAGGAAGGCCGCCTGCGGCCCGCCCACCATGATGGAGAGCGTGCCATCGCGGGCGCCGACGTCGCCGCCGGAGACGGGCGCGTCGAGCATGCTCACGCCGGCCGCGCCGAGGCGCTCGGCGATGGCGCGGGTCGCGGCCGGGGAGATCGTGCTCATGTCCACGACGATGCTGCCGGGCGCGGCACCGGCGATGACGGCGCGCTCGGCTTTGGCGCCGGAGCCTAGGATCACGGCCTCGACGTCCGGCGTGTCGGAGAGCATCGTGAAGGTGATGTCGGCCTCCCGGGCCACCGCCGCCGGGCTGTCGCAGGCGATCGCGCCGGCGTCCGTGAGCGGGACCATGGCCTCCGCCCGCCGCGCGAAGACGGCAAGCCGATGTCCCCGCTTGATCAGGTTCAGTGCCATGGGCCGGCCCATGATGCCGAGCCCGATGAAGCCGATGCGTGCTGTCATTGATCGGTTCCCGCCCCGTCGGATGCCACCCAAACGCCCGAGTTTACTCCTTAGCGGCGAGGCGAAACCTGACCGACAGGGCGGGCTGAGGGCCGAGGGTCAAGGGTCAAGGGCCAAGGGCCAAGGGCCAAGGGCCGAGGGCCGAGGAGGGCTGCCTTGGCCCTCGGCCCTCGGCCCTGCCAATGCTGATCCGGATCAGCCATCCGCCGACAGCGGGATTTGCCTAGATCTAGCGATGGGTCTAAGCTCTACCACAACATCTAGTGCGGCTGCTGGCGACGGGGAGACAAGATATGGGTGCAGAGGGCAAGGCGCTGGCGGTGCTGCCGACACGCATCGTCAAGCGCGACGGGGACGTGGTGGCCTTCGACGCGGGCAAGATCGAGTCCGCCATCCTGCGCGCGGGGCGCGCCACCGGCGAATTTGACGAGCTGGAAGCCAAGCTCCTGACCGCGCAGGTGGTCAAGGTGCTCGCGCACCGCTATGGGCACCCGGCCGGCGCAGCCGCGGGGCAGCCGCGGCATCCGGACATCGAGGGCATCCAAGACGTCGTCGAGCAGACGCTCATCAGTGCCAACCACTTCGACACGGCCCGCTCCTACATCGTCTACCGCGAGCAGCGCGCGAAGCTGCGCAGCGATCGGCGCACGCTGGTGGACGTGGAAGGCTCCATCAACGAGTACCTCGACCGCTCCGACTGGCGCGTGTCGGCCAACGCCAATCAGGGCTATTCGCTCGGCGGGCTGATCCTCAACACCTCGGGCAAGATGATCGCCAACTATTGGCTGAGCCATGTCTACCCGCCGCAGGTGGGCGAGGCGCACCGCAACGGCGACCTGCACATCCACGACCTCGACATGCTCGCCGGCTACTGCGCCGGCTGGTCGCTGCGCACGCTGCTGAACGAGGGTCTGAACGGCGTGCCCGGCAAGGTCGAGGCCGGTCCGCCGAAGCACATGTCGAGCGCCGTCGGGCAGATTGTGAACTTCCTCGGCACGCTGCAGAACGAATGGGCCGGGGCGCAGGCGTTCTCCAGCTTCGACACCTATATGGCGCCGTTTGTGCGCATCGATCGGCTCGGCTATCGCCAGGTCAAGCAATACATCCAGGAGCTGATCTACAACCTGAATGTGCCGAGCCGGTGGGGTTGCCAAACACCCTTTACTAATTTGACCTTCGACTGGGTTTGCCCGGCGGATCTGCGCGAGCAGGTGCCGGTGATCGGCGGCGTGGAGCAGCCATTCACTTACGGCGAGCTCCAGGCCGAGATGGACCTCATCAACCGCGCCTATATCGAGGTGATGACCGAGGGCGATGCGAAGGGCCGAATCTTCACCTTCCCGATCCCGACCTACAACATCACCGATGACTTCCCGTGGGACGGGGAGAATGCGGAGCTGCTGTTTTCCATGACGGCCAAGTACGGCCTGCCGTATTTCAGCAACTTCGTCAGCTCGGACATGGAGCCCAACATGGTCCGCAGCATGTGCTGCCGGCTGCGGTTGGACGTATCGGAGCTGTTGAAGCGCGGCAATGGCCTGTTCGGCTCCGCGGAGCAGACGGGCTCCTTGGGCGTCGTCACCATCAACTGCGCGCGCTTGGGCTTCACCCATGCCGGCGATGAAGCAGGGCTGCTGCGGCGCTTGGATGAATTAATGGAGCTGGCAAAAAAGAGCCTGGAGCTCAAGCGCAAGGTCATTCAGCGCCACATGGACGCCGGGCTGTTCCCCTACACCAAGCGCTACCTCGGCACGCTGCGCAACCACTTCAGCACCATCGGCGTCAACGGCATCAACGAGCTGATTCGCAACTTCACCGATGATGTCGAGGACATCACCACCGAGTGGGGCCACGCCTTCGCGGCGCGGCTGTTGGAGCACGTGCGCGCGCGCATGGTCGCTTTCCAGGAAGAGACCGGGCACATGTACAACTTGGAGGCCACGCCCGCGGAGGGGACCACGTATCGCTTTGCGCGCGAAGACAAGAAGCGCTTCCCGGGGATCATTCAGGCGGGCACCGAGGAGGCGCCGTACTACACCAATTCCTCCCAGCTCCCGGTGGGCTATACCGACGACGCCTTCCAGGCGCTCGCGATGCAGGATGAGCTGCAGACCAAGTACACCGGCGGCACCGTGCTGCACCTGTACATGGGCGAGCAAGTGAGCTCCACCGAGGCCTGCAAGCGTCTGGTGCGCCGGGCGCTGACCAACTTCCGGCTGCCCTACATCACCGTCACGCCGACCTTCTCCATCTGTCCGCACCATGGCTACATCGAAGGCGAGCACGAGTTCTGCCCCAAGTGCGATGCGGAGCTCATCGAGAAGAAGCTTCAGGAGAGGGCCAAGGGCCAAGGGCCAAGGATGGAAGGCGCGCACGACGGCGACGTTCGCAACCATGTTGCTTCGATCAGCAGCGCGGGCGCGGCGCAGGCTTGATTCCTCGGCCCTCGGCCCTCGGCCCTCGGCCCTCGGCCCTCGGCCCTTTTGCATTAACCAGGAGCCCAACCAATGAACATAGATGGCATCGAAATCCACGACGAAGAACGCACCCGCTGCGAGGTCTGGACCCGCGTCATGGGCTATCACCGCCCCGTCAGCGCCTTCAATGCCGGCAAGCAGTCCGAGCACCGCGAGCGCGTCTGCTTCAACGAGCAGCCGGCTGGCGTGCGGGCCGTGCCTCGGCGCCGCGCCGAGGCGGCCTGAGCGGCAGAGCGCGAGACGGTAGGTCGGGAGACGCAAGCGCATGGGCATTGCCACGACGGGCGCCGAGCAACTGCGCATCGGCGGCCTGACCCCACTTACCAGCCTGGACTATCCGGGCGAGCTCGCGGCCGTCATCTACTGCCGCGGCTGCCCCTGGCGCTGCCCGTATTGTCACAACGCGGACCTCCAAGACGCCACGGGGCCGTCGGCACTCGGTTGGCGGCATATCGTGAGCTTCCTGGAGGTGCGGCGCGGTCTGCTGGACGCCGTGGTGCTGAGCGGCGGCGAGCCGACGGCGCAACAGGCGCTGCCGGGGGCGCTCGCGGAGATCCGCAAGCTCGGCTTCAAGACCGGCCTGCACACCGGCGGCCCTTACCCGGACCGGCTTGCCGCCCTGCTGCCGCTGCTGGACTGGGTCGCCCTCGACATCAAGGCCCTGCCCGAGGACTACCCCCGCATCACCGGCGCGCCAGGCTCCGGCGAGCGCGCGTGGCAGAGCCTGCGCCTGCTGCTCGACGCGGGCATCGATCTGGAGGTCCGCACCACCCCGATGCCCGGCCTCGACGACACGGGCTATCTGACGCGACTCTTTGCGCGCCTGGCCGCGGCCGGCGTCGAGACCTACGCGCTGCAACAGTGCCGGACCGTCGGGCCGTCTGCGGGGATGCCCGCACCACGGCAGATCAAGATCGACGACGCGGCGCTCGTCGCCGCGCGCGGGGCGTTCCCGCACTTCACGCTACGTGCGGTGTGAGTATCGCAGCAGCTACTGTTCCTCAAACTCGCCAGTCGCGACGAATTCGGACGCGGATGCGAAACAAGCAAGTTGTAGGGCGGGAAAGCGAAGCGCATCCCGCGCCGAGAACTGGCGGCGGGATGCGCTGGCTATCCCCGGGCTTGTGCCGGATCGCCCTGCTGCAGCAATGCCACAGCCTGTTCCGCGGCCATCGTCGGCGACCATCTCTGTAGCTCCAGAGTAGGCGAGCGACGTATGGCGAAACAGGAGCTCATCTTACAAGGCTTCACCGCCAAGACTCATCGCGTGGCGGTTGCGCAATTATTCGATCTACCGAGTATTGAGCGAGTTATTGTTAGCGTCGCGTTTGTGAATCGCAGCGGTACGGAGCTGCTTGAGAAGCAGCTTAACGAACACGGCGCGAAGACCCAGGCCTTCATTGGCATTCGCAACGACATCACTTCCAGTCAGGGGGCGAGGCATCTGCTCGACATGGGCGTGTCGCTTTATTGCGTCGACACGGGCTCGCGGTCGGTGCTCTTCCACCCGAAACTCTATCTGGTAAAGGGAGCAACCCACGCTCGCCTTGTCATCGGCAGCGCCAACCTCACGATAGGTGGACTGCACAACAACATCGAGGCTGGCCTAGTCGTTGAGCTTGACCTCAATAACGTCGATGAGAAGGCCCTGGTTGAGAGTATCGAGAAAGAGTTTGATGCGCTGGCCAAGGATTATCCGGAACACATCGTCCCGATAGCGAACCCAACGCAGCTTGACGCGCTTGTGGCAACCGGCCGGCTGATCGACGAGATGACGACTTCGCCGCCTCGGCCGGCGTGCTTGGCAACATCGCCGACGAGCGACACCGTACCCAGAATCAAGCTGAAGGTCGTCCCCTTGCGCCGTGCGCTGATTGCGGCGAAGAAGGCGGCGAAGCCCGCCGCGCCAGCACCGGCGGCCAAGAAGGCAGCGCATGCAAAGAAGGCGGCAGCCGCACCAGTCGCGCCTCTGCCCGCGCCTGGTGTCGCGTACGAGCTCGTCTGGGAAAGCAAGGCGCTCACGAGGCGGGATCTCAACATTCCCGACGGTACGAACACCAATAGCACGGGCTCAATCAGCCTTGACAAGGGATTACTGCCGGCGGACATCGATCATCGACACTATTTCCGCGAGGAGATCTTCCCCGAACTGTCGTGGCGGCCAAGCCGCACGGAGACCGTTGAAGAGGCCTACGCGAAGTTTCATCTCGTCCTCAGAGGCATCAGCTACGGGGAATTTGACCTTCGCATTGCCCACACCAAGGGGACGACGAGCGCAGCCTACAAGCAAAAAAACGCTATGACCCGCCTAAGCTGGGGTCCGCTGCGTGACTACGTGGGTCGAGATGACCTTCTCGGTCGCACGCTCGCTCTCTATCGCGACAAGGCCGACCCGAAGCGCTTCGCCCTCGAAATCGACTAAGCGGCTTCAGCCGCCTCGTCTTTCGCATCGCTTGGCGTGCGGTGTCTGCGGTTGCGCAGGCGCAACCATGCATTGAGGATGCTGTCTTGCTGCGCGCACGACAGACCGAGGCCCCCGAGCACGATGCGCGAGTTAGCCTCAAGAACGTCCTGCACAGACATGGACGATCGGATTTGTCGGTCGAGCTCCCTCAGGTCGATTTGCGCCGTCGTGGGCAGCGGCAGCGCCAGTTTCTCGATCTCGGAGGGCACAAGCTCCAGCACGCCGCCCCCGTAGTGCCGCCCTTCCAGCTCGGCACTGAGAGCTGTCAAGCCGTTATAGAAGCAGCCGACGAGGTGCTCCGCGGATGCCCCGTTAAGCGTTCGGATGCGATAGGCCGTGTCCGTGGTGTACGCACGGACCTTATTGAGGATGAGGCGCGGGAGGTCGTGTGAGCGCTTGAGCATCCCGATTTCCGTTGCATACACGGAGGGAACCTTAAACCACGGCGAGCGAATGCGGCACTTGTAGCGTGTATGGAGCGCGACGGCCTCTCCGGCCTCAATGTATGATTTTGACTTCTTGTGTTTCAGTGGTTCGTCGTCGCAGAACCACAGGAAGTTCGTTGGGTTTCCTGCCTTCGCGTTGGCCGCGTGCTGGTTGGCGTCGTAGATGATGCCGGGGCAGTGCTCGCTCCGACCGAACATCGGATGCGCCCAGGGCTCTAAGCCGTGCTTGCTGACGACATCGTTGGTCACGAGGAAAAACTTGTTGGCCCCTGTAACAATGCCAACGTCTACATCTGCGACCTCAGCGAAGCGATGCACGCTGGAGTGACCGCCAACCTCATCGATCAACTCGCCCGTCTCCTTGTCCAGCAACGCGCGTGTCCACTTACCGGCGACCGTCTTGCCGTTAATTGACTGCGGTGCGGCGAAAATCCGCGCCGGGGACTCGCGCAGAAACTCACGGTCGCGGACCGGGTAGATAGCAATGCCTTCGGCAATATCGTGCTGATCTGTCCGCTTCTCGGCCAGCAGCAGCACAGCGCCTTGCAGCGTGCCGGCGAACCACAGCTCCTCAGGGTCGACGATGACCAGGCGACGGCACTCGCGGCCGAGGTACGAGCGTAGCGACTGCGCGTGCATCACATGGATGATTTCAGCCGGGACGACCATCGCCAGTCGGCCGCCTGGCCGAAGCATCCGCATGCTTGCCAAGATGAAAGGCACCCATGCATTGGTGTGCTTTGTGAAAGGCAGCTCGAGCGCGCGGAAGATCTGCTCAGCCTTCACCTGGAACGGCGCCGGCAAGTACTGATAGCGAACGAACGGCGGGTTTCCGACCACCGCATCGAATAGGGTGTCGTGCGGCAAGAGGCCAAAGCCGGCCTTCTCGATAGCCCAACTCAGGAAATCTACGGCGTGGATCTTGCTCGCCGCCAGTCCAACATCCTTTGCGAGCAATGTGGCCTTTGCTGCCTCTTCCTGGTTGAGCTCAAAGCCAGTGACGGCCAACGTTGTGTTAGCGCCCGCGTTGCGAAGCGCTCTGAAGAACACGCCGTCTCCGCAGCTAGGTTCAAGGACGCGGCAAGGGTTGATTTCGAGTACCCACTTGCACAGAAACGTCGCCAAGTCTTCCGGGGTGTAGTAGCCGCCGCGGAGTTTCTGCGCGGTTTCGTTGGCGATAAAGTTCAAGGGCTAGTTCCTACCCTGTGCAGGCGCTTTGTCGACCACGTACTCAGACACCGCTTCGCGCACCACCCACGCCACGGATACCTTCTTCTCCGTGGCGATACGTTCAAGCGCATCATAGAGCTCTGCCGGGAAGCTGATCGACGCCCGAGCCGTTTTTGATTCGGTACGTTGGTTTCCGCTGGTCTTTGGTGTCTTCGCCATGATATGCCCTTTGCGCCCGTTGATGATGCACCACCCTACACCACTGTGGTGCAGCCGTAAAGCCAGAGATCCAAGAGCGGCGCGGGCTTCATGAGCCGATACCAGCGGACAACTCGGCGGCAGGGGTGTCCGGTGGCGTGCCTTCGCTTCGAGAATACGCGTCTGGCGCAGTGGGCACACCCGGAGGGACTGAGTCGAGGAAAAAAGGTTCGTGCGGCACGCCTCGTTCATGCTGCAATCCCCGCACCCGGGGTCAACGGGGGATACCATGCCCACCGATCTGTTGACGGTGCTGCTGCTGCTCGCGGCGGCCATTGTGATGTTCGCGATCAACAAGCCACGCGTGGACGCGGTGGCGCTCATCATGCTGGTGCTGTTGCCCTTCACCGGCGTGCTGACCGTGAACGAGGCCCTCGCCGGCTTTAGCAACCCGAACATCGTGCTCATCGGCGCCATGTTCGTCATCGGCGAGGCCTTGGCGCGCACCGGCGTCGCCCGCAGCATCGGCGACCGGCTGGTGGGCTGGGGCGGCGACAGCTCCGCCCGCCTGCTGGTGTTGTTGATGCTCGCGGTGGGGTTCCTGGGCGCCTTCATGAGCAGCACGGGCGTGGTGGCGATCTTCGTGCCCATCGTGCTGCGCATGGCGAGCCGTAGCCGCATCCCGCCCGCGACGCTGATGATGCCGATGGCCTACGCGGCCCTGATCAGCGGCATGATGACGCTGGTGGCGACCTCGTCGAACCTGGTGATCAACTACGAGGTGGTACGCGGCGGGGCCGATGGCTTCGGCTTCTTCAGCTTTACGCCCTTCGGCGTGCCCATTCTGATCGTCGGTACGCTGTACATGCTGCTCGCCCGGCGCTGGCTCGGCCGGGATGTCCCCGGCCCTGCCGCCGCACGGCTGCGCCCGGGGCTGCACAGTCTGGTGGAGCACTATGGCCTCGGCCTGCGCGAGTACCGCTTGCGGGTGCTGCCGGGCTCGCCGCTGCTCGGGCGATCGCTGGGCGAGCTGGCGCTGACCGCCAAGATCGGCGCCCGCGTCATCGTCATCGAGCGGCGGGTGGGCCGAGCGCGGCGCCTGCTGCCGCGCAGCGACGACACTGTGCTTGCCGCCGGCGACGTGCTGCTGGTCGATATGGACGACGACAGCGCCGATGTCGAGGCGCTGTGCCGGGAGTACGGCGTCGAGCGCCTGGCGCGCGCGGGCTCCTATTACACCGGCCGGGCGCAGGACGTTGGTCTGGTGGAGGTCATGCTGCCGTACCAGTCCGCCTTTGTCGGCAAGACCGTCGCCGAGGCGGAGGCCGCGGCCCAGTCCGAGCTGGCACTGGTGGGCATGCGCCGGCGCCGCGGCGTGCTTGCGCCCCATCATCTGCGCGAGAAGGTGCTGAAGGCCGGCGACACGCTGTTGCTCGCCGGGCCGTGGCGGGCCATCCGGCGGTTGCAGAAGGGCGGTCAGGACTTGGTGCTACTGAACCTGCCGCGGGAGTTCGACGAGTACCTGCCCGCGGCCAAGCGTGCGCCCTACGCGGTCTTCACGCTCGTCGTCGTCATCGTGCTGATGGCCACCGGCATCGTGCCCAACGTGCAGGCCGCGCTCATCGGCTGTCTGCTGATGGGCCTGTTTCGCTGCATCGACCTCGATGGCGCCTATCGTTCCATCCAGATGAAGAGCCTGATCATGATCGTCGGCATGATGCCCTTTGCGCTGGCGCTCGATCGCACCGGCGGTGTGGACATCGCGGCGGACTTTCTCGTCGGCGTGCTCGGCAACAGTAGCGAGCACTTGATCTTGACGGTGCTGTTCGCCATCACCGTGCTGCTCGGCATGTTCATCGTCAACACCGCCAATGCGGTGCTGCTGATTCCGCTGGCCCTGGCCGTTGCGGAGGAGCTGCAAGCCTCGCCCTATCCGTTCGCGATGATCGTCGCGCTGGCGGCCTCCGCCGCCTTCATGACCCCGGTCTCGCCGGTGAATACCTTGGTGACGACGGCCGGCAATTACCGGCTCGTGGACTTCATTCGCATCGGCCTGCCGCTGACATTGATTATCGGGGCCATGAGCGTCGCGCTGGTGCCCTGGCTGTTGCCGTTGTATCCGGCGCTGTCTCCATAGCCGCCCGCCGCCGGCTGATGCCAAGGTGTACAAGCCCATTCAGCGCGCATGGTTGATCATCCGCACCGGCGTTGGCCTGTGGCTGGAGCACAACGCCTTTCTGCATGCTGGTGCGCTCGCCTTCTTCACGCTCTTTTCGCTGGCGCCCACCTTGATCATCGCCGTCACGGTCATCGGCGTCGTGCTCGGCGAGGGTGCGGCGCAGGGCCAAGTCGTCGCGCAGTTGAAGGGCGCCATGGGCACCGATGCCGCCATATTCGTGGAGCAGGCCATTCTGGCATCGCGTATCGACGAGGCCGGGCTGCTGCCCACCATGGTCGGCGTTGGCGCACTGCTGATCGGCGCGACGACGGTGTTCGGCCAACTGCGCTATTCGCTCAACCTGCTCTGGGGCGTGCGGCCCGCGCCCGGGCGCAGCAGGTTCACGCCGCTCGGGCGGTTCGCCAAGACGCGGCTGCTGGCGCTGCTGGTGGTGCTGCTCATCGGCCTCGGCTTCCTGCTCTATTTCGTCGCCATTACCGCCCTCCAGGTCGCCGTGGCCTATTTCCACGTCAAGGGCTTGGGCCTGCTGCCGGCGCTGCAGTTGGATGTGCTGTCCTGGGCCGCCCGCAGCGCCGTTGCGGTGCTCGTCACCACGCTGTTCGTTGCAGCCGTATTCAAGGTGTTGCCGGACGTACTGGTTAGCTGGCGCGACGTGCTGCCGGGCGCGCTGGTCACCGCGCTGATGCTGACGGCGGGGCGCTACGGCATTGCGGCCTTTCTGTCCAGCACCGCGATCGCGTCCGCCTACGGCGCCGCGGCCTCGCTGCTGGTGGTGCTGATGTGGGTCTACTTCTCGGCCCTGCTGCTGCTGCTGGGTGCCGCGCTGACGCGGGCCTATCTCGGCGTTTGCGGGCGGCCGATGCTGCCGGGGTCGACGGCGGTGAGGGTGGTGCAGCAGCGGATGGAGTGACGGGCTCGGTGGTCAAGGCAGGAAGCTTTCCGCACTGACCCCGAACCGATCCGCCAAGGCCCGGCACTGGCGCGCGTTGAGGCTGCGCTTGCTGGACAGGATTTCGGAGACGACACCTGGCTCAGGCCATCGCTTGGCGCTCGCGCAGCGCATCCAGCCAGGCGCGCTGGGCTTCCCGCTGCCGGCGCTGCGTGAGGGCGGTTCGAATACGCTCGCCAACCTGCGCGAAGGGCAGGGGGTGCGCGGCGTCGATGCGCTCGCAGAGCAGGATGTGGAAGCCGATCTCGGAGCAGACGGGCTCGCTGACGCCGCCTGCGGGCAGTGCGAACAGCGCCGCGTCCACCTCCGGATAGAGCTGGCCGCGGACGATGTCGCCGAGCTTGCCGTCCTGCATGGCGGTCGGGCACTCGGAGTGGCGGCGGGCGAGCTTGGCGAAGCGCTGCACCAGGTTCTCGGTGGCGCCGTCGCGGAGCTTCGTGACCAACGTGGCGACCTTTGCTTGAGCGGCCTCGCGGGAGTTTTCGGCGTAGTCGTCGTTGACCGTGATGAGGATATGCCGGGCGGCGCGGCGCTCGGGCGTCGAGAAGCGCTCGTGGTGGAGCTCGTAGAAGAGCCGCGCGTCGGTGTCGGTGACCGCGGCGTGGCGGGCGCCGACGTGGTGCATCACGGCATCGAAGGTCAGCTCCCGGCGCAGCGCGAGCTTGAGTGCCGCGGCGTCGAGGCCGTTGCGAGCCAGGTCGGCGTTGAGCTCGGCGGGATCATCGAAGCGCCCCGCGATCTCGCGAAAGCTCCGCTCGACGGTGGCGTCCGGGATCTGCACCTTGGCGGCTTCCGGCGCCGCGAGCACCAGGTTTTCCAGCGCCAGGGTCTTCGCCGACAGCGCCTCGGCCTCAGCGCGCTGCTCCGCGTCAAGGGCCGGAACGTTGCACTTGAAGCGCTCCGTCGCGGCGCGCAGCAGGTGGTAGCGATGGGCGGCGGCGTCGGTGTCGGGTGCGGATGGCGGCAAGGTCAGCGCGGCGGTCAGGCTCATGCTGCGTCCTCCGGCGCCCGGTCGGCGGGCGGTGGCTGTTGCTCGGTCGCGGCTTCGAGGGCGGATTCCGGCACCTGCAGCGTGTTGCAGCCCGGAAAGTCCACGTAGTAGGCGACGTCGCCGGGGCTGCCGTCGGCGAGCGGCTCGCCGCGCAGCACTCGGGCGACCTCGCCGACGGTGCCGGCCGGCACCAGCACCCGGCCGCCAGCACCGAGCGCGATGCGAGCCGCGACCTTCTCGCGGCCCTCGAACAGGCTCGGCGTCCAGGGCGCCTCGGCGGGTTGGAGCTCCTCTTCGCGGCAGCCGACGACGCGGCCCTGCTCCAGGAAGTGCACGCTGTAGATGATCTGGTCCTGCAGGAAGGTGCCGATATCGCGCACGAAGCCGGTGCTGCCGCGGCGGATCAACAGGGCACCGGTGGGCTCGCCCGGAAAGGTGCCGTCGTTGCGCACGTTGCGCAGCACGCGCACCTCGGCGCCGAAGTCGAACTCAGGACGCATGATCGGCGGCGGGCTTCGTGGCGATCTGGGCCTGGGAGCCCAAGAGCTCGTCCAGGCCGACGTTGACCGTGCGCGGCTCATGCATGCGGAACACCGCAAAGACCTTTTCGGTGCGGGCGTCGGACGCGACGAAGTCCTGGTAGGCCCGGGCTAACAGCGCGCCATAGGCCAGGTAGCGGGGTTCGGCCTCGGTGGGCATGTCCACCGCGGCGTTCAGATAGTCGTGAAAGCGCTGGAGGATGTGCAGCCGGTTGACGTGCACGACGGGCGCGTCGAAGGGCACGCCGAAGAAGGTCAGAAAGTCCTCGGCGCTTTCCAGCTCCTCAAGGGCGTCCTCGAAGTCCTCCGGGACTGGCGGCAGGGTGTCGGTGATGGCGGGCATGGCGGACTCCGGTTGGTGGCTAAGCGTGTGCGTGGCAAGTCCCTGCGCGGCGGAACCTCAGGCCGACAAGGGCAGGTGGGCCGTGTCGCAAGGCCGAGGCGGGCTCCCTTGGCCCTCGGCCCCCGGCCCTTTCGCCTGCAAGCGCCTTGTCGTCGTGAAACTTGACTCATCTGCAAGCATTCGGCGCCGTCAAGCAATCTAGGTGCGGTTGGTGCCGAGAACGAGGTTAATGGATGAATCTCACGTTGTCGCCCAGGGCGCGGACCTCGTCGCGCCGGGCGGCATTGCGCGCCCAGCTCAAGAGCTCGGACAGGCCGAGCCGGTCGCGCTCGTCGAAGTCGGCGATGCGCTCCAGCCGCGCGAGCGCGTCGGCGGGCCGGTCCATGCGCATCAGCACATAGCCCGCGCCCTTCAGCGCCAGCAGCAGGAAGCGGGTCAGGGTCATGGACTGACCCACGGCGTGGCTAAGCTCCGCGGCGCCGAGCGCCTGCCAGTCCGTCGGGATGCCGAGCTCGTCGGCGGCGATGACGATGCAGCGGTCCGCGACGGCGAGCGTCTCGGCATAGCGTTGGCGGTAGAAATAGAAGCGATAGAGCGCGACCAGCACGGTCAGGTTGTCCGGCGCGAGCAACTGCGCGCGCAGCAGACAGCGCTCGGCGTCGTCGCAGTCCTCGCCGTAGCGCGCCGAGGCGGCGTCGATGAGGCGGGAGACCGCCGGCGGCAGCGGGCGGTCGAAGTACATCTCATTGACGCTGAAGTCCAACAGGTCCATGGCGCGGCTCCGGGTAAGCGGGATCAGGTCCGGGTTCAGGCCGGGTTCAGGCGACGTCCGCCAGCAGCGGCAGCACGCTCGCGGGCACAGCGGCCCGAGCGCCGCCGAGCTCGTCCAGGAACCGGCGCAGGTCCGCGCCCTCCGGCGCGTGCTTGGTGGCGGTGACGAAGCGGCGCACCAGCGGCAGCAACTGCTCGGCCTGGGCGTCGTCGATGGTCGTCGCGAGCGCTTCGGCGTAGGCCATCTGCACGGCATGGCGCCCGGAGTGCTTGCCGAGCACCATGCGGTGCCGGCGGCCGACCTCGGCGGGGTCGATGCCCTGGTAGTTGCGCGGGTCCTTCAGCAGGCCGTCCACGTGGATACCCGCCTCGTGGGTGAAGGCACCGTCGCCGACCAGGCTCTTATGCCAGGCGACGGGGTGGCCGGAGGCCGTGGCGACGAGCTTGGACAGCGCCTCGAAGCGGGTGAGGTCCACGCCGGTGGCGACGTGGTGCAGGTGCTTGAGGCCCATGACGACCTCTTCCAGCGCGGCGTTGCCGGCGCGCTCGCCCAAGCCGTGGACGGTGGTGTTCACGTGCGTTGCGCCGCCGCGCACGGCGGCGAGGGTGTTGGCGGTGGCGAGTCCGAGATCGTCGTGGGCGTGCATCTCGATCTCGCAATCGCAGGCGGCGCGCAGGTCCGCGATGCGCTCGCAGGTGGCGAAGGGGTCGAGCAGGCCGACGGTGTCCGCGAAGCGCACCCGCCGCGCACCGGCGGCCTGCGCGGCCTGGGCCACCTGGCGCAGAAACACGGGGTCGGCGCGGGATGCGTCCTCCATGCCGACGCAGACGCCGAGCCCGAGGTCTAGCGCCGTCGGCACCAGCCGCGCGATCTGCGCGAGCACCCAGGGGCGGTCGCGGCCGAGCTTGCGCGCGATCTGCTGATCCGACACCGGCATGGACAGGTCCACCGTGTGCACGCCCAGGCCCCGGCACAGCGCGATGTCCGCCGGCAGCATGCGCGCCCAGACCATGAGCCGCGCGTTGAGCCCAAGCGCCGCGGTGGCACGGATGGCGTCGCGCTCGTCGTCGCCCATGGCCGGGATGCCGACTTCCAGCTCCGGCACGCCGAGCGCGTCGAGCCCGCGGGCGATGGCGAGCTTTTCTTCCAGCGAAAAGGCGACGCCGGCGGACTGCTCGCCGTCGCGCAGCGTGGTGTCGTTGATGGTGACGGTCGCCGGCGTGCGGCTGGCGGGGTTGCCCGGGATCTGCATCGGCCGTGCTCCACGGAGGTGTTGCAGATGGCTAAAGCAAAACCCGGGCCAGAGCTGTAGATGCTTTTGTCATCAGCCGGTTGGGGCGGGCCTGGGCGGCGTCGCTGCGGGCTTTGCGACAGCCGCCGACGGGCGCTTGTCGCGGATGCGACGCGGCGCGCGGCGCCGCGCCGTGGGTCAGTCCGGCAGCCAGTCGGGGTTTAGGATCTGCTCGGTCGGCCAGGGGCAGGACTCGGGGAGGTCATCGAGCCCCGTCTCTTTGAACGCCAGGCCGAAGGCGTCGGCCCAGGCGTCTGCCCACCAGTCCGGGTCGCACAGGCTGTGCTTCAGGCTTGGGGTTCGCGCAAGTCGCCGTTCGATGCCGTGGCGCTGGTTGCGGATGGTGAGCTGCCAGCTCCGGCCGCGCCGCTCGGGTTGGTGCCGCCACTTGATGAGATGCGCCAGCAGCACGGCCATGCGGCTGCCGAGCTCGCGCTGCTCGCTTCGGGCCACGTCCTCGATCTCGTCGGCGACGTGCTCAATGTCCAGCTCAGTGAAGCGCCCGGCACGCAGCAGCGCGGCTTGCCGGTTGGCCCAGGCGATGATGTCGGTGTCGTAGAGCGTTGCAGGATTGCCTGCGTGGTCGGCGACGCGGTAGTCGGGCTGCATGGCGGGGCATGGCCAATGTGGGCGGATTGGGCATTGGCCGGAGTCTAGCGTATTCGGTTCACTGTCGCAGCGTGGATTCGCGCGGGCGCATGTCGCCGGATCGGGGCTGCTGGCGTTGCGGCGGTGCACGCGTCTGGCGGACCGCAAGACTATTCTCGCGTCGTTGTCGTTGTCGTTGTCGTTGTCGGCATCGTGCGCGGTTCGATGGACGATTACGACAACGACAACGACAACGACAACGAATGGATGGCTCGCGCGGCTCGGGCATCAGGGTCGGATCTCGATCGGCGTTCCGTCATCCACGGCCCGCCAGATGACCTCCATCGGCACGTTGCGCACGGCGATGCAGCCGTGGGTGTGGTCGCGGTACTGCATCAGCCAGCCGAGCCAGCCCCAGCCGTTGACCTGGCCGTGGATCATGATGAGCCCGCCCGGGTCGTCGCCGCGCGCGCCGGCGGCGGCGAAGTCTGCTGCGTCCGGGTAGGAGACGTGCAGGGAGCGGTAGCAGCAACTGCCGGGGTTGCGCCAGTCCAAGACGTACTCGCCCTCCGGCGTGCGCAGATCCCCTTCGCGCTGCTTGTGGCCGATGGGGTTGCCGCCTAGGGCCACCCGCCAGCTTCGGTATGGCTCGCCGTCGCGGATCAGGTACAGCCGCCGCTCGGACTTGACCACCAGCACCGACTCGGCCTGCGGCGGCGTCTCGGCGAGCCATTGCGGGATCTGGTACTCGAAGCGGCGCAGCAGGCCGATGGCTGCGAGCACCGCGAACAGAGCGGAGACGAGCATCGTCGGCAGCGCCCGCCGCGGGTTTCGAGCCGAGTCGGTCCGGGTTGGCGCCGACGGGGCGCGGCCGTCCACGACCGGCTCGCGGCTCGGTGTCTGCTCCGTCATCGGCTCGCGCCAGGGCCAATCCCCCGCGTCACCCCCGCAGCTTCTCCTTCAACAGCGCATTCACCTGCTGCGGATTCGCCTTGCCCCCGGTCTGCTTCATGACCTGGCCGACGAAAAAGCCGAATAGCTTGTCTTTGCCGGCGCGGTACTGCTCCACCTGGCCCGGATTCGCCGCGATGATGGCGTCGATGGTGGCCTCGATGGCGCCGGAGTCGGTGATCTGCTTGAGGCCCTTCGCTTCGATAACCTGATCCGCGTCGCCGTCGCCGGCCCACATGGCGTCGAAGACCTGTTTGGCGATCTTGCCGGAGATGGTGTCGTCCTGGATGCGCGCGATCAGCCCCGCGAGCTGCTCCGCCGAGACCGGGCTGTCCGCGATGTCCAGGTCCGCCTTGTTCAGCGCCGCCGCCAGCGTGCCGGTGATCCAGTTGGCCACCAGCTTGGCGTCGCCGCAACGCGCGGTGACGTGCTCGAAGTAGCCGGCCAGGCCAAGGCTTGCGGTCAGCAGCGCCGCGTCGTACTCGTTCAGGCCGTACTGCCCCATGAAGCGGTGGCGCATCGGGTCCGGCAGCTCCGGCAGGTCGGCGGTGGCGGCGTCGATGAAGGCGTTGTCGAGCTCCACGGGCAGCAGGTCAGGGTCCGGGAAGTAGCGGTAATCGTTCGCCTCTTCCTTGCTGCGCATGGAGCGGGTCTCGTCCTTGTCGGCGTCGTACAGGCGCGTCTCCTGGATGATCTTGCCACCGTCCTCCAAGATCTCGGTCTGGCGCGCGATCTCCAGCTCCAGCGCCTTCTGCAGGAAGCGGAAGGAGTTGATGTTCTTGATCTCGGCGCGGGTGCCGAGCTTGTGCTCGCCCATGGGGCGGAGCGAGATGTTGGCATCGACGCGGAAGGAGCCCTCCTGCATGTTGCCGTCGCTGATGCCGATCCAGCGCACCAACTGGTGGATCTTGCGGGCGTAGGCGACGGCCTCCGCCGGCGAGCGCAGGTCCGGCTCGGAGACGATCTCGAGCAGCGGCGTGCCGGCGCGGTTGAGGTCGATGCCGGTCATGCCGCCGCCGCCCAACCGGCCGTCCTCGTGCAGGGACTTGCCGGCATCCTCTTCGAGATGCGCGCGGGTGATGCCGACGGGCTTCACGCTGCCGTCATCGAGCACGATCTCGATGCTGCCGCGGCCGACGATGGGCAGCTCGTACTGGCTGATCTGATAGCCCTTCGGCAGGTCCGGATAGAAGTAGTTCTTGCGCGCGAACACCGAGCGCGGTGCGATCTCGGCGCCGATGGCGCGGCCGAACTGCACCGCGCGCTGCACGGCGCCCAGGTTCAGCACCGGCAGCACGCCGGGCAGGCCGAGGTCTACCGCACAGGCCTGGGTGTTGGGCGCCGCGCCGAAGGCCGTGGCGGCGCCGGAGAAGATCTTCGATTCAGTCGCGAGCTGGGTGTGGATCTCCAGCCCGATCACGGTTTCCCATTGCATGGCCGATAGGGGTCTGATTCTGTGCGGGTGGTGAGCGGCGGGCAGTCTGGCTCAAGCCCGCAAGTATCGGCCATCGCTGCTGCCCGCGTCACCCGTCCGTCGCTGATCTCCCCGCCGGCGTGCCGAGCGCGTCCGCGAGGAGCTGCGCCAGATGGCGCGGCTGCTGGGCGGAGTGCGCGCGGATCTGTGCTCGGCAGGAGAAGCCGTTCGCAATCACGCGCGCATCCGGTTGCGCCGCAAGCTGCGGCAGCAGCTCCAGTGCCGCCATGCGGCTGGACAACTCGGCGTGCTCGCGCTCCAGGCCGAAGGTGCCGGCCATGCCGCAACAGCCCGCGTCCAGCAGCGCGAAGTCGAGGCCGGGCACGAGCTTCAGCACCTTACGCAGCGGCTTCATGCCGCCGACGGCCTTCTGGTGGCAATGGCCGTGGACCAGCACGCGGCCGGCCGCGGCCGGTGCGCCGAGCGGCAGGTCGAGCCGCTTGGCCATGCTCTCCCGGGCCAGGAATTCCTCCAGCAGCAAGGCCTTGTCGGCGACCTCCCGCGCGGCGTCGCCGAGGCCCAGCGCGCGGTACTCGTCCCGTAGCCCGAGCAAGCAGGAGGGCTCCGCGCCGATGATCCAGCGCCCGGCGCGGGCGTGGGGCAGGAGCGCCGCGAGCAGGCGCCGGGCCTCGGCGGCGGCCTGCTCGACCATGCCCTGCGCCAGGTACGTCCGACCGCAGCAGAGCGGGCGCCGGGGCTCGGCGTCGTCCGCGGCGGGCTCGGCGACGAGCACCCGGTAGCCGGCGGCCGCAAGCACGGCGGTCATGGCCCGGGGAATCTCGGGCTCGAAGTGACGGCCGAAGCAGTCCACGAGCAGCACGATCTCCGGCCGGCCGGCCTCGGCGGGCGCCAGCGGCGTTGTCGTCGAAGGCGCGTGGAAGGGCGTCGGCGTCGGCTCCGGCAGCGGTACGCCGGCGGCGATGCCGAACAACCGCTGGCCGAGCCGCGCGAGCCAGCCATGGCGGTTGCGCGCCGCAATGAGGCGCCGGGTCAGCCCCCGGTGGCGGTGCAGCCAGCGCGGCAGCCCCGCGAAGAGCCGGGCGCGGAGCCCATGGCCGTGCTGCGCTGCGCGCTGTGCCAGGTACTCGGTCTTGATCAGCGCCATGTCGACGTTGTTCTCGCACTCGCGCTGGCAGCCCTTGCAGCCGACGCACAGGTCCATGGCCCGGGCGAGGTCCGGCGCGGCGAGCGCGGCCTCGGGCAGCTCGGCATTGAGCGCGGCCTTGAGCAGTCGCACGCGCCCGCCGGTGGAGAGCGCGGGCTCCAGGCTGGCCCGGTAGCTCGGGCACATCACGGCTTTGGCGTCCGTTGCCTCGCAGCGGCGGCTGTTGATGCAGCTCGCGACCGCCTTCGCGAAGTTGCCGCCGTGGCGCGGGATGTCGGCGTAGGCGTCGCCTAGGCCGGCATCCGCGTAGGCGGACCAGTCGAGGATGGTGTTCATCGGTTCGGCAGCAAGCGCGGCGCCGGGCCGGCGCGCCACGCGTTACGCGCTCTCCGCCTCCGGTGCCGTGGCGACCTCCAGGAGCAGCGGCAGCACGGCGTCCAGCCAGGCCTCGATGCGCTCGTCGGTGAGCTGGTGCTGCAGGTGCTGATCGAGCGCGAGCCCGACGAAGCGGCCATCCTGCACGGCGCGGGAGCGCCGAAACTCGAAGCCGTCCGTGGCCATGCCGCCGATCAGCGCGGCACCGGCGTCGCCGAAGAGCTTGTAGAGGTCCATCAGCGCGTCGCAGAAATGGGTCGGGTACTTTTCCTGGTCGCCCAGGCCGAACAGCGCGACGCGCCGGCCCGAGAAGTCCTGCCCCGCGAGCTGCGGCAGAAACTCCATCCAGGCGGCCTCGTCGGTGCCGTTGTCGCGCCCCGGCAGCACGCCCTCGCCGTAGGTCGGCGTGCCCAGGATCAGCGCTCGATAGGCGAGCAGGTCCGCCGCCGTTGCGCGGTTCACGTTCATCGGCTTCGCGGCGACGCCCTCGCCCTGCCGCGCCTTGATGCTCTTCGCGATCTTCTTCGCGATGAGCCGGGTGGTACCGGAGTCGGTGCCGAAGAAGATGCCGATCTGAGCCATGCTGTCACCGTTGCGTCCATCAAGCCCATGCGGGCGCCATACCGATCGCGCATGCGCGTCGGCGATCGGGGCTACTTAGCAAGAGCTGCTCAGCAAGAGCTGCGCCAAGCGGCGCCCACGGGTCTGCCGACGGCCGTGCGCTCGCGGCTGGCGGGGAAGGGCGAGGCCAACCCCCTGAGTCTTTTCGGTTTTGCTCGCGCCGGGGCCGGCCGGGATCGGTGTGGTGCAAGCCCGGGGGCAGCGGACGCCGACGGGCACCGCGGCGGGCGTTGTCGTAAAGCGGACAAAGACAATGACGATAGGGTTGCGACTCGTCCCCAGCGTCGATCTCGCTCAGGACTTGAATAGGTCCTCGGCGGCGCGGCGAACCGCATCGGCGTCCGTCGGTGCGCTGCCGGCGTCCTTCGGAAAGGACGCCTCGAAGTAGCCGCAGAAGTTGGACCGCTCCTTGTCGGACACCGCCTCCGCGATGGGCTCGGCGCAGTCGTTCGGGCGCCCGCGGGCGTACCAGCGGCAGTTGCGGCAGCAGTGCGTGGCCTTGCGGCAACTGGGGCAGGTGGCCTCGCGGGCGTAGTCGAGGTCCGTGAGATCCGCGCCGCAGTGCCAGCAGCGGCCGATGACGGGGTGGTACATGGCTCGAATGCTCGTGTAAGGGGCTTGGCTCGTCAGCCTTCCGCGGCGCGCAACTGCTCGGTGAGCTTGGACAGCTCGCGCTGCATTTCGAGGTTCTGGAAGGGCCGCAGCGCCGGCACCTGGCGCCGCAGCAGGCCGTCCAGGAGCTTTTGGCTCGACTGCACCAGGTCCACCAGCTCGCCGGAGACGCGCACGGTCTCGTAGGTGTTCCAGGCGGTGGCGATGTCCTCCTGCAACGCGGCGCGGGCCTGGGCGACTTGGCCGCCCTGTTCCTTGAGATAACGGCGGTAGACCTCGGCCGCCTCGACGGTGAGCTGTTGGGCGGCGAGGTTGGCGTCGAGAATCTCGGCCTTCTCGGGGTGCCGGCGCTTGAGCTCGCGGGTCTCTGCCGACAGCGCCCGGGCGCGCTCGGCGATGTCGTTGATCTGCGGCACATAGCGCTCGTCGATGGCCTGCTCGACATCGAGGTGCATGCGGTTCAGCGCCCGCAGCAGCACCAGGTACATGCCGTAGTAGCGCCGGGCGCTGTCGAGGTCCTCGCCGGTCTCGCGCATCAGTGCTTCAAGCTGGGCGGTGATCGCCTTGACGTTGTCGAAGACGATGCCGAGATCCACGATGTTGTCGCCGACCACGGTGGAGAGCAGAAACTCCAGTTGCTCGTCGGACAGTTCCAGCCCCATCCCGCGCAGCTCCGCCGCGAAGCGCTGCTTGATGGCGCGGAGCTCCGACTGCGCCCGCGCGATGGCCCGCTCGCGCTCGCTGATGAGCCGGTCGTAGTCGGCGACGGTGCGCTCCACCAGGGACTTCTCGGGGGCCGCGACCCGCGCCTTGCGGTACTGGTCGATGGCCGCACGGGCGTCCCGGATGGAGGTCTCCAGCGCGCGGATCTGCTCGCGGTACTGCTGCACCGGCGACGCGGACAGGATCGCCACGGAGGCGTCGAGCAGATCGTCGATGTCCGCCTGCACATCGGCCTGATCACGGCGGAACCAGGCCTTCTCGGGCAGGTCGCGCTGGACTTCTTCCAGCGCGACGGTCTCCTCCAGCTTCGGCACCACGTTCGTCCAGACCTGGCCGAAGGCGTCCGGCGCCGCGGGCGTCAGCGCATCGCGCGCGCCGTCCCAGGCGCCGCGGGAGCGCTGCCACCAGTCGCCGGCGGTGTCGCGGGAGCGTTCCCACAGCGTGCCGGCCTGCTCGGCGGAGCGCTGCCAGAGCTCCAGCGCCTGGTCCGTCAGCCCGGCGTCGCCGGCCGCGGGCGGGTTTGCGCCGGCCTCCTGTGCCGCGGCGCTTGCGCACAGCAACAGGGCGAGTGCCGGAAAAAGAAGGCGCGCTGCGCCGATCGACAACGCAGCGCGGTCGGCTGGCCTGGGCATGGGGTGGTCGCTGTGGCAAGACATGCCGTCCATTCTAGCGAGGCAGAGCCTCAGAGCGACCAGGGCGAGGAGCCTTATTGCGCAATCTTCGGCTCCGCAGGCGAGCCGGGGGCCGAGGGCCGAGGGCCGAGGAGGGCTCCCTTGGCCCTCGGCCCTCGGCCCTTTTGCCTGCAAGCGCTGTGTCTTCGTGAAACTTGACTCTAGTGGCTTGTCGAATCGCTTGGATTCTAAGGGATGGCGCCGCTGGGCTCGCCCCGAGTCGGGCAACGTCGGTGGGGCCTTTCGCTCCGGCTTGTTCGGGTTGACGGGCTTTGCTACTGTGACGGGCTTCGCGCGGCATGGTTCGCGCGGCAACCAGTCAATGGTGGGCACCGCCGGTCCCCCCGCAACGCGAAACCGTGAACCCGGTCAGGCCCGGAAGGGAGCAGCCGCAGCGGTGGCAGTGTGTGCCGGGGTGTGGCTGGCGGGGCTCGCCGCCCAGTTTCGCGGGTCGTAGGTTTGCAGCGCGGCAGCCGCCGGGCCGCCGCAACACCTTCGGCCCCGGGCCGCTGCGGTACACTCCCGGCATGACGCCGACAGACGCCCTTCCGACCCGTCGCAGATGACCTACGAGGTGCTTGCCCGCAAGTGGCGCCCGCGCGCCTTCGCCGACCTGGTGGGGCAGGGCCATGTCGTGCAGGCCCTGACCAACGGCCTAAAGCGCGGGCAGCTCCACCACGCCTATCTCTTCACCGGCACCCGCGGCGTCGGCAAGACGACGCTCGCGCGCATCCTCGCCAAGACGCTCAACTGCGAGCAGAGCGACGGTCCCACGCCCACCCCCTGCGGCACCTGCTCGGCCTGCACCGAGATCGACAACGGCCGCTTCGTGGACCTGATCGAGGTGGACGCGGCGTCGCGCACCAAGGTGGAGCAGACCCGCGATCTCCTGGACAACGTGCCCTTCGCGCCGGTGCGCGGCCGCTTCAAGGTGTACCTCATCGACGAGGTGCACATGTTCTCCAATAGCAGCTTCAACGCCTTGCTGAAGACGCTGGAGGAGCCGCCGCCGCACGTGAAATTCGTGCTCGCCACGACGGACCCGCAGAAGCTGCCGGCGACGGTGCTCTCGCGTTGCCTGCAATTCCATCTGAAGCGCCTGCTGCCGGAGCAGATCCGCGAGCGCTTCCGGCTGGTGCTGGAGGCGGAGGGCGTCGGCTTCGACGAGCCGTCGCTGGCGCTCCTCGCCCGGGCCGCGGACGGCAGCATGCGCGACGGGCTGAGCCTGTTGGATCAGGCCATTGCCTTCGGCGCCGGTACGCTCGCGGCGGAGGACGTCCGCCGCATGCTCGGCACCCACATGGGCGATCTCGTGCCGGCGCTGGTGGCGGCGCTGGGCGCCGGCGACGGCAAGGCCCTGCTCGCCGAGGTAGACCGCCTGGCCGAGCTGACGCCGGACTTCGCGATGGTGCTGGCGGAGCTCATCACGCTGCTGCATCGCATCGCGCTGGCGCAGCAGGTGCCGGAGACGGTGGTCGAGGACGACCCCGAGTCCGCAGCCCTGCGCCACCTGGCGGCGGACCTGCCGGTGGAGGACGTGCAGCTCTTCTACCAGATCCTGCTCACCGGACAGCGCGACCTGCCGCTGGCGCCGGATCAGCGCACCGGCTTCGAGATGGTGCTGCTGCGGGCGCTCGCCTTCCGGCCGGCGGACGGGCCTGCCGGCGGCGGACCGCGGCGGAGCGCGGCGCCGCCGGTGCCCTCGGCAAGTGCGGCGCCGGCCGCAGCCGTGCCGACCGGCGGCGCGTCCCCACCCGCCGGGGCGCGGGCGCAAGCGCCGTTGCCCGGCGCCGCCGCGGCGCAACCAACGCCAACACCGGCACCGCGCAGTGCAGCGCAACCGCCCGCGGCTGCACCTGCCTTCGCCGGGCCCCTCGCCGACGCCGAGGACTGGCATCGGCTGGTCGGCACGCTGCCGCTTGAGGGCATCGCGCGCCAGCTCGCGGCGCACTGCGCGCTGGTGGACTGGGACGGGCGCACGCTGCGCCTGGCGCTGGCGCCGTCTTTGGGCAACCTGCGCGTCGCCGGGGCCGAGCAGCGGCTCGGCGCCGCGCTGGCCGCCGCGCTCGGCCGCGAGGTGGCGCTTTGCATCGACAGCGTCCCGGCGTCGGCGGCGGTCGCGCTCGCGCAGCCGGCCGGGCTCGCCGAGACGCCCGCCGGCCGCGAGGCCCGCCAGGCGGCGGCGCGCGTCACCGCGGCCGAGGTGACCATGGCGCAAGACCCGGTGGCGGCAGAGCTCAAGCGCCGCTTGGGCGCGGACTGGGTGCCGGGGAGCATTCGGCCGCTCGCTTGAGGCGGCGCGGGGCTGCCGGTGCGGTCGGCTCCAGCCGGGGCCTGCCGATCGTGTCAAAATCCGCTGATCCGGCGTTCAGTGCGGCACGGCCGCGGCACGCCACCGATGTTCAACCCGAGAGGTGATGCAATGAAAGGCGCATTGGGCGGCATGCTGAAGCAGGCGCAGAAGATGCAGGAAGATCTCAAGGCCGCGCAGGAGCAGCTCGCCAAGGAGGAGGTCACCGGCGAGTCCGGCGGCGGCATGGTGCAGGTGACCATGACCTGTCGGCACGAGGTGAAGCTGGTCAGTATCGATCCGTCGCTGATGAGCGACGACAAGGAGATGCTCGAAGACCTGATCGCCGCCGCCGCGAACGACGCGGTGCGCCGCGTCGGCGAGCGCACGAAGGAGCACATGGCCGGCATCACCGCCGGGCTGCCGCTGCCGCCCGGCTTCAAGCTGCCGTTCTGAGCCGAGCCGCCCGGGAGGGACCATGCATCCGTCCGGCTCCGACAGCGGGCTCCTGCCGGCGCTGGTGGAGGCCCTGCGCTGCCTGCCGGGCGTCGGCCCGAAGTCCGCGCAGCGGATGGTGTTCTACCTGCTCCAGCACGACCGCGACGCGGGCCGTCACCTAGCGCGCGTGCTCGCCGACGCCATGGCCCGCATCGGCAACTGCCGCGACTGCCGCACCTTCACCGAGCGCGAGGTCTGCACGCTCTGCGCGAGCCCGGCCCGGGATGCGTCCCTGCTCTGCATTGTCGAGCAGCCGTCGGACATCGCCGCCATCGAGCAGGCCACGGACTACCGCGGGCGCTACTTCGTGCTCGGCGGGCGGCTGTCGCCGCTCGACGGCATCGGGCCGGAGGAGTTGGGCATGGAATCGCTGCGTGAGCGCCTGCACGCGGGCACGGTGCGCGAGGTGATCCTCGCCATCAGCCCGACGGTGGAAGGCAGCGCCACGGCCCATTACATCAGCGAGCTCGCGGAGGGCAGCGACGTCCGGCTGACCCGCATCGCCCACGGGGTGCCGCTGGGCGGGGAGCTTGAGCTGGTCGACGGCGGCACGCTCGCGCATGCCTTCGCCGGGCGCACCGGCATCTGACTGTTCTGCAATGACGCCCTTTGAGGAGGACCTCCCATGGCCGAGGACACGATTTTCGGCAAGATCGCACGCGGTGAGATCCCTGCCGACATCGTCTACGAAGACGACGACGTGGTCGCCTTCCGCGACCTCCACCCGCAGGCACCGACCCATGTGCTGGTGATCCCGCGCAAGCCCATCCCGACCCTGAACCATGCGGTTGTGGAGGACGCGGCGCTCATCGGCCGGTTGTTCCTCGCCGCGGCGAAGGTGGCGGAGCAACTGGGCTTTGCCGAGGACGGCTACCGGACCGTCATCAACTGCAACGCCGACGGCGGCCAGACCGTGTTCCACCTGCACGTGCACCTGCTCGGCGGGCGCCCGCTGCAATGGCCGCCGGGCTGATGCCGGGTACTGGACGGGCTCGCGCGCGGCAGCGCCGGCGCGCGGTGCTCCGCACACGAGGGACGCCGAACCCCGACATCCGCCTCCCGCGGATGCGCTCCACTTGCTGTCGCGGCTTTCAGGTTTGCGCGGCAACGGGTAGCATGCCGCGATCCGCGCCGGGCCGACCGGCGCCTCTGGTTTAAGGACTCGACCCTCAGGAGCTGACCCGCCCGCCGATGGCTGTGCAATCCTCTCCCCAACGCGCCGGTGCCGCAGCCGCGGAGCCTGCCTTTGAGCTCAAGGCGTCGAGCTTCACGCTGCCGGTGATCCGGCTGCTGGGGCACGACATGGACGCCGTCGAGTCGCAGTTGGCGCCGAAGGTGGACCAAGCGCCCGGCTTCTTTCGCAATACGCCCATCGTCATCGATCTGGGCGCACTGGCCCGGGACGCCGATGCGGTGGCGTTTCCGCGGCTCGTGGGGCTGCTGCGCGGCCTGGGCATGATCCCGGTCGGCGTGCGCGGCGGCGGTGCCGCGCAAAACGAGGCCGCACGCGCGATGGAGCTTGCGATCCTGGGCGACCACACCCGCGGTGCGCGCCAGGCCCCGCCGGAGCGGTCAGCGGAAGACGTGGCCGTCGAGGCGCCGCCGCAGGCGGCCCGGGGCGAGCCGTCCGTGGCGAGCACGTCGATGCTCGTGGATCGGCCGGTGCGCTCGGGCCAACGGCTGTATGCGCCGGGCGGCGATCTCACCATCGTCGGCCCGGTGAGCTCCGGTGCCGAGCTGATGGCGGATGGGAACATCCATGTTTACGGCGCCCTGCGCGGGCGCGTCATTGCCGGTCTGCGGGGGGACACGGGTGCGCGCATCTTCTGCCGGGAGCTGCACGCCGAGCTGGTGTCCGTGGCCGGGCATTATCGGGTCAGCGAAAACATCCCGGCCGATCTCAAGGGCCGCACCGTGCAGGTCTTCTTAGACCACGAGGTGCTGCGCATCGAGCCCATCGGCTGAGTCGTTGTAAAACTTGACGCACACGCGCTTTGCGCCGTCAAGGAGTCTAGTCAGCGCTCGTACGGGTGTCGCGGTGCGCCAAGCCGCTTGCGGCGGTGGCCCGCCCGGTCGTCGCCGCTGCCCGGTCAGTGTCCCGGGCGCGCCGCTCCAGGATCGATCAGAAGCAAGCATTGGGAGAGACGTCTTTGGCCAGAATCATTGTCATCACCTCCGGCAAGGGCGGGGTCGGCAAGACCACGACGGCCGCCGCCATGGCCATGGGCCTGGCACAGCGTGGGCATCGCACCGCCGTTATCGACTTCGACGTGGGCTTGCGCAACCTGGACCTGATCATGGGCTGTGAGCGACGCGTCGTGTATGACTTTGTCAACGTCATCAACGGTGAGGCGAACCTGAACCAGGCGCTGATCCGCGACAAGCGCTGCGACAGCCTGTACGTGCTGCCGGCGTCGCAGACCCGCGACAAGGAAGCGCTGACGCAGGAGGGCGTCGGCAAGGTGCTCGAGGAGCTGGGCAAGGGCTACGACTACATCGTCTGCGACTCGCCGGCGGGCATTGAGCATGGCGCAACCATGGCCATGTACTTCGCCGACGATGCGGTGGTCGTCACCAACCCGGAGGTGTCGTCGGTGCGCGACTCCGATCGCATGCTCGGCATTCTCGCGAGCAAGTCCCGGCGGGCCGAGACGGGCGAGGAGCCCATCAAGGAGCACCTGCTGCTGACGCGCTACTCACCGCAGCGCGTGGAACGCGGCGAGATGCTGAGCGTGCAGGACGTGCAGGAGATCCTGTCGCTAAACCTCATCGGCGTGATCCCCGAGTCGCCCGCGGTGCTGAACGCCTCCAACGCCGGCATTCCGGTTGTGCTGGACATCGAGTCCAGCGCCGGCAAGGCCTACAACGACATGGTCTCGCGCTACCTCGGCGAGGATCTGCCCATGCGGTTCGTGGAGGCGGAGCGCAAGGGCATCTTCAGCCGATTCTTCGGGGGGTGAGCCGTGGGTCTACTCGATGTCTTTCGTGCCAGCCGCAAAAAGGCCGGCTCTGCGTCCCTTGCCAAGGAGCGGCTGCAGATCCTGGTGGCGCACGACCGCGCCTTTCGCAACCGTCCGTCCTACCTGCCGAAGCTGCAGCAGGAGATCCTCGCCGTCATCCGCAAGTACGTCGAGGTGGACATGGATGCCGTGTCCGTGAACTACGAGCAGGACGAGACCCAGGAGATCCTGGAGCTCAACATCGTCCTGCCGGACAGCGGCGGGCGCGGCTGAGGCGGACGCACGTCGGCGCGCGGCGCAGCTAGCGCGCTGCGGTCTGTCGCCGGGCCGCTCCGGCAGTGTTCTTCGAGTCGGGCAGGCGCAACCAATTCGGTTGAAATTCGTAAGATTCAACTAATTTGGTTTAATTCTGCCAGATTCAACCTGTTTAGTTGACTGCGACGCCCGTTCGATGCCGCACCTGGTCGTCATCGCCGATGTGATCGCCTCTCGCGGGCTGCCCGATCGTGCCGAGGTGCAGCGCGCGCTCCAGGCGAGCCTCGCGGCACGCAACGCAGAGCACAGGCCGCAGGCCCTGCTGTCGCCCTACACCTTGACGCTGGGGGATGAGTTCCAGGCGGTGCCGGCGCGCGCGCAGGGCGTGTTCCGGGATCTGCTCCAGATCGCCGCCGACTTGCAGCCGGTGCAACTGCGCTTTGCGCTCGGGCTCGGCGACATCGCCACCGGCATCGACCACGAGCGTGCCATCGGCATGGATGGCAGCGCCTTTCACCTGGCCCGCGCCGGCGTCGAGGGGCTCAAGCACAGCGACGGCCGCTGCCGGGTGGAGGGCCTCGATGGTGTCGCGGTGGAGCTGGTGAACCAGGGTCTCGCGCTCGCCTTCGGCCGCCTCGCCGGCAGCCGCGGCAGTCGGCTGGCGCTGGCGGCGGGACTCGTCGGTGCCGAGCCCATTGCCGACATCGCCACACGCCTGGACCGCACCGAGCAGACGCTCTACAAGACCGCCCGCAGCGCGGATCTGTATGCGCTCGCGGGCTTCCTGCACGCGGTCGAGGCGCTGCTCGACGAGCGCCTGGGCGCCGCTGACCGGCCCTGAGCGGCCAGGGCCTCCGGCATGCCGTCGTTCCTGTGGTTTCTGCTGTTCGTGCTCGCGAGCCGCTTCGCGCTGATCCTGCGCGATGCCCCGCTGACGCGGCGCCAGGCAGTGATGCTCGCTGGTGTGCAGGCCGCGGCGCTGCTCGCCGTCGCCCCAAGCGTGCGCATGCTGCCACTCGTGCTGCTCGTCGTCACGGCCAACCTCGCCGGTGCCTGGCTGGAGCACCGGGAACCCGGGCGTGCCGGCGGTTACCGGCTCGCGGTGCTGTTCCTGATCTTGCTCGGTGCGGGCTTCAGCTTCGCACCGGCGCAGGCAGTGGCGCCGAACCCGCTCTGGCCGCTGCTGGCGGACTGGCTCGGGCGGTACTTCCTGCTCCCCGCGCCGCTCGCCGCCGGCAGCGGGAGCGTGCCGGTGGTGCTGACCGTGCTGATCGGCGCGCTACTGGTCATGCACGAGTCGAACCTGCTGATCCGCCTCATTCTCCAGCTCATCCGCGTGGTGCCGTACGCGCGCGACGGTGGCGGCGCGCCGACGGACACTGAGCTGATCCTGCCGCCGCTTCGGCCCGGCGCGCCGCCGCAGCGCCTGGATCTGCGCGAGTACAACGCCGGACGCTTCATCGGCGTGCTGGAGCGGCTGCTGGTCTATGTCTTCGTGCTGCAGGGCCAGTACGCGGCCATCGGCCTCATCCTGGCAGCGAAGAGCTTCGCACGCTTTCGCGAGCTGGACCGGCGCGAGTTCGCCGAGTACGTGCTCATCGGCACGCTGCTGTCGGTGGGCGGCGCCGTGCTAGTGGGGGAGGCGGTGAAGGCGCTGCTGCCCTAGAAGGCGCGACATGAGGGACGAGGGCCGAGGGCCGAGGAGGTCGTCCTTGGCCCTCGGCCCGTTCGCCTTCAATCTAGTCGGCCTCTTGCGCCATGTCGGCCCGCTCCGGTGAGGGCTCCGACTCTGGCTGCTGTGCCGGCCCCACCGCCGGGCATTCCGCCGGCGGTGTCTCGCCGAGGGCCTCGATCCAGGTGCATAGCAGCTCCAGGCGCAGCGCCTCGCCGCCGGCGGCGCTGGTGAGCACGACAATGCCGGACTGGCGCTCCGGCACCGCTGCGAAGAGCCCGCGCCAGTTCGGTGGGTTGTCGCCCGGATGGTAGACGAGCGTGTTGCCGCTGTCGGGGAGGGCCCTCAGCGCGACGCCCAGCCCGTAGCGCGAGCCCGCAAACAGCAGGTCGTTGTCGCTGTTCGGCTGCGGCTCACGGGACAGTTGGACGAGACCCGGGCCGACGGCACCGCGGCCCATGGCCTCCCCGCAGGGGCCGGGCAGCATCGCGGCGACGAAGCGCGCGTAATCCGCCACCGTGGTCTGGAGCCCCGCGGCGCCCAGGGCCGAGAAGCTGCGTGCCGGTGCCGGGTTGCCCGCGTCATCGTAGGTGACGGCGAGCGGCGGCGAGGGGTCCGGGCGGTCCGGCAGGCTGGAGCGGAACATGTCCAGCCGGCGCAGGATCTGCCGGTTCGCCAACTTTGAGAACTGTTCGTTGGCGGTTTGTCGCACCATCAGCTCGGCAAGGGCATAGCCGCCCGCGGAAAAGGCGAAGCCTGCGCCCGGCGGCGCGACGATGGCGACCGGCACATCGCCCGCGTCCAGTGCGCCGCGCAGGGACTGATTCAGCGTCTGCAGCGTCTGCTTCGGTCCAAAGCCCTCATAGCGCGGGATCGACAGCCCCGCGGTGTGGCTCAGCACCCGGGCGGGAGTGACCGCCGCGACGTCGAAGGGCGACTCGGGCAGGTCTCGGCCCTTGAGGTACTGCGACACCGGCGCATCAAGCTTGATCTGGCCGCGCTCCACCAGGTGCAGCAGCGCCCAGGCAGTGATGGGCAGGGTCATGGAGCCCACCTGAAACATCGTGTCCGGCGAGAACGGGATGCGCTTCTCCGGCACCGCCCAGCCGTAGCCCGCGGTCCAGCGCGGATGGCCGTCGGCGATCAGCGCCACGGACGCGCCCGGCACGCCATGGCGGCGGAGCAACTCCGGCAGCGCCGCCTGCACGGCGGCCTCGGCACGCTCGGTCGTCTTGCGCTCCGCGTCGGTGAATTCGCAGTTGCGCTCGGTGGCGCCGCTGGCGGGGAGCGCGAAGGCGAGGCAGAGGCCTGCGCCCAGCAGGGTTCGATGCAGAGGCATCCGTTGACTTCTCCTCATTCCCGGGATTGTGTCGGGCGCCCTAGTTGGAGGGAGCTTGCGCTCCGTGCTGCGGCAGCGGTGCACGGGCTATGGTCGGTCGGGTTATCGCCAGGCCGGAACCCAAGCATTGGCGCCGTTGCTTACTCGCACCGCCACGACCCGGGGCCGATCTGATGAGCCCGGCCCCCAGGCGGGCACGCAGCAGCCCTCAGCAGGCCGCTGCCAAAGCCGGGCAGTCTAACCCGAGGCGGGCCCGGGCTGAACCAGGACGCGCGCAGCAAGGGGTGTCGGCGTCAGGAATTCACCGATGCTGCCGGTTCAGCCGCCGCGTCGGCGGCCTGGGCGGATACGAACGTTGCCCCTTCAATTCTGGTCGAGAAGGCTCTGCTGAGGGCTGAGGGCTGAGGGCTGAGGGCTGAGGGCTGAGGGCTGAGGGCCGAGGGCCGAGGGAGCCCCCTCGGTCCTCGGCCCTCGGCCCTTTGGTTTTTGGATTTCGATAGCGATCAGCATGGACTAAACAACCGTACGCAGCCGCTGCACCACCGTCGCGATGGCGAGTCCCGCGGCGGGCAACAACAGCCACGGCAGCCACGACGCGGTGTGCGGATCGACCGCGAGAATGACCCCGGCGATGCCGAACACCAGCGCACGGTCCGGCGTGCCCATGGGACCTCCCCTGTGGCGCTCGGCACCGCGCAGCAGCGGTGCGAGCCCGGCGATGTCCGCGAGCAGGCCGAGCACCGCCAGGAGTACCACCGGCGTGGCAGCCACACCGGGGTAGAACGCAAGCGGCAGGTACAGCGCGAGGTCGGTGGCGGCATCGAGGACGGCGCCGAGCGCCGGGTCCGCTGCCGGCAGCGCCGGGTGCTCGCGCGCTTGGACCTCGGCAACGGCGCTCGCCAGCGCCCGCAGCAACAGGACTGCCGGCAGCAGCCACAGCACCGCATGCAGCCCCGGCATCACGGCCGGCAAGGTAAGCAAAATGGCGCTCACCAGTCCGGCGATGCCCAGCACCGCCCATGCCAGGCGGTCGCCGACGAGGCCGCTGGCTGCGGCGCGGGTCGAGAGCGGGCCTATCTGGGCCGCGAACCGCTGCGTCAGGCTGCGGGGGATGTCCATGCAAGGCTCCGAATGGCTGGCGAGGCTGAGCGAAGATTCAAGAATAACCGGTACACTCGTGGCAGCGGAGCCCAACGTTGGGCTATCGCTATCGACGGTGAGCGATATCGGCACGACATAAGGGTTTCGCACTTTGCCGCCGCTGGAGCCAAGTGCCGTTAGGGGGCGAGTTTCGATCCCGATCCCGATCTCGATCGCCACTAGGTTGCTTGGGGGCGCCGAATGTTTGCAGATGAGTCAAGTTTCACGACCAGACGGCGCTGGCAGGCAAAAGGGCCGAGGGCCG
Source organism: Thiohalocapsa sp. ML1 (assembly GCF_001469165.1). GTDB lineage: Bacteria > Pseudomonadota > Gammaproteobacteria > Chromatiales > Chromatiaceae > Thiohalocapsa. The sequence goes on along the minus strand of NZ_JABX01000010.1, from coordinate 78,310 downwards.
AGCAGCCGGCTCGGCGCCGACGCGGCTGACTGGGAGCGCCGGCTTTCCAGCCGGCTCGGCGCCGACGCGGCTGACTGGGAGCGCCGGCTTTCCAGCCGGCTCGGCGCCGGCGCGGCTGACCGGGAGCGCCGGCTTTCCAGCCGGCTCGGCGCCGGCGCGGCTGACTGGGAGCGCCGGCTTTCCAGCCGGCTCGGCGCCGACGCGGCTGACTGGGAGCGCCGGCTTTCCAGCCGGCTCGGCGCCGGCGCGGCTCGATGCCGCGTCGGCAGCGTCTGAGCCGATAAGAGGCCACATGGGCAGTCGTCCGCCCCGCGGCGCGGCATGGGCAACCGCCCGGCTCCCACGCCGCAGATCGCGCGCCGGGGGCATCGAGCCCCCGGCACGCGAAGCCGGCTGAAAGCCGGCGATCCCAGTCTGTGCCGGCGCGGTGTCGAGCCCGCTTGTCGGGCATACCTCGGTTTGAGACCACTTTTCTCTGTCCACGCCAGGGCGCAGCGGCCGACATGGCCGTGCTGACATCCGCGGCCGACGACCGCATTGTCACCGGCTCGCCCAGGCGCCGCCAGCACCTGCATAATCCGCCGCCAGCACCTGCATAATCCGCCGCCAGCACCTGCATAATCCGCCGCCAGCACCTGCATAATCCGCCGCCCGCACCTGCATAATCCGCTGCCAGCACCGCACAAGCCGCCGCCAGCATCCGCACGATCCGCCGCAAGGCGCAGGCCGACCCAGGAGCCGACATGAGCGCCGATCCCATCGGACCAGCATTCACCGCGCTGCCGGAGCACCTGGCCGAGCGGCTGCGCCCGATCCCGGACCGGCCGCCGGCGCCACGCGGCGAGCTGGTCTTGTACTGGATGCACCATGCCGTGCGCGGCCACGAGAACCCCGCGCTGGATGCGGCCCGCCACGCCGCTCTGGCGCTCGGCCTGCCGCTACTGGTCTATCAGGGGCTCGCCGGGCGGCATCGGTTCAATGCCGACCGCCACCATGCCTTCATCCTGGAAGGTGCCCGGGATGCCCATGCCGAGCTTGCCGGGCAGGGCATCCGCGCCGTCTTCCATCTGCCGGCGGACCCCGCCGCGCCATCGCCGCTGCCGGTGCTCGCCGCGCGTGCCGCGCTCGTCGTCACCGAGGACTTTCCGGCACCGCCCTTTCCGGCCTGGACCGAGCGGCTGGCCGCGCGCGTCAAGGCCCCGGTCTGGCGTGTGGACTGCGCCTGCGTGCTGCCCATGCGACTGCACGGCAAGCGCTTCGAGCGCGCCTTCGAATTTCGCCCCGCGCACGCGCGCGCCTACGCCGAGCGCGTGCCGCGACCCTGGCCCGTCTGTGTCGCGGCGGCGGAGCCCTATGCGGGCGAGCTGGCGTTCACGCCCGCCGAGCTTGCCGATGCGAACATCGCCGAGCTCTGCGCCCGCTGCGACATCGACCACAGCCTGCCGCCGGTGCCGCACACCCGTGGCGGCTCGCGGGCCGGCTATGCGCGCTGGGATGCCTTTCGGTCCGATGGGCTCGCGCAGTACCACAGACTCCGCAACGATGCCGCCGAGGCCTGGCCGCGCGGCGTGAGCCGGCTCTCGCCCTATGTGCATCACGGCCAGGTATCGCCGCTGCGCATCGCCCGCGAGGCCGCCGCCGCGGGCGGCGAGGGCGCCGAGAAGTTCTTGGATGAGCTGCTCATCTGGCGCGAGCTCGCGCACAACTGGTGCTTCCACACCGCGGACCCGGAGGCCTGGGAGGCCCTGCCGCGCTGGGCGCGCGATACCCTGGCCGCCCACGCGCAAGACCCGCGCGAGCGGGCGCTGGACTCGGAATCCCTCGCCCGCGCGCAGTCCGACGACCGGCTCTGGGACCTCGCGCAGCGCTCGCTCCTCGTGCACGGCGAGCTGCACAACAATCTGCGCATGACCTGGGCGAAGGCCATCCCACACTGGACCGAGTCGCCGGAGCGGGCGCTGGCCGAGCTCATCGACCTCAACCACCGACACGCCCTCGACGGCTCGGACCCCAACTCCTACGGCGGCCTGCTGTGGGCGCTCGGGCTGTTCGACCGGCCCTTTCCGCCGGAGCGCCCGGTGACCGGCACGCTGCGCATCCGCCCCACCGCGGATCATGCCCGGCGGCTGCACGTCGACACATACGCAGCTCGGGTCAGTGCACCCGCGGCGGGCACGCGACTTCGCATCGCCGTCGTCGGTGCCGGCGTCGCCGGGCTCGCGGCGGCGCGCACGCTGGCGGATCAGAACCATGTCGTGACGCTGTTCGAGAAGTCCCGCGGTCGCGGCGGGCGGGCGGCGACGCGCCGCATCGAGCACGCCGGCCGCGAGATCGCCATCGACCACGGCGCGCAGTACTTCACGGCCCGCGATCCGCGCTTTCGGCGCCGCGTCGAGAGTTGGGTGCGCCGCGGCGTCGTCGCGCCTTGGGCAGGCCGTTTCGGCGCGGTGGAGGACGGGGGCATGCGCCGCGCCGGCGACGACGACGCGCGTTTCGTCGGCGTGCCCGGCATGAGTACGCTCGGGCGCATGCTGGCGGACGGGCTCGACCTGCGCCTCGGCATCCGCGTCGCGGCGCCGGAGCGCGCGGGCGACGCGTGGCTGCTGCGGGACGACACCGGCGCCGAGCTCGGCCGCTTCGACCGCGTGCTCATCGCGGCACCGGCGCCACAGGCGGTCGACTTGCTTGCAGCGGCGCCGGCGCTGGCGGCGCGGGCCGCGGGCGTCGACTACGCGCCCTGCTGGACGGTGTTGGCCGGCTTCGACGGGCCGGTGGACCTGCCCCGGGACGGGCTCTTCGTCAACGGCGGGCCGCTCGGCTGGGTGGCGCGCAACACGTCTAAGCCCGGGCGGACCGGCGCCGGGCCGGGCGAGGTCTGGGTGCTGCACGGCGCCGCGGACTTCAGCCGCGCGTGGCTCGAAGCAGAGCCCGCACCCGTCATGGACGCCCTGCTCGCGGCCTTCGCCGATCTCGCCGGCGGCACGCTGCCGGCGCTCGGCTGGTCGCAGGCGCAGCGCTGGCGCTTCTCGTTCTGCACGACGCCGCTCGCCGACGGCTGCCTGTGGGATGCCGCGCTCGGCCTCGGCGCCTGCGGCGACTGGTGCGCCGGCGCGCGCATCGAGGCCGCCTGGCTGAGCGGCGAGGCGCTGGCCGGGCACGTGTTGGGCAGCCTTGCGGCGGATCGAGGCGGCGCATCGCCCCATTGAGCACCGCTTCGTGGCGCGCTGGTCCGCACCCGGTCGCGCCGCTGCGGGCCGGCGGCCTGCAGCCTCGGCAGCAAGCTGAATCCGTTGACGCATAGCCCGGGTGCGCAACGGCCAGGAGCGAGGGCCTGAACCGCAGCAGGACGCGGCGGCCCGAGCGGGTCTCACATGCCGCCGCCGCAGGCTCCGCCCTGGCGCTCGCCTCCGGCGCCGAGGCCGCCATCGTCTACAGCGGCGCCCTGAACACGCCGGTGGACTTCACCCACCTCAACCAGTTCTCGCTGGACCTGGACGGCGACAGCACCGACGACTTCACCATCGACTTCACCGTGGCCGGCAGCAACTTTGAGGCCCAGGCGACGGCCTTCTCGCTGGCGGTGGACGGCTTCGGCGGCGCGCAGCTCTTCGGCGCCGACGACACCATCAGCACCGCCGCGAGCTTTGCCAGCGAGGGCAATTTGTTCTCTCAGAGCGCATCCGACCCGACGGCCGCCGGCCCCTGGGTCCTGGGCGCGTCGGGCTTCGCGGGCATCCTCACCAGCGGCGGCCTGCCGGCCTGGATTCGCCTCACCTTCACCGACGGCGGCAGCGGCCTCGTCGGCGGCATGACGCTGCTGGACTGGGGCTATGACGACGACCCCGCCGCCACCAGCATCCAGGCCGGCGCCGGCATCCCGGCGGAGGTGCCGGCGCCGGCGCCGCTCGCGCTGCTCGCGCTCGGCGCCGCCGGCATCGCCGTCACCCGTCGCGCCCGCAAGGCCAAGGCCTGCGACGCGGCATGAGGGCGGGGCTCGCGGCCGGCGCGGTGCTGGCCGTGCTGGCGGCGGGCGCCGGCGGGCTCGCCGCCGCGCCGGGGCCGGCGCCGCGCATCAGCATCGACGCCGGTCGCGTGTATCTGTCCGCGGCGGCTGTGCCCCAGGATGCGCTGCTCCGCGCCCTGGCCGACGCGGCGGGGCTGGTGCTGTCCGGCAGCCCGGTGACCGGCGACCCGGTGACGCTGACGCTCGACGGCGTGACCCTGGCCGAGGCCGTCGCCGCGCTGCTGCATCCGCAGTGTGGCTATGCCCTGACCGGCACGGCGGGCGGTGCCGGGGCGCCGGACGCCGGGCGGCTGGTGATCCTGGGCTGCGCGGACCCCGAGGTCGCGGCGGCGGCCTCCGCCACGCGCCTGTCACCCACGCTCGCGCCGCACCGGACGCCCGCCATGGCGCCGTCGGACCTGATGGAGGTTGCAGAGGGGCCCGTCGGCGCGGATGCCCTCGCCGTGCTGGAGCCGGCGCTGGCAGACCCGGGCCCGGAGCGGCGCAAGGCGGCGCTGGAGGGTTTGAAGCGGCAGATGGAGCGCGCCGACCCGGCGCAGCGCGACGCCCTCGCGGCCCGCTGGGGCGCCGCCCTAGCGGGCGCGCTGCATGACCCGGAGCCCGGCCTGGGGCGCGCGGCCCTGGAGCTGGTCCACGCGCTTGCGCGGCTGGACGAGCACGACGGCACCGGCGTCGCACTGGAGGCCGCCGTCGCGGCCATGACCGAGGCCATGGGGCATGCGGACCCCGATCTGCGCAAGGAGGCGATCGGTCTGCTGAAGGACATCCCCGGCGTGAGCGCGTCCGAGGTGATGGCCTTGGCGCTGGACGACGCGGACGCGGACCTGCGCCGGGAGGCCGCCGCCAAGCTCGCCGAGCGCGACGACCCGGCCGCCGCGGCGGCGCTGGAGTGGGTGCGGGGGGCGGACGTTGCGCCGCACTAAAGCAGCGGGCGGGGCGCGCGGGTGGCTCTGTGCGTCGGCGCGGTCGAGTGGCGTGGCGCAGGGCTTACCCGTCTTCGCCCGCGAGCCGCAGCACCCTGTCGATCAGCGCGTCACCGAGGCGCATGTCATTTGCGATCAGATCATTCAATGCCGGTCGCAGCCGCGGCAACAGCCCTTGCTTCTTGGCGAGCAACAAGACGCCGAGCGTGCCTTGTATCGGCAAGCCGAGCGAGTATGCGCATTCGCGAGCCTGGAGGTCATCGATGACCGCGGTGAAGCCCGCGTTGGCCCTGGCATAGGTCAGCACCTCCGTTTCGCCGCGACCGAGATTCCAGGCCGCGACGGTCGCATCCATGCATGAGCAATCCACCAGCCAATCCAACGGCACGGAGTCGATCCAGCAGCGGGCCGGATCAGACGGATCACCCGACGCAACCTCTCGCGCGACACCCGAGGGGATACGGAGCACGTCGGCCAACGCCGGAAGGAGATCGATCCTGCCGATTTTTCCCAGAAGAATCAGCGGAGAGGCGTTGACGACCCAGCGGCGCTCAGGCATCGCTCAGAAACTCGTGCTCCAGTTGCTCGGGGCTGACCTGGATGGGGGAGACGCCATAGCGTGCCAGCGCGTCGATGAACTGCTGGCGGCTCAGGTCTGCCAGCTCCGCACCCTTGCCCTGGGAGACGCGACCTTGCTCGTACCATTTCACTGCGGCGGCAATGCGCATCTCGGCAACGAAGTCGGCCGGGTTGGTGCGGAGGATCGGCAAGACATCCTCCGGCAGCTCTATCGTGACTTGCACGGTCATGTCGGATCTCCGGCTGGGGTCATTGGGTGCAGGGTCGGCGCTTGGGCCGCGAGCATTGCGCGTCGCGGGGCGATCGCGCTCGGCGCGGATCGACACCGCGGACGGGGTGGCCAGTCGGCGCATCCGCAAGCGCAGGTCGGCATGGTCGGGGCGCCCGATGGCATCGCGCAGCTCGCTCAGGTTCAGCTCTCGCATTAAGGTAACCCCGCGCTGCTTGCGGCAAAGGCCTGGATTGCAGCACAGGTCGGCGCGGGCTGCAAAAAGGTGACGGCACCATGGCACGCAAGACCCTCGTGATCGGCTGGGATGCCGCGGACTGGAAGGTCGTCCACGCTCTCATCGAGCAGGGCCGCATGCCCCACACCCAGGCGCTCATCGAGCGCGGCGTAATGGGCGATCTGGCGACGCTGCAGCCGGTGCTCTCGCCCATGCTCTGGGCCAGCATCGCCACCGGCAAGCGGCCGTTCAAGCACGGCATTCTGGGCTTCACCGAGCCGACGCCGGACGGTGCCGGCATCCAGCCGGTGAGCCAGCTCGGGCGCACCACCAAGGCGATTTGGAACATCTTCCACCAGCAGGGCTTGCGCCAGCACGTGATCGGCTGGTGGCCGAGCCACCCGGTGGAGCCCATTGATGGGGTCATGGTGAGCAATCACTTCCAGCTCGCACTCGGGCCGCCGGACGCGCCCTGGCCGCTCGCCCCCGGCATGGTGCACCCGCCGCACCTGGCCGACACCCTGGCCGCGCTTCGCATCAACCCCAACGAGCTCTTGCCCGAGCAGGTCCTGCGCTTCGTGCCGCGGGCGGCGGAGATCGACCAGGACCAGGACAAGCGGCTCGGCATGGTGATGAAGATCCTGGCGGAGTGCGTCAGCGTGCACGCGGCGGCTCTGTGGGCGCTGGAGCACGAGCCCTGGGACTTCGCGGCGGTCTACTACGACGGCATCGACCACTTCTGCCACGGCTTCATGAAGTACCGCGCGCCGCGCCGGGCGCACATCCCGGAGCGGGACTTTGCGCTCTACGCCGGTGTCGTGGACATGGCCTATGTGTTTCACGATCTGATGCTCGGCGCCATGCTGGCCGTGGTGCCGGCGGACACCACGGTGGTCATCTGCTCCGACCACGGCTTTCACCCGGACCACCTGCGCCCGGTGCTGCTGCCGAAGGAGCCGGCGGGGCCCGCCATCGAGCACCGCGACCTTGGGCTTTTGATCATGGCCGGCCCCGGCCTGAAGCAGGACCACCTGCTCCACGGTGCGAGCGTGCTCGACATCACGCCGACCCTGCTCGCGCTGCACGGCCTGCCGGTGGGGGAGGACATGGACGGCAAGGTGCTGGTGGATGCCTTTGTGGCGCCGCCCGCGGTGGCCATGATCCCGAGCTGGGATGCGGTGCCGGGGGACGCCGCGCGGCTCGACGCCGAGCACTGCTACGACCCCATCGCCGCGAAGGAGGCCATGGACCAGCTCGTCGCGCTCGGCTACGTGGCGGCGCCGGCGGCGGACCAGGCCGAGGCGGTGGCGAGCACCGCGCGGGAGCTGCGCTACAACCTGGCGCGGTCCTACATGGACGCCGGCCGCTATCTGGACGCGGTGCCGGTGCTCGCGGACCTGTCCGCGGACGCACCGGATCAGTTCCGCTTCGGCGTGCAGCTTGCGCAGTGCTACCGGGCGCTGGGGCTGGTGCCGGAGCTGCGCGCGCTGGTGGAGCGGCTCACCGTGGCGCGCCAGGCCGCCGCCTTGGAGGCCCGGGAGGCGCTCCGCGGGCTCACCGAACAGCTCGAGGCGCGTCAGGCCGCGGCCGGGCAGCTCGGCGCCGACGGGCGCATCGACCCCGAGCGGCTCGATGAGGGTGAGCGGCGCGAGTACGACCGGCTGCGCCTCTTGGCGCGCTTCGGCACCTTCGACCTCGACTATCTGATGGGCTGGGTGCTCATCGCCGAGGGCCGCCCGGAGCAGGCGCTCGCGCACCTCAAGCGTGCCGAGCAGGCCGATGCCCGGCGCCCGGGGCTGCACGTGCAGATCGGCGAGACCCTGTTCGCCCTCGGGCGCATCGACGACGCCGAGGGCGCCTTTGCGCGGGCGCTGGCCCTGGACCCGCTCAGCGCGCACGCGAGCCTCGGCCTCGCCAAGGTGCGCCTGCGCCAGCGCCGTACCGATGACGCCATCCGCCTCGCGCTCGCCTCGGTGAGCGCCCTCTACCAGAACCCGGTCGCGCACTACGTGCTCGGCCTCGGCCTCTGGCGCGCCGGGCAGTACGTGCGTGCCGCCGAGGCCATGCGCGTCGCGGTGGGCATCAACCCGAACTTCGAGCGGGCGCAGCGCTTTCTGGCGCGCTATGCGCTGCGCTTCGAGCAGGACCTCGCGAAGTCCCGCGCGCACTGGCGGCTGGTGCGCGAGATCCGTGCCCAGACCCGCGAGCGGCGCCTGACGCGCCTGGCGGATGCGGCGCTGCTGGTGGAAGGGCTGGCGACGGAGCCGCCGCCCGGGGAGCTCGACGGCGACGGCAATCGCCCCCGCCTCGCGATCGGCGGCGACGACTGGACTGCCACATCCCGGCCGGCCGGGGCGGCGGTTGTCGACAAGTCCGCGGTGCCCGCGCACTGGCGTGACTGCATCACCGTCGTCTCCGGGCTGCCGCGCACCGGCACCAGCCTGATGATGCAGATGCTGGCCGCCGGCGGCATCCCGCCCCTCACCGACGGCGAGCGCGCCGCCGATGCCGACAACCCGCGCGGCTACTTCGAGTACCGTGCTGCCACGCGCCTGCGCCAGCAGACGGACTGGCTGCGGGACGCCAAGGGTGGGGCGGTCAAGATCGTCGCGCAGTTGCTGCCGCACCTGCCGGGCGAGCATCACTACCGGATTCTGTTCATGGAGCGGGACTTAGGCGAGGTGCTGCGCTCACAGTCGGCCATGCTGAGGCGCCTTGGGCGCGCTGCGGCGAAGCTCTCCGACGCCCAGCTCGCGGCCACCTATCGCCGGCAGCTCCGGCAGGTGGCGGCATGGCTCGCGCGCCAGCCGAACTGCTCGGTGCTGCACGTGCCGCACGCCGCGGCCGTCGCCGACCCCGGCGGCACCGCGGCGCGGGTGGCCGCGTTTCTGGGCGGCGACCTCGATGTGGCGGCCATGGCCGCGATGGTGGACCCGGCGCTCTATCGCCAGCGGGCGGTGCCGGCGGCAGCCCCGGCAGCGCCCGACTGAGCGCTTGCGCGATACGTGCGCGTCGCCGCGGTGTCTCTGCTTGGGAACGTTTTCGGCGGCCGAGGCCGAGCGCGCCGGCGCCGCCGGCTTGTGTGACATGCCTGCAGGCGCACAAGGCGCAGATGTCCGTGGGCTGCGCCGAGGCGCTGAAGACGCTCAGGGACGCGAAGAAGGCATAGTCCGCGCCCGCCGATGCGCGCTTGTCGTACGGTCTCCGAACTGTGTGCGAAGGCCTGCGCCGTGGACGAACCGCTGCCGCTCGGGTGGTGGCCGCAGCCGCTCATCGGCTCGCCGTCGGCAGCCACAACATGTTGGGCCTGTTCATTTAATCGTCACTTGACCATGCCGCGGGAAGGGCCAAACTTGTAATTGTCACTCTCGGATGGGGAGTGCTGACGGCTTGTGGCGGCGGTGGGGCAGTCGGCCCGAGCCGGTCGGCGCAGCATGTCAACGCATCGGCCGACTCATGCACCGGCACTCCGCCCCCGATCGCCGCGTTTTCTGCAACCCAGACCCCTGGAGGAGCGAAGACGATGTTCGGTACCTTCGCCGGCTTCCCCGGCACCTTTCTCAATGATCTGACCCGGCTGCAGCGCGAGCTCGATGAGAGCTTGGGCGGCTGGCCCTATGCCGCGGAGCTGCGCTCGCCCGGGCGCGGCGCGTGGCCGCCGTTGAACATCGGCTCCACGCCCGAGCGCGTGGATGTCTACTTGTTCGCGCCCGGACTCGACCCGAGCCGGCTCGACATCTCCTTGCAGCAGAACCTGCTCAGCATCGCCGGCGAGCGGCGCATCGAGCGTACCGGCGATGTGCGCCGCTATCGCAACGAGCGCTTCAGCGGCGAGTTCCGCCGCACCGTGACCCTGCCGGACGACGTCGACCCGGACCGCGTTGACGCGAGCTACCGCGACGGCGTGCTGCACGTGTCCGTGGAGCGGCGCGAGGCCGCAAAGCCGCGGCGTATCACCGTGAGCTGAGCGGGCGCCGATGACCGCGCCCTGAGTCGCAAGCATTCGGAGGTATGAGCATGAACGACCAGACCAAGACCGAGACCCGGCCGGCACGTCGCGACGAGGTCGCGCTGCGCCCGCCGATGGACATCTTCGAAGACGCCGAGGGCATCACCATCGAGGCGGACATGCCCGGCGTCGCCAAGGATCGGCTGCACGTGCAGGTCGAGGCCAACACGCTCCTCATCGAGGGCGAGGTGCAGATCGATCTGCCCGAGACCGCCGAGGCGCTGTATGCCGATGTCCGCAGCACCCGCTACAGCCGCAGCTTCACGCTGAGCAGCGAGCTGCAGGCGGACAACATCGACGCGGCGCTGAAGGACGGCGTGCTCCGGCTGCGTATTCCGAAGCAGCCGGAGCAGCGGCCGCGGCGGATTGAGGTCAAAACTTGAAGAAGGAACTAGGGGCTAGGGGCTAGGGGCTAGGGGCTAGGGACTAGGGGCACCTAGCACCTAGCACCTAGCTCCTGAGGCAAATGAGGTAAAGATCATGACGACATTGCAGCAGTTTCGTGAAGGCTTGAACCAGGCTTGGGGGCGTGTCGTGGAGGGCTGGGAGCAGCTCTCGCGGCAGGCCTCCGGGGCCATGACCCGCTTCACCGGCGGGCATGGCGACAAGGCGCGAGCCGAAGACCGCCGTGAGCTCGCCGAGCGCAGCGCCGGCTGGGGCCTGCTCGCGGCCGAGGTGTTCGATGACGACGACCGCGTCGTCGTGCGCGTGGAGGCGCCGGGCATGGACAAGGACGACCTCAAGCTCGAGGTCCAGGACGACTTCCTGATTGTCAGCGGCGAGAAGCACATGGCCCGCGAGCGCACGGAAGGTCGCTGGCACGTCAACGAGTGCGCCTACGGCGCCTTCCAGCGCGTCGTGCCGCTGCCCGACAGCGTCGACACGGCCAAGGCCGAGGCGAGCTACAAGAAAGGCGTGCTCCGCGTCGAGCTGCCCAAGGCCGCCGAGCGCCGCCGCAAGGTGCGGGTGAGCGTGCACTGATCGGACCGTCGGCGCCCGGCCGGCGACCTGGACTGCCGGCGGCTCGGCCGGCGGGTACCGCCGATTGCGGTCTTGAGATTGGAGATGAACGTGTTGACCCAACGGAACGGCTCGATTTCGCTGGACTTGCGGTTGCCGACGATGATGGCGCCGTGGGCGGCGACCTCGGCACCGGCCGCGTTGAAGCTGGCGCAGCCGTCGCTGACCAGATGAGCGTTCGGGTGCAAGGCGGATCTGGCTCAAGCCGCGAAGCTCTCGCCGGGGTAGTCGTCGATCGGGTCGAAGCGCACATGCTACGGGTAGCCGTCCTCGTCGAGCTCCACCGCGGCCATGAACGGCGACTTGTTCTCTAGGGTGGACCCGATGAGCCTGGCGAGAACTGCTTTCCCGAGATGCATACAAGCCCTGCCTACGCTGCTTCGGCTTCACGGTAGCGCCGAAGCTCGCGTTTGACAGCTTCGGGCAGCGGCCAGAGCGGGCCTGACCTTCGTCTATTGCATCCGGCGATACGGCGTTGCTTGCCCGCGCACCGTGCTTCGGGGGCGAGCACTCGCAGCAGGGTAGCCTAGCGCGAGGTGTTGTTTTCGGCCTGAGGCGGGGCGGCTCGTTGCGGCCGGAGCAATCCGGCGCGCGGGCGCCGGCCGCGGCGGGCTCAGCTTTTGAGCCACCCCGGCGCGTAGGCTCCGGCAACCCCGAGCCGGAGCCACGAGCATGTCCGCCATCGCCCCCGCATCATCCGATCCGCATTGCGCCCGCCCGCCACCTGCACCCGCACTGGATGCAACTGCCCCGAGCGACGACCGCGTTCGCGACCTGCTCGCGGGCCTCCAGCGCAAGTACGCCCCGCGCATCACCGGCGAGCTGACGCTGCCGGCGGCGCCGGCGCGCTTCGCCGAGCTGCCCGCGGCGCTGCACCCGCGGCTGCGGGCCGCGCTCGCGGCACGCGGCCTGACGCGGCTCTACGCCCACCAGCGCGAGGCCTGGGAGCGGGTGCAGGCAGGCGAGCACATCGTCGTCGCCACGCCCACGGCGTCGGGCAAGACGCTCTGCTACAACCTGCCGGTGCTGGACGCGGTGCTGACCCGCCAGGCGAAGGCGCTGTATCTGTTCCCGACCAAGGCGCTGGCGCAGGATCAGGTGGCGGAGCTCTCCGCGCTGAATCAAGCGCTCCTCGGCGGTGCGGCGCGGGGGCAGGGCGAGACGCTCGGCATCAAGGCCTTCACCTTCGACGGCGACACCCCCGGCGATGCGCGCAAGGCGGTGCGCACGCGCGGCGACATCGTGTTGTCGAACCCGGACATGCTGCATCAGGCGATCCTGCCGCATCACACCAAGTGGGCGCAGTTCTTCGAGTCGCTGGCCTTCGTCGTGGTGGACGAGCTGCACGGCTATCGCGGCGTGTTCGGCAGCCACGTGGCGAACGTGTTTCGGCGGCTGCTGCGTGTCTGCGCGTTCTACGGGGCCAGACCCATCTTCATCTTCGCGTCTGCGACCATTGCAAATCCGGCGGAGCTGGCCGCGCGGCTCATCGGTGCGCCGGTCACGGCCGTCACCGACAGCGGGGCACCGCGGGGCGAGCGGCATCTGTTGCTCTGGAATCCGCCCGTCATCGACCCGGATCTCGGCATCCGCGCGTCGGCCCGCTCCCAGACCACGCGCATCGCGCGGGCGGCCACCAAGCAGGGGCTCAAGAACATCGTTTTCGCGCGCTCGCGGCTGATGGTGGAGGTCATCACCAAGTACTTAAAAGACGTCTTCGACCGCGACCCGCGCCGTCCGCCGCGGGTGCTGGCCTACCGCGGCGGCTATCTGCCGAGCGAGCGGCGCGCGGGCGAGCAGGCGCTGCGGGCCGGGCGCGTGGACTGCGTGGTGAGCACCTCGGCGCTGGAGCTCGGCGTGGATATCGGCGCGCTGGACGTGGCGGTGCTGAACGGCTATCCGGGCACCATTGCCGCCACGTGGCAGCGGCTTGGACGGGCCGGGCGGCGCAATCGGCCATGCCTCGGCGTGCTCGTCGCCACCAGCGATCCGCTGGATCAGTACATGGTGCGGCACCCGGAGTTCTTTCTCGGCAGCTCGCCGGAGCACGCGCGCATCCATCCGGACCAGCTCCTGATCCTGATGGACCACGTGCGCTGCGCCGCCTTCGAGCTGCCGTTTCGCGACGGCGAGGGCTTCGGCGACTGCGCGGAGGACGTGGGCGAGATGCTCGCGTATCTGCGCGACGAGGGATTGCTCCAGCGGACAGGAGACGAGGGGCGCGGGCAGTGGTTCTGGGTCGCGGACAGCTATCCGGCCAACGCGGTGTCGCTGCGCTCCGTGGCGGAGGGCAACTTCGTCGTCATCGACACCAGCGGGGGCAAGCAGACCATCATCGCGGAGGTCGATTACTCCGGCGCGCCCGGCACGGTCTACGAGGGCGCGATCTATATGGTCCAGTCCCAGCCCTATCAGGTGGAACGGCTCGACTGGACCGGCCGCAAGGCGTTCGTGACCCGCACCCGGGCGGACTACTACACCGATGCCATCGACTATACGAAGCTCAAGATCCTGGCCGAATTCGATCGGGCGACCAAAGGGGGCGGAACATCGGAAGACGCCGCCGTCGCCCACGGCGAGGTTCACCTGGTGCGCCGCTACCCCGGCTACAAGAAGATCCGCTACTACAGCCACGACAACATCGGCTACGGCAACATCGAGCTGCCGGATCAGGAGATGCACACCACCGCCGTCTGGTGGCAGCTCCATCCGCGGCTGCTGGAGCGGGCCGTCGCCGAGCGCTTCGGCAGCCGGGAGCGGGCGGTCGAGGGCTTTCTCGGCGCCGCCTATGCGCTGCACCACGTGGCGGCGCTGCGGGCGATGGCGGAGGTGCCGGACTTGGGCCGCGCCGTCGGCGACGGGCAGGGGCGCTGGTTTGCGGTGGTCGGTGCGGACGGGCGCGGGCAACTGCGCGGGCCGGACAACCAGCCGGTGGCGGCGCCGGATGTGATGGGCCGCTTCGAGCCGACGCTGTTTCTGTACGACAACTATCCGGGCGGCGTCGGGCTGTCGGCGCCGCTGTTCGATGCCGCGGCGGTGCTGGTCGCCGACGCGCTCGCGCTGGTTGCGGGCTGCGCCTGCACCGGCGGCTGCCCCGCCTGCGTCGGGCCGATTCTGCCCGGCGACGAGGCGCGAGCACAGACGCCCAAGCAGCTCGCGCTCGCCGTGCTCGGGCTCTTGGCGGGGCAGGGCATGGCCGGGCTTGGCGTGCAGCGGGCCGAGACGGCGCAGCGGATCGCGCCCGCGCGCCGGGCCGACGCATGAGCGCGCTGCGCGAGCGGCTGGGGCGGCTCCGCGGCGAGGCGGCACCGGCGGCCGTCGCGCCTGCACCCCCGGCAGCCGAGCCGCCGGAGCAGCCGAGCCTGGTGGAGCGGCTGCGTCGGCTTGGCGGTGCGCGCACGGGGCAGCCGCCCGCGGCCCGGGCGCCGGGCGCGCCGGCGTCGGCCGCTGCGCGCGACGCGCCAAGGCTGGACGAGGCGGTGCTCGCGGCGGCCCTCGGCGCCGAGCAGCTCGCCCCCGGCGTCCTCTGCCGCCGCCGGCGCCTGCCGCTCGCGCAGCGCCACGGCAACGCGGCACGGCATCCGGACCCGGATGCCGTGCGGCTCCTGCTGCCGGACGCGCCGCCGGACCCGGACGGCTGGTGCGTCATCGACACGGAGACGAGCGGGCTGGCCGGCGGCACCGGCACCTGGGTGTTCATGGTCGGCATCGCGCGCTGGGAAGGGGCGGTGCTCGCCCTGAGCCAGCTCCTGCTGACGCGGCTCGATGCCGAGGCGGCCTTCCTCGACCACTTGCGCGCCGCCGTCGCCGACGCCGAGCTGCTGCTCAGCTACAACGGCAAGAGCTTCGACCTGCCGCTGCTGGCGGCCCGGCTCCGGCTCGCGGCGCGGCCGGACCCGCTTGTGCGGCTCGCGCACCTGGACCTGCTGCACCCGGTGCGTCGGGCGTTTGCGACGCGCTGGCCGGACTGCCGGCTCGCGAGCGTCGAGGCGCGGCTGCTCGGGCATGTCCGCCACGGCGATCTGCCCGGTGCGGAGGCGCCGGCGGCCTGGCTCGCGTGGCTGCGCGCGGGCGACGGGCGGCGGCTCGGCGCGGTGCTGGCGCACAACGCCGTAGATCTGCTGTCGGTCGCCGCGCTGCCGGCGCGGCTCGCGGCCGTGCATGCCTCGCCGACGGACTTCGGCGCTGATCCTGCACGCATCGCGCGCTGGTGGCTCGCGGCCGGGGATGCCGAGCGCGCCCGGGGCGTGCTCGGTGCCGCCGATCCGGCCGTGCGCGACACCGAGGCCGCGCACCTGCTCGCCGAGCTGCATGCCCGCGCGGCGGACTGGCCCGCGGCGCTGGCGTTGTGGGAGCCCTTGGCGGTGGCCGGCGATGCGGCGGCGCACGAGGCGCTGGCCAAGCATTACGAGCACCGCGCCAAGGACCTGCGGCGCGCGCTCGCCCATGCCCGTCGGCTGCCCCCGGGCGCGGCGGCGGAGCGGCGATGTAAGCGCTTGACCTACAAGCTTGGGCGCGAGATGCGCCGAAGCGACGGGGGGCATTGACGGATGTAGGAGCGCTGACGGTATAAAGGTCTGCTGTGCTGATAACGTCGGCGCGAGGCGCAATGCGCGCGGTCAGTCCAAGCGTTCCCGGAGCCTGTCATGCCCATCAAAGTCGTTCTTGCCGATGACCACAAGATGATTCGCGAGTCCCTGGGCGCGCTGCTGTCGCGCGAGCCGGACATCCAGGTGGTGGCCTATGCCGGCGACGGCTCGGAGGCCATCACCCTCGCCCAGGCCTGGAAGCCGGACATCGTGCTGATGGACGTCTGCATGCCGGGGGTGGATGGCATCGAGGCCGCCATGCGCATCGTGAAGCTGCTGCCGCGCACGCGGGTCATGGCGCTGTCAGCGCAGGGTGAGCGGCCCTTCGTGTCGCAGATGGTGGAGGCCGGCGTGCAGGGCTACGTGCTGAAGGACGAGTCCGTGTCGACGCTCGCCAACGCCGTGCGCACCGTCGCCGCCGGCCAGACCTGGCTGCCGGACCCTGAGCATATTCTGAGCGGACCCGAAAAGCGGCTGTTGTCGCGGCGCGAGCGCCTGGTGCTGAAGGAGCTAGCCGAAGGCAAGCGCGCCCGCGAGGTGGCCGAGGTCATGGGCATCAGCACCAAGACCGTGGACACCTATCGTCGCCGCATGATGTCCAAGCTCGGGCTGGAGTCCCAGGCCGAGCTGATCAAGTATGCAGTGGCCCTGCATGGCGGGGTCGGCACCGGCGTCCGCGGGGCGGCGCCGGCCGTGGCTGCCTGAGCGCGGCCATACCGACGCCGCGCGGGCTCGGTACCGCCGTCAGCGCGGTGCCAGCGGGCTGCGCGGCGGTGGCAGCAGCAGCGGACGTGCGTCGGTGAGCCACTGCGTTAGTGCCGAGTCCCCCGGCGGCCATTGGCCCTTCTGCTGGTTGTCCGGCGCATCGCCGGTGAAGGTCAGCCAGCCGTACTTGCCATAGTGCGGCAGCTTGCGCGCGAGGCCCGGCACCGCGGTGCTTGTTGCCGCCGCCACCCAGCCGATGGGCCGCTCGGGGCCGCCCGTGGCCAGCGCGACGCTGACGCCGGCCTGCTCCTCACCCGCGAGCGTCAGCTTTTGTGCGCCCGCATCCAGCGCGAGGTCGCCGCCGACGGCTAGCTCGTCGAGAAACGCATTCTCCCAGCCGAACAGCCACACGGCGCCCTCGTCCGGCAGCCCATCCAGGGCGCTGTCCTCGACAACGCGCCAGCCCGGATGGCCCTGCTGCCAGGCGGTCGCGAGCTGTCGGTAGGCCGCCTTCAGAGCACCCGGCGCCGCCGCGGGGAGCACCATGATCCCTGCCTCGGCGCCGAACAGGCTGCTGAGCGACGCCGGAGATTCCTCCGGCAGCAGGCGCCGGAAAGTATCGAATTCGGGGTCCACGGCGACCCGCGCCGGCGCCGTCGCGAGCTTGGCCTCGAAGCGTGTGGCGCGTTGGTTGAAGGTTGCCAGCACCCGCCGCGGTGTGCCGCGCTCTGAGTGCACGACCACCGGCACCGTCATCGGGAAGGGCGGCTCCGGCTGCACCTGGTAGACGCTGCCCGTCACGACATAGCCGCCGCCCGCGTCGTGCGTGACCTGTACGTCGCCGAGCTTGAGCTCCGCGGCGCCGGTGCGGGTGGTCCAGGCATCGAAGAAGCCGCTCAGGTCCTGGTTGGTGGCGAGCTCGAAGGCGAAGCGCAGGTCGGCGAAGCTCGCGGTGCGAAAGCGGTTCTGCCGGTAGAAGGTCCGCAGCCCCGAGCGAAAGGCGTCGTCGCCGAGCAGGACCCGCAGCATGTGCGCGGTCATCAGCATCTTGCCGTAGCCGATGGCCTGGGAGGCGCTGCCGTGGCGGGCGCGGAACTCGGTGAGCGGGACGTCCTCGCCGCCCTGCACATAGTCGGCGTAGGCCTTGAGCTGGTCGCGCCGATAGTCGGCGCCGCGGCCGTCGATGGCCTGGTTTAGATGATCGGACAGGTAGGCCGTGAGCCCCTCTGCCCAGTTGCCGCTTGCGTAGTCGATGTAGACGCTGTTGCCCCACCAGTTGTGCAGGATCTCGTGCGGATAGGAGCTGGTGAGGATGAACGGCAGGCGCAACACCCGCGAGCCCAGCAGCGTAAACGACGGCATGCCGTAGCCCGTCTCCCAGAAGTTCTCCACCAGCGCGAACTTGGCATAGGGATAGTCGCCGATGAGCGCGCTGTAGCGGGCCAGATAATCCGCGGTGGCGTCCAGGTAGCGGTTCGCAAGCGCCTCGTCCGGCAGCCGCAGATAGGCCTGCGCCTCGCCATGGGGCGTCGGCCGGCGGTAGAGCTTGAAGCGCGCGGCGCTCAGGTAGAGCGTGTCCTGCGGCTGCTCCTCCACCCAGCGGATGCGGGTGTCGTCTCCGTCCAGCCGCTCCGGGCCCGCCCCCTGGGACACGGCGAGCCAGCCGGGCGGCACACGCACGGTCAGGTCCATGCGGTTCAGCGCGTCCGGCACGTTCGGATACCAGCCCGTCCAGCCGGTCAGAAAGACGCCGTTGCTGTCGATGGTGCCCACCAGTTGCTCGCTGCTGCGGCCCATGCCCTCCGCAATGCGCTCCGGCGCGTGGCGGATGCTGCCGCCATAGCTGAGCGTGGTGGTGCTGCCGTCACCGAGCGTCAGGCGGAAGCGCTCCAAGTGCCCGTCGCGGCCGATGCGCTCCAGCACCGCACTGCCGTCGCTGACCCTCGGCGCCAGGCCCGCGTGCAGCAGAAAGGCAATCTGCCGCACGCCGTCCGGCAACGTGAGCTGGTCCGTGGCGCGCAGCGTACCCGCGCCGGGATCGAGCACGGCATCGATGCGATGGCCGATGACCGGCTGCTCGTCGGCCAGCGCCGACTGGCCGAGCAGCAGCGCGACGGCAGCTAGGAGGGCGATGATGGGCGTGGGTCGGGGCCGCCGCCGGCCTGGCGGGCGAGGGAGCAAAAAGTTGATCTGCATGTCCGTGGGAGGGTCCGAAAGGGGCCGGCCGGCTCGCAGCACGACTTCCGCCGGCAAGGTGAAGCTCCACAAGTGAAGCCCCATAATGGACCCGTCGGCCGCACAATCACAGCAGGTGTCATGAGCAAGCGCTTCGTCATTTTCGTCAGCTTCCTGGTCTGGGCATGCGCCAGCACCGCGCTCGCCGCGGGGGCCGCGCTGCTGCCCGGCCAGGATGAGATCCACGACACCGCCACCGCGGTCATCGATACCGCCAACGTCCGCGGGCTCGATGCGCTGCTTGACATCCTCGCCGACAAGCGCGTGATCTACATCGGCGAGTCCCACGATCGCTACGAAGACCACCTGAACCAGCTCGGCATCCTCCGCGGGCTCAAGGCGCGCGGGCGACATCTCGCCATCGGCATGGAATTCTTCCAGCAGCCGTTCCAGCCGGTGTTGGATGCCTTCGTCGCGGGCACGCTCGGGGAGGCGGACTTTCTGAAGCAGACCGAGTACTTCGAGCGCTGGCGCTTCGACTATCGGCTGTATCGCCCGCTGCTGCGCTTCGCGCGCGAGCACGGCATCCCGGTCATAGCGCTGAACGTGCCGAAGGAGATCACCGACCAGGTGGGCGACGGCGGTATCGCGTCGCTGTCGGCCGCCGACGCGGCCAAGATTCCGGCGCAGCTCGATCGCGACGACGACACCTATCGGCAGCGCATCGAGGCCGTGTTTGCGATGCACCCGAAGGGCGACGATGCGAGCTTCGAGCACTTTCTGGAGGTGCAGCTCCTGTGGGACGAGGGCATGGCCGAGCGCGCCGCGGAGTACCTGAGGACGCACCCTGACAAGACGCTGGTGGTGCTGGCCGGCAGCGGGCACGTCGAGTACGGCCAGGGCATCCCGCGGCGCGTGGCGCGGCGCATCGACGTGCCCGCGGCCACCGTCGTCAGCGGTAGCATGCGCCCGTTCGATCCGGAGCTGGCGGACTTCATTCTCTACCCGCGGCGCGTGGAGCTGCCGGCCAGCGGCCTGCTCGGCGTGATGCTGGACACCGAGTCCGACGGCGAGGGCATCGGCGTGCAGGGCTTCAGCGAGGACAGCGGCGCGAAGGCCGCGGGCGTCGAGGAGGGCGATCGCATCGTCAGCGTCGGTGACCGCGCCATCGACGGCTATGCGGACATCCGCATCGCGCTGATGGACAGCCGCCCGGGCCAGACGCTGTCGGTGGCGGTGCTGCGCAAGAAGCTCATGGGCGGTGCGGAGCGACTCACCTTCGACGTGCAACTGCAGTGACCGCCGGCGCCGCGCCGGCCGGCCGGCGGCCGGAGCTGCTCGCGCCGGCCGGCACGCTCCGAAACCTTCGCTATGCGCTGGCCTACGGCGCCGACGCCGTCTACGCCGGCGTGCCGCGCTACAGCCTGCGCGTGCGCAACAACGACTTCGACCTCGCCAACCTCGCCACCGGCATTGCGGAGACGCAGGCGCTGGGGCGGCGTTTCTATCTGGCCGCCAATGCGCTGCCGCACGGCGCCAAGCTCAAGACCTTTCTCGACGACATGGCGCCGGTGGTGGCGCTCGGGCCGGATGCGCTGATCATGGCGGACCCCGGCCTGATCCTGCTCGTGCGCGAGCAGTGGCCGGACTTGGCCGTGCACCTGTCGGTGCAGGCCAACACCACCAACGCCGCCGGCGTGCGCTTCTGGCAGCAGCAGGGCGTCACGCGCGTCATCCTGTCGCGGGAGCTGTCGCTGGAGGAGATCCATGAGATCCGCAGCGCCTGTCCGGACATGGAGCTGGAGGTCTTCGTGCACGGCGCGCTCTGCATTGCCTACTCCGGGCGCTGTCTCTTGTCCGGCTATTTCAACCATCGCGACGCGAACCAGGGCACCTGCACCAACGCCTGCCGCTGGGAGTACCGGCTCGCCGCGCCGACGGCCGCCGGCGACGAGGCGCCCGCGCCTGCGCCCATCGCTGCGCAGGATCTGCTGCAAGCCGAGCCGGCGGCGCCAGACGCCCGCCACCCGGCCGCCGACGAGATCTGGCTCTTGGAAGAGGCCCGTCGGCCCGGCGAGTACATGCCGGTGTTTGAGGATGAGCAGGGCACCTACATCCTGAACGCGAAGGACCTGCGCGCGGTGCAGCTCGTGGCGGCGCTGGTGGCGATGGGCATCGACTGCCTCAAGATCGAGGGACGCACCAAGTCCCATTACTACGCGGCGCGCACGACGCGGGTCTATCGCGAGGCCATCGACGATGCCGTCGCCGGCCGCCCCTTCCGCACCGAGCTGCTGGACGAGCTGGACGGCCTCGCGAACCGCGGCTACACGGAGGGCTTCTACCGCCGCCATGCGCCGGCGGCAATGCAGAACTACGCCGATGGGGCGTCGCGCAACCACAAGCGCGTCTTTGTGGGCGAGGTGCTGGGGCCGGACGCCGCGACCGGACTGGTGAGGGTGGCGGTCCGCAACCGCTTCACGCTGCGCGACGACCTGGAGCTGCTGACGCCGCAGGGGAGCCTTTGGCCCCGCATCAAGCGCATGCTGGGTCCGGATGGCGCGGCGCGGGATGTGGCCCCCGGCGACGGCTGGGAGGTGCGCCTGCCGCTGCCCTGGCCGGAGGCGCGCTACGGTCTGCTGACGGCGGCGGTGTGAGGTCCTGTCGGCGGCGACGCATGGTCGGTAGTCGCTCGCAAGCCCACGCTGGTTGCACTGATGCTAGGCTACTGGGGCCCGAAGACCACTGGCCGCAGCTCCCGGCGATGCCACCGAACCTGATTCATGCCGCCGTCGTTGCCGCTCGCGAGGTCGCGAACCTCGTGCTGCTGGGCGGGCTCTTTTTCATGCTGTTCGTCCAGCTTCCCGCCATCAGCCGGGTGCGCTCGCCGCGCGTGCGCCTCGGCTTGCGCAAGGCGAGCTTCGGGCGATTGTTCTTTTGGGGCTGGCTTGGGCTCGGCGTGCTGTGGCTCACGGCGCTCTACGATGTCGTGACCCTGGACGGCAAGCTGCCGGCCTACAGCGGCATTGCTGCGGGCCTCGCCGCGCTGTTCACGCTCATCTTTCTGATCGCGCAGTTTGGGCTCTATGTGCAGTCAATCGTCGCGCTCGAACAGGGCAACGCGGAGCGCGCCGCATGGCTCAACCATCAGTTACGCCGGGTGCTCGGGCTCGCGCTGGTGCTCGCGCTGTCGGTGCTGCTGCTGCACCAACTGGGGCCGGCGCTGACGCCACCCGACGGCCTGTCGCTGCAGGCCTTCTTGCCCGATCGCTGACGCACCGACAGGCTTGGCGGACGGCGATCGCGCGCCGCCGTGGCAGCCTTGCGAGCACTCTTTCTGTATCCTCTGGCCGCCACGCTAGGGGAATCACAACATGAACAACACCAAGCAGGGCGCAGTGCACCTGCGCCTGCTCGTCGTCTCGTGCCTCGCCATCTGCCTCGCCATCTGCCTCGGCGCAGCCGTCGCGCGCGCCGATGCACTGCCGCCGAGCGACGCGCCGTTCGAGCTCATCGAGGCCGACCTGGCCGATGTGCAGACCGCCTTCGCCGCCGGTACGCTGACGGCAGAGGCCTTGACCCGCGCCTACCTCGAGCGCATCAAGACCCTGGATCGGCGCGGGCCGCGGCTCAATACGCTGATCGCCGTGAACGAGCAGGCCGCGGCGGACGCCGCCGCGCTCGATGCCGAGCGCGCCGAGTCCGGCCCGCGCGGGCCGCTGCACGGCATCCCGGTCATCATCCGCGACAACCTGAGCACGCTGGATCTGCCCACCACCGCCGGTGCCGCGGCGCTGCGCGGGCACGAGCCGCTGCGCGATGCCTTTGTCGTGCAGCGCCTGCGCGAGGCGGGCGCGGTGATCCTGGCGAAGGCGAACATGAGCGAGCTGACACTGCCCCTCGGGCGCTTCAGCTACAGTTCCGCGGCGGGGCAGAGCCGCAACCCGTACAACCTCCGCCGGGCGCCGTCGAGCGCCGCCGACGCGGCGGCGCTGGCGGCGAACCTGGGCATGCTCGCGGTGGGCACCGACACGGCCGGCAGCCTGCGCGGCCCGGCGGCCGTGTCGGCCGTCGTCGGGCTGAAGCCGACGCTCGGCCTGACCAGCCGCTCCGGCCTGTTGCCGACGGCGCTCAGCATCGAGGTAACGGGGCCGCTCGCGCGCAGCGTGCGCGATGCGGCGCTGCTGTTGAACGTGATTGCTGCCGAGGACCCGAGCGACCCGCGCACCGCGGACCCGCCGGACCGGCCGGCCGACTATACCGCGGGGCTCGCGGAGGCGACCCTCGACGGCGTCCGGCTCGGCGTTGCGCGCGCCTATGGGGGCGCGCACAAAGAGGTGGATGCCGCCTTCACGGCCGCCCTGGATCTGCTCCGCGCGCAAGGCGCCGAGCTGCTCGACGTGAAGCTGCCGGATGTGGTGCTCGACGGCTGGGAGCTGGTGCTGGAGCGCCTCATCGAGACGGAGTTTCGCGACCAGGTGAACGCCTACCTGCTGCATACCGAACAGGGCATGCCGCATTCGCTCGCGGAGCTCTTGCGCATGAGCGCCTCGCCGCTGATCGCCGGCTCGCCGACGCCGACGCCTCCGGGGCGGCTCGACGCCTACCGCCGCGCGCTGCGCAGCCCGGGGCTCGCGGACCTCGATTACCTGGACATCCTGTCGCGCCGGTTGCCGGCAGCCCGTACCGCCGTGACGGCGCTATTCACCGAGCACGAACTGGACGCGCTGGTGCTGCCGACCATGCTCTGTCCGGCGTCTTCACTGCTGCTCGACTACGACGAGAGCTACCACTGCGCCGCGGACCGAGACCCCTATCAGCCGGCCTACCTCGCCTCCATCGCCGGCCTGCCGGAGCTGACGTTGCCCATGGGCTTCACCGAGGAGGGGCTGCCGCTCGGGGTCTCCTTGGTCGGTCCTGCGTTCAGCGAGGCGCGCCTGCTGGCGCTCGGGCACGCCTTCGAGCAGGTGGCTAAGGTGCGGCGGGCGCCGGAGATCCCGGATGCCCCGCCGCCGGTGCTGGAGACGCTGCCCGAGGAGGACTGACCCCCCCGGACTGCTGCGGCCTCAGAACCTCGTCACGACGACGTTGACGTTGTCCTCGGCGCCCAGATCAAAGGTATTGCCGGACAACTGGTTGACGGTGCCGATCTGCTCCACGACGAACGCCGGATCAGCGGCGGCATTGATGACGAGGCCGTTTTCCTGACCGTCCGAGATCACCAGCGTCGCCGCGTCCGGGCGGGTTATCGCGATGCCCTCGGACGGCGACAAAATGGTCAAGTGCGCGTGGAGGAAGTGAATCTGCAACGACGACGGGTCGCGGTTTGCCTCGACAAAGGACGTCGCCGTGCCGATGGCGCCGCTGCGGACCTTGTCCATCAGGCCCGAGGCCGTGGACTTGGCCTTGGCCGCAATCTCCCGCGCCTTCTCACTGTCTGCGGCCTGCTTCACGGATTCGATGGCCTTGTCGAGCTGCTCTTTCCAGTTCATTTGGACCTCCAGGGGTTGGGGTAGGGCGCACCAGGTCTGCGCCCGGGACAGTGTAATCCGGCGCGGCGCGAGCGGCTGTTGCGCGGCGTCCGCTTGTCTGCCGCCGGGCGCCGCTCGGTGCCGGTGCCGAGGGCCGCGGGCTCTCCTCGACCCGCGGGAGCGAGACCCGCGGCGACCGGCCGGACCAACCGGTGGGATCAGGCCCGGCGCCGGCCGGGGCGCGCCGCGCCACACCTGCAAATCATGCCAAAGGAGCAACGCGTGAATGAACCTCACCTGTCCGGACGCGCACTGCTGTCGGGCATCCTGATCGGCGCGTTGCTGACGCCGTGCAACGTCTACTCCGGCCTCAAGATCGGCTGGACCTTCAACATCTCCATCATCGCGCTGCTCGCCATCACCGGCTGCTGGGCGCTGCTCGCGCGTTGGACTGGCAGCGCCGCGCTGGCGCCCGGCGAGGGCAACATCGCGCAGACCACGGCGTCGTCGTCGGCCAACATCATTTCGGGCGGCCTCGTGGCGCCGATTCCGGCGCTGGCCATGCTCTCGGGCGGCAACCTGCCGGCGCCGGCGCTGGTGGTCTGGGTGTTCTCGGTGAGCTTTCTCGGCATTTGGGTGGCCTGGTACCTGCGCGAGTCGCTGCTGCTGCGCTCCGGGCTCGCCTTTCCGACCGGCGCGGCGACGGCGGAGGCGTTGCGGGAGGTCTTCGCCGAGGGACGGGAGGCGGCGCTGAAGCTGCGCGTGCTGCTCTCGGCGGGCCTCATCGCCGGGCTCCTCAAGTGGCTGGACAGCGCCTGGCTCGCGCTGCCGCGGCCGGGCCTCGGCTTCAGCCTGCCGGCAACCGGCGCGCTCGCGGGCGCGGGCGGGATCAGCGCGAAGAACCTCACGTTGTCGCTCGACCCGTCGCCTTTGCTGCTCGGCTTCGGCGCCATCATCGGGTTCCGCGCCGGCGTGTCGCTGCTGTTGGGCGCCGTCCTGTCCTGGGGGCTGATCGGGCCTTGGGGGCTCGCGGTCGGCTTCATCGCTGCCGGGGCGGACGACCCGGGCGCGAGCTGGTTTCCGGAGATGATCGAGTGGCTGCTGTGGCCGGGTGTCGCGCTGATGGTCTTCTCGGCGCTGACCCGGTTTGTGCTGCGCGGTGCCGTGGAACGGCGCACGGCGGCGCAGACGCTGCCGGCGACCGGCGACGGGCCGGGGGCGCGGTGGCAGCGCATCGTCGGTCTTGCGGTGGCGAGCGCACTTGTCGTCGTCGCGCAGATCGCGATCTTCGATATCCATTGGCTCATTGCCTGCGTCGCCGTGCCCATCGCCTTCCTGCTGGCCATGGTGGCCTCGCGCGTGGTGGGCGAGACAGGCATCCCGCCCATCGGCGCTATCGGCAAGGTCTCGCAGCTCGCCACCGGCGTCATGGCGCCGGGGCAGACCACCGAGAACCTGATGGGCGCCAACGTCGCCGGCGGCGCGGCCGGCCAGAGCGCGGACCTGTTGAACGACTTCAAGGCCGGGCTTGCGGTGAAGGCCCCGCCGCGGGCGCAGGTGGTGGCGCAGTTCTTCGGCATCCTGACCGGCAGCTTGGTCGGCACCTGGGTCTATCTCAAACTGATCCCGGACCCGGGCGCCATGCTCATCACCGAGCAATGGCCGGCACCGGCGGTGGCGACTTGGAAGGCCGTCGCGGAGACGCTGGCCGGCGGCCTCGGCGCCATTCCGGAGAGTGCGCTGCTGGCCGTCGCCGCCAGCGCCGCCGTCGGCACGGGTGCTGCGCTCATCGAGCACTATCGGGGTCCCGCATGGCTGCCGAGCATGCCCGCCGTCGGGCTCGCAATGGTGATCCCGGCGTCGCTCGCCATCACCATGTTCGCCGGCAGCCTGATGGCGCTGCTGCTGCATCGCTTTCGACCCACGCTGGCTCAGCGCTTCACCATTGCCGCGGCCTCCGGACTCATCGCTGGCGAGAGTCTCACCGGCGTGGCGGCGGCGCTGTTCGGGATTCTGGGGGCGGGCTAGGACGAACCCCCGTTGCGGCCGCTGCGTGCGGCCGAGCCGCCAGTGGTCAGGCCCGGCATCGGCATGAGTGAGAAGCGTACCGGGCGCCGCCCTCGGCTCGGTCAATCGTCGTCCTAACCCAGGTTCAGCAGCGCCCCTCCGCCGAGATCAGGATCGAGATCAGGATCGAAATCGGGATCGAGATCGAAACTCAACCCCTAACCGCATTTCGGCTCAAGCGGCGTCGAAGTCGATAGTGCCTGACCGAGAATCCGCTTTATCCCGCCTTTACAAAGGTTTCGAGTCTGACCCCATGGTCGAAGCTGCGAGCCTGCCCGGCGTCGTCCCGGCGGGCGGTGCGGCACGGCGGCCCGTAACATGTTGAGTTTACGGCGCAGCGGATGACGGTCGGTTCATTCGACATCTGCTACGCAACCGGCGGATTACGAACGCATAAACTTCGTCATTCCATCTTATGCGACAGATCATCGACCCGCAGCTAAGGTTCGGCGAGCAAGATATCTCGCGCATCGTGCTCGACGCCCGCCCGCGCGACGACGTTCCGCCGATTCTGCGCGGACTGCAATACACCTACGTCACCCCCGAGGTGCGCGCTCAGGTGTTTGCGATCCTCGCCGAAGTGCTGCCGCGCAGTGCCGATGGTCAGAGCGCCGTGCCGGCATGGAGCAATGGAAGATCCTAGTCTTGGGCGTGCTGCGACTGGGTCTGAATGCCGACTATGATCGGATTCAGGAATTGGGATCAAGGCCGCTGCGATGTCGGCGCCGCAGGGCGTGCGTCGCGGGGCTCGACCGGCCGCGGCGCCGGCTGAGGCCGGTGCGCCCAGGTCTCCGGCAAGCCTCAGTGGTTGCGCAACGCGTCAATGAGCTCGGCCTTGAGCATGTCCGCATGGCCATCGATGCCGATCTCGTAAGCCCTGTCGTGCAGGTGCTCCTTGCTCCACTCCGCGTAGGCCGGCGCCTGGCCGCCGCGGCGGGCGGCCTCGGAGCGCGGCGTATTGGCGATGCGGGCGGCCTGCTCCTTGCTCATCCCCTGCTCGCGCAGGGCCTGGTACTGCTCGTTGTCCTTGATGGACGGACCGTGGTCATTCGTTTCGGCCATGGCGTTCTCCGCGCTGCAGGGCCGGACTTGCCGGTTGATCCGGCGGATTTGGCGGTATCCCGAGAGCAACGGAGGTTGCTGCAATCGGCGGGTTTGGCGGAATCCCCAGAGCAACGGATGCTGCTGTAATCTCGATGGCAACCGGGGTGCCGCTCAGCCAGCGTCGGGCGTTGGCGGCGGGGCCTGTTCGCGCGCCCGCGGCGGCGGCGCAGCGAGGCTCTCTTCATCGGCTGGCGGGTTCTCGTCCAGAACGGCCTGGTTCAGTGCCTTGAAGCTCCCCTCCATTGAGGGTTCCATCGCCACTCGATAACCGACATTGGTGATGAACCGGACCAGTTGCGGGATATTAGCCAGCGTCTCGGCCTTCAGAAAAACTCCCTGGATATAGGTGATCACCCCGTTGATCGGCACGACGATCAGCCGGCCGCGCTCGGCCTGAGTACCACGCCGGTTCCAAAGCGCGAATTCCTGGGTGACGATTGGGTCTTGCTTGACGAATCCATCCGCCTGTGCAGGGCCGTAGACGAGAGACCCGCGCGGGAAGCTGTACGTCACGATGCGTCCGTAGTTCTCGCCGTCGTTGCCGGCAACCACCAGCGCCCGCATGTTGTTTTTGCCCTTGGGATTCATCGGCGCGAGCAGGCTGAATTCAAACTGCTCCGGATCCAGGAGGTTGATCGTCACGTAGTAGGGCATGAATTCATTCAGCTCTTGCTCCCACTGTACCTCCGGAAACTCCCAGAGGTCTTCCTGCTTGAAGAATGTGCCGGGATGCCGCTGCTGATAGCGGCCATAGACATCGAGTTGAATCTTGAAGAGGCGCTGCGGATATCGCACATGCTTCTTGAGTGCCTCCGGCATGGCGTCGAGGTCTTTGAGCAGGCCGGGATACGCGCGGGCATAGCCGCGAATGATGGGGTCATCCGGCTCCGTGATGTAGAAGTCGACGCTGCCGTCGTAGGCGTCCACGACGATCTTCGCCGAGTTGCGGATGTAGTTGAGCTCGCGCGTCTCGCCGTTGATGGGCGCGCGTGTCGAGAAGGCATACGGGTACCAAGACGAGAGTGTGTAGGCGTCTTGAATCCAATACACCCGTTGCGGCGTTACGACGGCGTAAGGGCTCGGGTCAAGCACCAGGAACGGCGCGATCGTTGCGATGCGTTCGGCGATGTTGCGACGAAACAGGATGCGGCTGTCCGCGTTGACCTGGTCCGTGAAGATCAGGTTTGGCTCGCGAAAATAGAGGGCAAAGATGGCCCGTCGGAACAGCCCCGAGAACGGCACGCCACCTTTGCCGTCGTAGTTCGACAAGACCAGCTCGTCATCCGTCACATAGTCGATCTCGCCGCTCTCGTTCGGTGCGATGGCGGGCGAGTAGGTGCCAGTGCCGTAGTAGATGCCCGGTTGCTCGATGCTGATGCCGTACTTCGACTTGGGGGGGATGCCTTGCAGCAGCCATGGGATGCTGCCGGCCCGGGCTTGCGTCATTGGAGCCATCACGGCGCCGTAGCCGTGGGTGTATTTCATCCATTCGTTGACCCAGTTGCGGGAGCCCGCCGGCAATTGCGCGAACGCGATCTCGCGCGGCGATACCGCAACCTGCTGATAGACGTTGTTGACGGTATAGCGATCGACCTCGACACTGTTGAAGACGTAATAAGCGCGGATCTCCTGCAGCTCTTGGAAGACCTTGCGCAGCTTGACCTCGTCCCAAACTGGTATGTTGGTCAAGCTCTCCTGGAACTCCGTGGCGGTCGTATCCCACGGGATGTCTTGAATTGGATAGCGCCGGGTTTCGACGTTCTGCAGATTGTAGGCGGCGAGCGTCGCTTCGATGTTGTTGCGGATATAAGGCGCCTGGCGGTCCAGCTCATTCGGCGCGACCACGTACTGCTGCAGGAGGCCCGGCACCAGCGACGAATAGCGAAAGGACAGCGTGCCGGCGAACAGGATCGCGATCACGATCAGCGCAATCAGCCCCTTGCGTGTCAGGAGGTAGAGGATCGCCAGCACGCCAAGGAGCAGGAACAGGACCAACGACACCCAGATCAGCGGCTGGATGAAAGTCATCTCCACGTAGCCGGGACCGGAGAAGTTCGGCGTATGCGTGCTGCTGAACAGCAGCATGTGTCGGTCCATCACGAAGTACCAGGCGCCGATCATGATCACGAAGCCCAGCGCGATCGCGAGATGGATCGTGGCACCGCGGCGCATGGGTTGATCGTAGCCGGCCACCATATGCTGCTCGAACCAGTAGAGCAGCGCCAGACCGCCCAGGAGGACGATCGAGGCCGTCAGCAGTTCATGCCAGAGCATTCCGTACATCGGCAGTGAGAACAGATAATAGCTGATGTCTTTGCCGAACACCGGGTCGGTGAGACCGCTGCCGGGGGCAAAGAAATACAGCAGCGCCGCCTCCCAATGCGAGTACACCGGCAGCGCGACCAGGATGGCGAGCGCGAGGCACAGCGGCAGGTAGATCCCCAGCGAGCCGCGCTGAAACTGGTCATAAAGCCGGTGATACTTGGAACGTGGGCGGGGCGTGCTGTCCGCGCCCGCAGTCTCCGGCATCGGATCATGCTCGTGGTCGTAGTGGGCGGGGGTTTCCGCCCCGAGATACCGTGATCCGATCCAGAAGTTCAGGAAGAACATAAAGAAAAAGAAAAGGGTAACGACGAGGAAGATGACGGTCTGATACAGAACCCGCGCCCAGAAATACAGCCCGTAGTCCAGGGCGCCGAACCACCAGGCGTCGACAATGAAACCGTGGAAGTAAAAGATGCCGAGAGGAATGCCCAGCACGAGGAGCAGGACGGCCGGAACGATCAGTAGACGTGGCCAGAACATGGGCGGATGTCTCCTCTTCCTGATGGGCGGTGGGCGGCGCGCACGAACGGGGACGGTCTCGCGGCGTGCGGGCGCTCGTTGCAAGCGCCGGTGCATCCGCGGACGCGTCCGACGGCACGTGCCATCTCGCAGACCGCCGGAGGCACGTTGCAGGGGCTGATCAGTGCCTTCTAATGATAGTCGGCGCGCGGATGCCTGTCAGCCACGGGTGGCTCGCGGCTGGCCTATAGAACGGCATTGCCAGTGTCGGTACTCGATTCCTTTACGGTGCCAAATCTTGCGGATGAGTCAAGTTTCATGGCGACAGGGCGCGCGACGGAAACAGGGCCGAGGGGCAAGGCAGCCCTCCTCGGCCCTTGGCCCTTTGGTTCGCTGGCGCCATCGAACGGGTTGCAGAACTAAGGCGCTCGCTGCGCTGGTCGATCTGGGCTTCGCCTGCATAGCTTTTGGCGTGTCTCCAACGGTGGCGCCCCGTCAGCCGCGGCGCGCTGAGGTACCAGGGCGGCAAAGTCCCAGACCGACAGGCGTGGAGAGCGCGGTGCTGCGCGGGCGGCTCGTTGTCGCGATGGTTGACGTGATCCGCGCCGGATCAGTCTCCCTGGCGCCCGATAACGCCGCAGGCGATGGGTGATCCGGCGTCGCCTGCGGGCTGGGAGGCGTAGTCGTCGGCGCCTGCGTGAATCACCAGTGCGGCGCCGTCGTCGTCGAGCAGTTGCGCGTCCATGTCATCCAACAGGGTCATGAGCTCAATCTGGAGGTTGCCGGTCTCCGGCACATGGATGTTCGGCATATCGCCGGTGTGCGGGCCGTCTTCGCGTAGGTAGCCGTGGCTGCGCCCGTCCGGCGACAGGTGGCCGCCGGCGGCCTCGAAGCTCGGCTCGCAGGCGCCGGTCTCGTGGATGTGGAGCGCGTGCACACCGGCGGGCAAGCCCGCGAAGCTCGCCTGCAACAGCACGCCGGCCGGCGTCTCGTAGAGCAGAGCATTGCCCACGGTGCGGCCCTGCTGGTCCTTGAGCTCGGCCCGCGCCGTGGGTAGGTCTTGTGCAGCAGCGGGCAGGGCGAGGGCGGCGGCGACGGCGGTGGCGCCAAGAATGGCCGGCAGCGGGCGGCGGGGCGGGGAAGGGCGAGAGGACATGGCGAGTCTCCGTGTCGGGGCGGTTGGTTGGGCGGTCGCCGGGCTGAGTGGGCCACTGGCAACGGGGAAGCAACCCGGATGCCGGTTTGTGCGCGCGCGGCTGCACCGCCCTTGCAGCCGGCGGCTGACTGATTCCGCTGCTGCCGCCGCCGCCGCAGGAGCGCCGACGCCCGGCGCGGTCACCGCGCTCGGCGCGGGCCAGCTCAGAGCAGCGCACGTGGCAGCATGTCCGCGGTCACGATCTCAATGCCCTTGTGCTTGAGTGCCGCGCGCGTCGCATCGTCGGCGTCCGGGTCCACCTGCCAGGTAAGGTCCCAGACGAAGAGGCTGCGCAGGCCGGCGCGGATGGCGTCCTCGGCGGTCCACTTGACGCAGACATCCCGCGCCAAGCCGCAGCAGACGACGCCGTCGATGCCGCGCTCGTGCAGGTAGCCGGCGAGCCCCGTGGGAGGGCGCCGTCCGTCCGGCCCCACGTTGCTGCGAAAGCTGCTGTAGGAGTCGGCGTGCGGGTCCATGCCTTTGCGCACGATGGCCGCGAGCCGCGCCGGCGGCAGGTCCGGATGCAGCGCGGCGCCGGCCGTGCCCTGCACGCAGTGGTCCGGCCATAGGATCTGCTCATGGCCATAGACCTCGATGCGCGACAGCGGTGCGTGGCCGGGATGGTTGCTCGCGAAGGAAACGTGATCCGGTGGGTGCCAGTCCTGCGTTGCCACCTGCACGCCGAACAGGTCGGTCTCCATCAGTGCACGCACGGGCGCGAGCGGGTGCTCGCCCTGGTCGGCGGCAGCCGCCACCCGCAGCACACCGCCGGGCGTGTAGTCCGGCTGCATGTCGATGACCAGAAGGGCGGTCCGCTCGGGGACCAGATGGAGCATGGCGCTGCCTCCTGGTTGCCGTTGGTGCCTATCGTCCGGAGCACGCGGGGTGCCAACGCGGCAAGCCCGGCGCCAACTCCCTCGTGGCCGCGCGGTGCATTTGCCCCGGCGCGCGGGGCAGAAGCACCGCCGCGGCGGCCGAGCGGACCGGCGACGCCCCGGCCACGGCCCGGCATCGCTCTTGCTGTGTGTCTCGTGATGTCCTGCAAGGGCGCTTGCACGGGCCGCCGCGTCCGGCCAGCTATCCGGCGGCCGAGCCCAGAGCGAGGCGGACGTGCGGATCAAGCAGCAGCAACAGGCGGGTCGTGTCCGCCGGGGATGAAGACGATGCCGGAACACACAGGCGCGTGCGGCCTCCGCCGGGCGCTCGGGGCTGGAGGGCTCTTGTTGATCTGGCCCGGGTTCGCCGCGGCGCTTGCGCCCGGCCTGCCCGAGTCGGCCGCCGGCCCCGCGCTGGGGCTGGCCCGCTGCGCGCGCATCGACGGCCCGGAGCAGCGGCTCGCCTGCTTCGATGCGCTCGCGGCCCGCGCCGACGGCCCGACGCCGCGCGTGCAAGAAGTCGACGGGACCGCGGACCCGGACCCTGATGCCGACAGCGGCAGCGTTGAGCAGCGGCTCGCCGACGCCGATGAAGCCGAGGCGGTGTCGCAGCGGCGGCGCTTCTTCGGCATCCTGCCCTACCGGCCCAACTACGTCCTGCCCGTCGCTTACAACAGCAACCCTAATCCGAATCTGGAGGAGCAGGCCACCGTTGATCTGCCGCTCTTCAGCGAGGGCGCCTTCGACAATGTGGAGATCAAGTTCCAGTTGAGCTTCGAGGTACCGCTGTGGACGAACATCGCGAACCGCCCGCTGGATCTGTATTTCGCCTATAGCCAGCTCGCCTTTTTCCAGGCCTACAACCGCGAGTACTCGTCGCCCTTTCGCGAGACCAACTATGAGCCCGAGGTCGGCTTCCACTGGGAGCCGGGCTGGCGCATCGGCACTGGCGATTCGCGCTGGCGCCTGACCTCGGTGCGGGCCGCGGCCAACCATCAGTCCAACGGCCGCTCGCAGCCCTTGTCCCGCGGCTGGAATCGGTTCATCGGCCAGGCGACCGTGGAGCGGGATGATCTCAGCCTGGGCGTAAGGCTTTGGTCGCTGCTCGGCGCCAACCCGTCCGACAACCCGGACATCAAGGATTATCTCGGCTTCGGCGAGCTGCATGCCGGCTACGACCTCGGCCGGCATCGGCTCGGGGTCATGCTGCGCAGCCCCGAGCACCCCACGGTGCAGTTGGACTGGAGCTGGCCCGTCGGCGGGCGGATCAGGCTCTACGCGCAGTACTTCAACGGCTACGGCGAGAGCCTGCTCGACTACGACCACAGCGTGAACCGCATCGGCGTCGGCTTCATGCTGGCGGATTGAGGAGTTTAGGGGTTTGGTCGCTGACCAAAGGCCGGGTACGCCGATTCGGTCGGCGGGCAGCCGTTCGTCGGGATATTGAAATCGAAATCGAAATCGAAATCGAGCTTCTGCGATAGCGATAGCCCAACGTTGGGTTCCGCTGCAACGAGTGCACCGGTTATTTGTGAACCTTCACGACATCCGGCGTACCCAGGGGGAGCCGGATGAATCCGGCGTACCCAGGGGGAGCCGGATGAATCCGGCGTACCCAGGGGGAGCCGGATAAATCCGGCGTACCCAGGGGGAGCCGGATAAATCCGGCGTACCCAGGTCTTGCCACTCAGTCCGGGCAGTCCTCGGTCAGGCACCGGACCGTGTCCCGCGCCCGCGGGTCGAGGTGGCGGAACAGGAGCCCGATGCCCGCCTCGTTGCGGTACATGATCAGCGACGGCAGCCGGATGCTGTGCGCGCCACCGCCGCAGCCGCAGCGCGGGATCAGGCGCACGTCCACGCACCCGGCGCGCGTCGGCTCCATGGCGGTGGCAACGAACATGCCGTGGCCGGTGATGGACGTGGCCACGCCGCTGGCGCAGGCGCCGTCGCCGAAGTGCAGGCCCACCGGGATACCGATGGCGTGGGGTGCGTCGCCGGCGTAGGTCGCCGCCGCCGTGCCGGCACCGAAGGCCGGGGCGTCCAAGCGTGCCGCCGGGCGCGGCTGGAGTTGCGCTGCATACGTCATCAGAGTTGCTCCCGGATCGCGTCAGCGACCCCCGTGAACGGCAGTTGCCAGAGTGCGACCGGGCCGGGCAGGGGCGCCGCGGCGGCCGCCGTCTGCTCGGCTGGGTCCGAGGTGAGGTCCGAGGTTTGCGCGCCGGCGCCGGCCTGATCGCGGCTGGGCGTGGCCTCCAGCAGGGGGCGCCAGCGCGCGGCCTCGTCGGGGTCCATGATCAGCATCAGCAGCGTCTCGCCGCGGGCCAGGCGCTCCTGCATGTCGCCGAGACAGGACTCCGGGATGCCGAGCCGGTGAATAGCCACCGCGAGCTGCTGGCCCGCCCCGGCACCTGCCATCAGTACGCCGCCGGCACCGGCACCGGCGGCGGCACCGGTGAGCGAGCCCACCAGCGGGCCCGCCGCCATGACGGTGCCGACGCCGGGTAGCACGAACAGCCCGGCAGCGCCGCCGAGCAGCCCGAAGATGCCGCCCCAGAAGGCGCCGAGCTTGCCCCAGCCGCGCATGCGCTCGCCGGCGCTCGCGTAGTAGAGGCCCAGCGGGTCGTCGCCGCTCGCGTCGGCGCGTCCGAGCACGGAGACGCGGTCCATCGGTGCCTCGTTGTTCAGCAGCAGATCAAGGTGGCGATGCGCCGCCGCGGGGTCGGCGTAGAAGGCGACCATGGCCACGCGCGCCGTGTCGGCCTGTGCGGCGGCCTCCTCGCAGGTCTGCCGGCCGGTGGCATCGTCGCGCCGTCGGTCTCGGGTGTTGCCCGCAGCGTGGTGCGAGGCCTTTGCTGGATTCGATGTCATGCTTTCTGGATCTGCTCTCAGTAGGGGCTGTCTGGACCACGCATGGCCCGGTGTCGGTTTGCAGCAAGGGACGTTCCAGCCGCACCGGCGCCGGATGCATGCGCGAAAACAGCCGCCCGAAGCGGCCTTTTGCGCCTCGCTGCGCCCCGCAGGCAGGCTGCGCCGACGCCTGGTGTGCGGTGGCGCGGGCGGTTTGCCCCGCAACTGGTGGCTTTTGCCCGGGGCTTCGCTTCCGCCGGTGCCCGCGGCGGCGGCTGCCGGCGGGCGCGGGCGAGCCAGGCGCGCGCTCGGCATCGACCCCGGCCGCCCGGGCAGGCACGAATCCTGCGTTGTTGCCGCTGTTTTGATCTGTCCAGTCCCAGGGAGACCCCATGGCGGAGCGTTTAAGCGCGGCCCGCTAAGCGCGGCCCGCCACCCTGGACGCCCGCCCGTTGCAGGGCGAGGCACGCTTGGCGCTGGACGACGTCGACCTGCGCCGGCTCCTGGTCGCCGGCGCAGCAGACGGCGGCCGGCCCGGGGATCAACGCAAGTCGGCCCCCAACCTGCGCGACACAGCGCTTCGGGCCGGAACGGAACTTGCTCCAGGTTTCGCTGAGACTCGACCCCGGCGAGACCCGAAAGCATCCGTCGGATGTTGTTGCCGTGCTCGCTCCGCTAGACGACATCGACGACCACAACCAAAAGGCCCCGCCAACTGAAGCGCTCGCACGCACGGCACCTAATCGCCTGCCCCGGCGGCCCTGCGGCAGGTGACCGGCGGCTCGACTCGACCCGGAGGAACCATGCCCGGCTGGAAACGCGCGTCTTTCATCGTCTTCGGCGTTCTGCTCGCCTTCGTCGTCCTGGCGGCGCTGTTCGGCTGGCTGCTGCACAACTTTCTCGTCGAGCTCTGGTGGTTCGATGCGCTGGGCTATGGGGACTATTTCTGGCAGCGGCTCCTCTACCGCTATGTCGTGTTCATCGCGGCGGTGGTCTTTTTCTTCCTGCTGTTCTTCTTGAACTTCCGGCTAGGGGCCAGATTCCTCGGCGCACGCCAACCGCACGAGCTCGGCGTAGAGACGGCGCAACAGCGCCGCGCGCACCGCATCTATCACGCCTTTCAGTCCCGCTCGCTCGCGCTGTATCTACCGCTGACGCTGGCGCTGGCCATACTCGTCGCGTTGCCGCTGTTCTTTCGCTGGCAGGACACGCTACTCTTTCTATTTGCGCCGGAAGCGGGCAGCGATGATCCGGTGTTCGGCCTCGACTTGAGCTTCTACCTGTTCTCGCTGCCCATCTATGTGCTGATCTATGCCGAGGTCGTCGCCGCGCTGGTGGTGGTGCTGATCGGGCTACTGCTGCTATATCGCCTGGAGCACCGCGCGATGCCGCGCCGCGGCGGTGGCACACGGTTGCGCCGTGGCGCGCGGGTGCATCTGACCGTGGTCGCGGCGGCACTGTTCCTGCTCGGCGCGTTCTACTTCCTCGGCGACGCCTTCATGCTGCTCTATACGGACCGGCACCTGCCGCTGTTCTACGGCCCGGGCTATGGCGAGATGGTGGTCACGCTGCCGCTCATCATCGCGGCCATGCTGCTGCTGCTGTTCGCCGGCGGCTTTCTGCTGTACCGGCTCAACACCGGCAAGGGGACCGCGGCGCTCGGCGTCACCCTGGTCGCGCTCATTGCCGTGCTGGTACTGCGCTGGACGCCGGCGGTGGTGGCCGCCGTGGAGGAATTCGTCGTCCAGCCCAACGAGATGACCCGCCAGGCGCCGTACATGATGAACAACATCGGCGCCACGCTCGCGGCCTACGGGCTCACGGACGTGGAGACCCGAGAGTATCCGATTCGCGATGATGCCTGGGAGGAGGTGACGCCGGAGATTGCCGTCAGCCTCCACAACATCCCGATCTGGGACGAGGACGGCCTGCTCAAGGTCTATCGGCAGCTCCAGGAGATCCGGCCCTACTACCGGTTCGAGGCGGTCGATGTGGGTCGCTATGAGATCAACGACGTCTATCAGCAGGTGTTCCTGTCCGCCCGCGAGATCCACCTCGACAAGCTAACCGACCCGGCGCCGACCTGGGTCAACCGCTGGCTCAAGTACACCCACGGCTACGGCATCGTGATGACGCCGGCCGCCCAAGGCGGCGCAGAGCCGACCAATTGGTTCGTCAGGGGCATTCCGCCGGAGTCTTCGCCTGGGCTCGAGATCGAGGAGCCCGCGATCTACTTCGGCACCGGCGAGTACCACCCGGTCATCGCGCCCAACGCGAGCCGCGAGATCGACTTTGCCGCCAACGGCGAGACCTATCTGACGGACTATCGCGGACAGGGCGGCGTGCCGATCGGCAGTCTGTTCCGCAAGCTGGTGTTTGCGATCTATTTCCGTGATGAGAACATTCTGTACACCACGCAGACGACCGCGGCGAGCCGCCTCCTGTTTCGGCGCAATATCATGGAGCGGATCAACACGCTGACGCCGTTCCTGACGCTCGCCGAGCACCCCTATGTCGTGGTCGCCGACGGCAAGCTGTACTGGATTCAAGACATTCTGACGCACTCGGACTGGTATCCTTACTCCAAGCCGTACGATCAGAAAGTGCGCCGGTTCGACATCCCGTTTAATTATGTGCGCAATTCCGTGAAGGTCGTCGTGGATGCTTACAACGGCACCGTTGACTATTATCTGGTGGACCCGACGGACCCCATCGCGGCGGCCTATGCGCGCATCTATCCGGGCCTGTTCAAGCCGCTTTCCGAGATGCCGTCGGCGTTGCAGGCGCACATGCGCTATTCCTACCGGCTCTTCGACGTGCAGATGGACGTCTATGCCCGCTACCACCAGACCAATCCGCAGACCTTCTACAACCAGGAGGACGCCTGGGAGATGCCGACGGTGCAATGGCGCGACGATATTCATCGCATCACGTCCTATTACCTGACGCTGAACCTCCTCGACCGCGACCAGTTCGACTACCTGCTGTTCGTGCCGATGACCCCGCTCGGCCAGCGCAACATGCGCGCGCTGGCCGTGGTCGGCAGCGATGGCGACAACTACGGCCGCATCGTCATCTACAGCTTTCCGAAGGGGACTTTGGTCTATGGCCCGGCACAGGTAGACGCCTTCATCAAGCAGGACCCGATCGTGTCCCAGGAGCTGACGCTGTGGGATCAGCGCGGCGCCCGGGCGGATCGCGGACGCATGGTCGTCGTGCCTATCGATGGCGTCGTCACCTACATGCAGGGGGTGTTTCTGGAGGCCACCGCGGAGTCGGGCATGCCGCAGCTCGTGCGCGTGATCCTGAGCCAGGGGCGTATCGTCGTCATGGAGCCGTCCATCGAGGAGGGCTTTCGGACGCTGAACCGACAGATCCGCAAGCGCAACGGAGAGGACACGGGCCAAGCGGTGCCGGGACCGGATCGGCTGCCGGCGGTGGTGCCCGCAGCGCCGGAGTGAGGGATCGGCTCCAGGTCTCGGCTTCGTTGTCGTTGTCGTTGTCGCTGCAGCGGCGGGACGCCGCGACAATTTGTCGCATCCCCGGTTTGCGGATGTTCCTGGACAATTCCTGCGGTCTGGGATCGTCGCAAGGGGCATCAAGATGGCGCACAGTTACAGCGTACGGGCGTTGCTGGCACTTGCCGGTGCCGCGGTCGCGGCCGGCGGGCCGGTGCACGCGGACAGTGTCACGACACTCGATGAGATCGTCGTCAGGCCCGCGCAGTCCGGCGCGCTGCCGACGGCGACGGTGCTC
Source organism: Thiohalocapsa sp. ML1 (assembly GCF_001469165.1). Classification (GTDB taxonomy): domain Bacteria; phylum Pseudomonadota; class Gammaproteobacteria; order Chromatiales; family Chromatiaceae; genus Thiohalocapsa. Next base: position 39,741 of record NZ_JABX01000010.1, on the reverse strand, counting down.
GATCGCACCGAGCTTGAGCGCGCCCGCGCCCGCACCAGCGACAGCGCCGCGCTGCTGCGACAGGTGCCCGGCGTCAGCCTCTACGGCGCGGGCGGCGTATCGAGCCTGCCGGCCATCCGTGGCCTCGCGGACAATCGGCTGCGGATCAGGATCGACGGCATGGACCTCACCGCCTCCTGCCCAAACCACATGAATCCGCCGCTGTCCTATGTGGACCCCAATGCCATCGGCTCGGTTGCGGTGTATGCCGGCATCGTGCCGGTGAGCCAGGGCGGCGACAGCATCGGCGGCAGCATCGTTGCCGAGACGCTGGTGCCGGAGCTGGCGGCGCCCGGCGAGACGCTGCTCGGCGGCGAGCTCGGCGGCTACTACCGCAGCAACGGCGATGCCTACGGCGCGAATCTCGCCGCCACCGCGGCGAATGAGCAGGTCGGCCTGCGTTACGTCGGCGCCCTCGCCAACGCCGACAACTACGACGCGGCCCGCGACTTCAAGACCACCACCGCCACCGGCCGCGTCGGCCACACCCTGGGGTTGGACGAGGTCGGCTCCAGCGCCTACGAGACCGAGAGCCAGCGCCTGGGCTTCGCGTGGCGCCGGGACAATCACCTCTTGACGGCACAGGTGAGCTACCAGGACGTGCCGCGGCAGCTCTATCCCAATCAGCGCATGGACATGCTCGGCAACGAGGCAACCCAGCTCAATCTCCGCTACAGCGGCGACTTCGCGTGGGGGCGGCTCGCGGCGCAGGCCTTCTACGAGAAGGTGGATCATTTCATGGACTTCGGCCCGGACAAGCGTTTCTGGTACGGACCCGCCTCCGGCATGATGGCCATCAACGGCATGCCCTGCGCGCCCATCGGCAGCACCTGCGCCGAGGGCATGCCGATGTACACCGAAAGCAAGACGCTCGGCCTCGGGCTCACCGCCGACATCGACCTGTCCGCGCGCCACCTGCTGCGCCTGGGGGCCGAGTATCGCGGCTACGACCTCGACGACTGGTGGCCGCCGTCCGGTGCCGCCATGTGGCCCGGCACCTTCGACAACATCAACGATGGGCAGCGCGATCGCTTTGCGCTGTTCGGCGAGCTGGAGATGCGCCCGGCGGCGGACTGGCTCGCGCTGCTCGGCGTGCGCTACGAGTGGGTGGACATGGACACCGGCGACGTTCGAGGCTACAGCAGCGCGCCGACGGCCCCCGGCAACCAGAGCGCCGAGGCGCTCGCCTTCAACGCCAGCGACCGTGCCCGCATTGACGGCAACCTGAACCTGAGCCTGCTCGCCCAATACAGCATCGACGAGCACGCGCGCATCGAGCTCGGCTACGCGCACCTGGTGCGCTCGCCGAGTCTCTATGAGCGCTACACCTGGTCGAGCTGGACCATGGCCGCGATCATGAACAACACCGTCGGCGACGGGAACGGCTACGTCGGCGACATCGACCTTGCGCCGGAACAGGCCGACACCGTCGCACTCACCTTTGCCTGGCAGAACCCGGACGATACCCGAGCTTTGACGGCGACGCCCTATTACACCCGCGTCACCGATTACATCGACGCCGTTGCTTATGACCCGGCCACCTGGCGGGCGAATCGATTCAACGTGCTCCGTTATGCCAACCAGGATGCCGAGCTCTACGGCATCGACGTGGCTGGCAGGCTGCCCCTCGGCGAGGGCAAGCTCGGCCGCTTCGGCCTCGCCGGCGTGCTCGGCTATACGCGAGGGAAGAACCTCGACACCGGCGCGGGGCTCTACAACATCATGCCCCTCAACCTGACCCTGACGCTCACCCAGGCCCTCGGCGGCTGGGACAACGCGCTGGAGGTGGTCATGGTGGACACCAAAGATCATCTGTCCACGGTGCGCAACGAGATCGAGACCCCCGGCTACTCCCTCGTCAACCTGCGCGCCAGCTACGCCTGGCCCAAGGTGCGGCTCGATTTCGGCGTCGAGAACCTGCTTGATCGCATGTACGACCTGCCGCTCGGCGGTGCCTATGTCGGCCAGGGCCGGACCATGGTGATCAACCCCACCGACGGCACCCTCGCCTGGGGTACCGCGGTGCCGGGCATGGGGCGGTCCTTCTACGTCGGCGTCAACCTGCGGTTCTGATGCCGTCGCTCAGCCAGCCGGCGGCGGCGGCGGGCGGCGCTTGCCGAGCTTGCGCTGCAACGTGCGCCGGTGCATGCCGAGCGCCCGGGCCGTGGCGCTGATGTTGCCGCCGTGCTCGGCGAGGGTGCGCCGGATGTACTCCCACTCCACGTGGTGCACGCTCGGGCGCTGCGTCGGGGCCGGCTCGGCGGGTGCCGCGCCGTCGCCGTCGTCCGCGAGGGCACGCAGGATGTCCGCCACGTCCGCGGGCTTCGCCAGGTACTGCGCGGCGCCGAGCTTGATCGCGCTCACCACGGTGGGGATGCTCGCATAGCCGGTGAGTACCAGGATGCGCGCCCGCGGGGCCAGGTCCAACAGCGGGCGGATCAGCGTCAGGCCGGAGCGACCGGCGAGGTTCATGTCCAGGATCACGTGCGCCGGCGGGCGCTCGGTGCACAGCGACAGCGCCGTCTCGGGCGCGGCGGCGGTGTCCACCAGAAAGCCGCGCCGCGTCAGCGAGCGCCCTAGCACGGCGCGGAAGTGCGCGTCGTCATCCACCAGCAGCAGCCGCGCCGGCTCAGGCGACATGTCCGGCCTCCGCCGCCAGCGGCAGTTGCAGCAGCGCCAGGGTGCCGGCGGTGTTGGTGCGCGGGGCGAGCGCAAGGCTGCCGCCGCGGCGCTCCACCGCCGCGCGACCTAGCAGCAGGCCGACGCCGAGCCCGCCGGCTGCCGCCTGTGGCTCGCGGGCCGCGAAGGCCGCCAGCGCCGCCGCCGGGATGCCGCCGCCGTCGTCGGTGATCTCGACCCTGAGCGTGCCGAGCGCGGCCTCTGCCGAAACCCGGATGCGGCGGGCGCCGGCGCGCACCGCGTTGTCGAGCAGGTTCGTGATGGCCCGCTCCAACGCGCTGTCCGCCTGCACCAGATGGGCGTCGACGAGCGGCTGCTGCGCCATGGCGACGGCAATCTGGGGATGTGCCTGGCGCCAGCCCTGGACCAGCCGTTGCAGCCAGGCGTCGGCCGGGTGGCGCGGTGCCGGCTCGCCGCCGGTCTGGCCTGCCTGCGCGCTGAGCTGGCCCAGGGTCGCCTTGCAGCGGCGGAGCTCCGTCTTCATGGCGCGCACATCGGCGGCGAAGGCGTCCGGCAGGCGCGGGTCGTCCAGCAGATCATCCGTCAGCACGTTCAGGCTGGCGAGCGGCGTACCCAGCGCGTGCGCCGCAGCGGCGGCCTGCGCGCCGAGCGCGATGAGCCAGTCGTCGCGCAGCGCCTGCTCGCGGGCCGCGGCGAGTGCGCCGTCGCGCAGGCGCACGCGGGCGGACAGTTGCAGGATGAACCCCACCACCAAGACCGCCGACATCACGAACACCAGCCACATGCCGAACAGGTGCAGCGGCCCGGCGCGGGCGACATCCTCGATCTGGAGCGGCACATGGAAGCGCCAGAGGCCGGAGTAGATCAGCACCGCCGCCAGTGCCAGGGTCCACGCCTGCCGCGGCGGCAGCACCAGCGCGCCGATGGCCACCAGCGGCAGCAAGAGCGAGATGAGCGGATTCGTCGCGCCGCCGGAGAAGAAGACGTAGCCGCCCCAGGCCAGCAGATCGAAGCCGAGCTGCACCGCTGGCGCCATCCACCAGGCCGTGCTCCCGGCGTCGGCAGCGGCGGCGCCGAGCCGGCCCGTGATCAGGAAAGCGAGGTTGATGAGTCCGACCGCTCCGGCGTACAGGAGCAGGATGTCCCGGAGCGGCGATGGGCCGAGCAGGTGCGGGCTCGCGAGCGCCGCCAGCACCATCGCGGCCACCGACAGCCAACGCAGCCGGATGAGGGAACGATCGACGATGCGGGTCAGCGAATCGAGCACGGGCCGGCCACCGAGGGAAACCTGAGCGCAATTGTTGCATAGCGCCGCCGCCTATCCTGCTGCCGGAGGTGGACCGAAGATTCGGCCTTCGACTTCGTTGTCATCGTCGCAATCGGAAAACGACCATGACGACAACGCCATGATGCGTCGCTCAGGCTCAGCCCCGCTGTTTAGGCACCGAACTTCTTCAGCCGATGCGCGTGCGCCAGCGCGAGCCCCATGAGATGCCAACCGGGGCGCAGCCCAAGGGCGCCGCCCAGGCAGGCGGTCTCCTCGAAGCGGACCACCTCGTCGCGCCGCGCGTGGCGCGCGCGCAGCAGCACCGGCACCGGGTGCCAACTGTGCGCGGCCATGGAGGCCGGCGTCGAATGATCGCCGGTGATGACCAGCACGTCGGGGCAAAGCGACAGGAGCCGCGGGAGTTGCTCGTCCACCGCCTCGATGACGGCGGCCTTGCGTGCGAGGTCCCCGTCCTCGCCGGCGGAGTCGGTGCCCTTCACGTGCATAAAGCAGAAGTCGAAGTCGTCGTGCCAGTGCTGCTCGATGGCGTCGAAGAGCCCGTCGATGCCCTCCGGCGACGGCGCCACCTCCATGCCGAGCAGCCGCGACAGGCCGCGGTACATCGGATAGGCGGCGAGGCAGAGCGCGTTGAGGCCGAAGCGCTCGGCGAGCCCCGGGGGCCGCTCATAGCGCTGAAAGCCGCGCAGCAAGAGCCCGTTCGCCGGCGACTCGTCCGCGAGCGCGGCATGTGCTTGGCGCAGGAAATCCGCCACCAGCCGGGCGCTTTGCGCCGCCTTATCGCTATTCAAGTCGCTGGCCGGTGCCATGTCCACCGGCGGGCGGCCGGTCTGCTGCGGGTCGGTGTCCGGCAGGTCATCCGACAGCCCCTCGCCGCGCAGCACCAGCACGGCGCGGTGCTCGGACTCCGGCTCGAAGAAGTAGTCGCCCGGGAAGTCCAGCGTCACCGATGCCTTGATCTTGTCGCAGAGCCGCCGGTTCAGGTCTGTCGGGATGCGGCCCGCGCGGCGGTCGGTGATGTCGCCGGCGTCGTTCAGGCTTGCGAAGTTCGCGCGCGCGGCGAGGTCGCCCGGTTGCAGCGGAAAGTCGATGCCGAGCGCGGACAGCACACCGCGCCCGATGCGCCAGCGCAGCGGCTCATAGCCGAACAGCGCGAGATGCCCCGGACCGCTGCCGGGCGTGATGCCGGGGCCGACGATCTCGATCAGTCCACAGGACGAGTCGCGGGCGAGGTCGTCTAGGTTCGGCGACTCGGCCATTTCCAGCGCCGAGCGCCCGGTGTCCGGGCTCGGCAGCCCGCCTAAGCCGTCCATGACGAGATAGACGATGCGCCCGCCCGGGGTGGCGAGCTCGGTCCAGAGGTCGGTGGTGTCCATGGCGGCTCCGTTGGTTTGCGAGAATTTGCCTGTAACGGAGCAAGGCGCGGACCAGGGGGCGGGGAGCCGCGTGCGTCGCGCTGCCGCGGCTGGCCGTTGAGCGCGCTACCCGGTCACGAACACGCGGATGCTTCGCGGCGGTACCGGCACATCGATCGCCTCGCGCCATGCGGTCTTGTCGATCTCTCCGCCGCCCGGTTTGGCCGGCGTGATCTCGTGGATTTTCGCAGCGTCGGTGCCGAGCAGCCCGGCCAGGGCCTCGGTGCCGTAGGGCACGGTCTGCTCCGGGTCGGGATTGATCAGCGCCAGGCTCCGCGCGCCGCCGTGCTCGGAACGGCGCACCAGGCCGACCAGCGTTTCGTTGGGGTCGGTGACGCGCGCCTGCGGCCCTTCCTCGTTCAACACCGGCGTCGCCGCCTTCATGGCGTTGACTCGGCCGATGTATGCGCTGATGTCGAAGCATGACTCGGCGCACCCCGCGTCCCAATCCTCAGGCGTCGTCTCGACCACGTGCAGCGCCTTCGCGAAGCCGAGCTCGTAGCCGATGGGCATCATGACCCCGGAAGAGAATACGGCCGCGAACAGGTACCAGAAGCGCGACTCCCGCGCGCTGCCGTCGCCCTCGGCGGCGCGGCGCACCGTATCGTGGCTCTCCGGAAAGGCGATGGACGGCGCCAGGTCGCGCAGCTTGTCGTACTGATCCAGCAGCCAGCCGGCGCGGAAGTCCCACCACTTGCTGCTGTTGAACTGGTAGTCAAACCCGGCGCCGCGCAATTGCTCGATCGCGTGCTGCGGGGCGCCCAAGGTCTCGGCGAAGAAGCGCACGTCCGGCACCTCGGCGCGGGCGGCATCGATGAGCCGCTTCCAGACCTCGCCGGGCAGCTTGTAGGCCGCGTCGCAGCGAAAGCCATGGATGCCGAGGGCGAGATAGCACCGAATCGTATCTTCCCAGTGCGTCAGCAGCGCCTCGCGCGCGGGGCGCTCCGTGTAGTCGAGCTCAGCGAGATCTTCCCAGACGGTGACCTGATCCGGGTTGTCGAGATCGGCCACCGATGGGGAGCGGATGTTGCCGTGGCCGTCGTGCGCGAACCATTCCGGGTGCTCGTCCACCAGCACGCCGTCGCGCGCGGTGTGGTTGATGACCAAGTCGAGCATTACGCGGATGCCGGCGTCCTGCGCGGCGGCGAAAAAGGCCCGGAGCGCGGCGTCGTCGTCGCTCGGGTCGGCGCCAGCGGGCCGCAGCAGCGGGTGCAGCTCGCGCATGTCCTTGATCGAGTACAGGCTGCCGGAGGCACCCGGCTGGTGGATCGGGTTCAGGAAGATCCAGTCGAAGCCCATCTCGGCGATAGCCGGCAGCCGCTCGTGCCAGCGCGGCAGCGGGCCGAGCAGGGTGGGGAAGAGGTTGTAGATGCGCGGGCCCATGGGGGCGGTGTCGTCTTCGGCATGCGCCATGCGGATCGGCTCCTCGCCGGTGTGGGTGGATGGGGTCGGCAGCTTTCCGCGCGGACGCAAGCCGGCGAGGCGTCGTCGCCCGCGTCAGGAGCGGCGCGCGGGCGTGTCGGTCTGCGGTGCCTCGAGGCAACGTGTTGGCGCATCGATGGACACGGCATTCGGGAACATGCTGAGGAACGGTAGCCGGAAGCCATAGCCGCGTACCGTCACCGGCACGTCCGGGCAGTTGCGCGAGATCCGGCCCGCGACGGACTGAAGCCCCGCCGCATCGAACTTGAAGTAGGGCGGCCAGAAGCCCGCGTCCTCGTTGATGAAGGTCAGCGTATCCGTGGTGCCGGCCTTCACCGTCTCGATGCGGTACTGCACGCCGCGCCCGTCCCCGGTGACGCCGGTAATCTGCACCTCCCACCTGTCCGGGCCCCAACGCAGCCACAGGAAGGCGAGCAGCAGTGCCGCAATGACGCCGAGCACGGTCAGAACCTGGTTACTTGTTTTCATAGCATGCCTCCCTTGGGTGCCGCGGGGGTGTCCCGCCGAGGTTGCGAGCTCGGCCGCCGGTCGGTGGCGCTCGCTCGGCTGTCGCGCGGCGCTCGGCGACGAGCCGCCGGGTTTCTGCCGCAAGCGTCAGCAACTTCCACGCCAGCGACTCGGCTGTGCCTGCTCGGCCGCCTTGCCGCGCGCGATCGGGCGCGTCCTCGATGAAACACCGAGCCCCAGGTGCCGAGCCGGAGCGGGGTATGGGGGATCTGCACCCGGGCGCTGGGTCAAATGACCCGCGCCGGAGTTTCGCATCGGTGCCGTCCCTGCTGATCGGCCGGGCGCTTGCCGCCCCGTCGGCGGCGCTGCGGTGCGGCTCGGGGTTGAGCCCGATGGCCGGCCGGCCAAGCCTGGCACGGCCGATGCATTCGGGGTTTGGTACCAACCCACCCAGCAAACGACCGGTAACCCGGTCCGGAGGTCATATGAACTGGGAACAAGTACGCGGTAATTGGGAGAAGGCCAAGGGCGAGCTCAAGGTGCAGTGGAGCAAGCTCACCGACGACGACCTGACCCGCATCAACGGGGAGCGCGACAAGCTCGTCGGCCGTCTCCAGGAGCTGTACGGCATCACCAAGGAAGAGGCCGAGAAGCAGGTGGACGCGCATAGCTGACGCCCCCCGGCCATCGTCCGCGCCGGCGCGCCGGGTCCGGCGGGCTCTTGCAGCCCGCGCAGGCCGGCGTGCCGGCTCTGCCACCGATTGCGGAGACATGACATGCGCCAGACCATCGAACATTGATATGAACGACGGCGACCGGGATGCGGACGCCTATCGGCTGCTGCCGGGCGACCACGTTGGCATTGCCGGGCGCATCGACAACGGCCTGCTCCAGGCCACCACGCTCGACGCAGCCAGCGTCTAGGTCGGGAAGCCTCGGCACGAGCTTTTACTCCGACCCCTGCGATGGGGAGGACGCCGCAGCGGTCGCCCTGTCCGGAACCGCCGTGCGCGGAACCGCCGTGTCCATTGGTGATGAGAGGATCGAGCTTGGCAGCACCGCGGGACCGCTCCGGCTGAACACCGACCCGCTGTCGTGCGAGCCGCTATCGGCAGGCTGACGTCGGGGATCGCGTGCGCGCCAACGGCAGCATGCGCAATGGGTTCATCACCGGCCCCGAGCTCGACGTGACCATGGTGCGCGACAACCGCGGTCGTTGAGGCCTGCGGCCGGCACCCGGCAGCGACAGCAACGCCCACACCGCGGAGATCACGCCATGGCAAGCCCCGAAGAGCCCAAGGAAGAGCCCAAAGAAGAGCCCAAGCGCAAGCCCGACGACGAGCCCACCGGCGCACCCGCCGCGGCGCGCACCGCACGGGCGCCGGACCCGGACGAACCGGCCGCAGACCCGCGCCCTGAGCCGCTGGCTTGCGGCCAGTGCGGGCGCGAGATCCCGCTGGACGAGGCCGTCGTCGCCGAGGCGCAGGATTACGTCATCTACTTCTGCTCCCCGGGCTGCCGCGCCGCTTGGTCCGCCGCTCGGCGGGAATCAGGGGCTAGGGGCTAGGGGCTAGAAACTACCGGTACACTTCCCGCGACCGAGTCAGCGCAGCGAAACCCGACGGCAATGACGTCGCTATCGAAATCGCTATCGCTATCGGGATCGCTATCGGAAGCGACATGACATGACATTAGGCCACGAGAAGCCACGATCTCTCGAACGGTTACATCGGTTACGGACCGGAACCGCATGGCTGCAATGCAGCGTCTAGGGGGAAGGGGATACTAGGTTCGAGAGGGTCAGACCAGCTACGGCGATGAGAGGCGCGATTGTTGCTTCGATACCGATTTCGATTTCGATCCCGATTTCGATAGCGATGAGCACGGTTCGTCGGTCTGAGGCGACGCCTCCCTAGCACCTAGCCCCTAGCACCTCACTTCCAGCGTTGGAGGTCAGCCACGATGCATTCGACCTACCGCTCCGCTGAGACCCTGCTCGCCTGCCGGCTCGTGACCCAGGACGGCTTCGAGGCCAGGCTCACCGATCTGATGCTCGACGCCCGGGACTGGCACGTGCGCTTTCTTGCCGTGGACGCGCAGAACTGGGCGCTGGACCGCGATGCGCTGCTGACGCCCCGCATCCTCGGCACAATAGACGAGGTGCGCGGGCGCATCGGGATCAATCTCACCGCCGAGGAACTGAAGGCGAGCCCGTTGCTCGACGTGGGCAGCGGGCGCGCCGGCTTCGCGGAAGCGGGCGTGCTGACGCCGCCGCACTGGCGCGAGCACTGGCGTGCGCGCATCGCCCCGGAGGCCGGTCTCGATCCGCCGCCGCCGCCGGTGCACGCGGCAGAGACTGCTCCGGACCTGGGCGCCGAGACGGCGCTGTCCGCCGACCAGATGATCCGCGCCGACAACTTGCGTGGCCTGCGCGCGGAGACCGCCGACGGCAGTGAGCTGCGTATCCTGGACCTGCTGATCGACGACACCGACTGGTCTGTTGCCTACTTCGACCTGCGCCGTGCCGCCGACCGCGGTGCGCGTGGCCGCGAGGTCCGCCCGCTGCGCTGCCTGCTGCCGCCGAGCGGCGTGGACTGGCTGAACCCGAAGACCGAGACGCTTTATCTGAACGTGTTCATCCAGGAGCTGCGCGACGCCCCGACCCAGCGCTTGCCCGTTGCCGGCGGTGCCGGCACGGCCGTGCGCGTGCTGCATCTGGCGGGCTGAAGGCCGGTGCCAGCCCGGAGCCGAGCCCGAGCCCGAGCCGGGCCGGAGCGCTGACCTCCAGGTCGGCCAGCACTCGCGATGTCAGTGCTTCCCGCTCTCTCGCTGTGTTGACCTGGAGGTCAACACTCCAGTCAGCACCCGTCAACGCCAGTCAGCACCCGTCAACGCCAGTCAACGCCAGTCAACGCCTCCGACATTCGATGACGACCACGACAACGACCCCAGACGGTCTCGGGATTTGCGCACTGCTGTACTAGTGCCGAGGACTGATCCGGCCCCGGGCGGACTGGAAGTCGGTCCCACGGCGACGAACCGCTCACCCCGCGGGCGCCAGCGTGCAGACGGCGCCAGGATCATCGATCAACAGCACCAGGCTCTCGGACACGAACAGATTGAGGTGCACGCCGTCGCTGGCCGCGAAGCCGACGTGCAGGTCCTGCCCGATGGTGAGGTTGCCGACGCGCGGGTCCACGAGCACGCCGCCCTGCACGTTGGCCTTGTACACGCCCGCCTCGCACAGGCGCCGCAGGTGGTCCACCTGCAGCATGTCGCTGCCCTCGAAGCGGCGGAACAGCGCGTTGTAGCGCGTCGGCGCGAGCGCCAGCGCGTAGGGGCCGCCGAAGCCGTTGGCATCGAGCCGGTTGACGGCGTCGAGCACGTCCCCGAGCGCGCAGGCGAGGTCGCTCCAGTCGCCGCAGCCGCTCTCGGCACGGCCCGCAACGGTCATGAGCCCGTCCAGCCCCAGCTCCGGCACGCCGTGGTAGACGAGCTGCTCCTCGCGCCGCGCGACGGCCTCGGCGGCGTCCTCCACGGGCCGCAGATCCAGCGGCAGGGAGAGCTGGCGATGTCCTTCCACGCGCCGCACGCTGAGCGCGCAGGGCTGCTTCAGCATCGGCACCGGCAGCGCGCGGCTGCCGATGGTGGCGGCGAGCTCGGCACCGGGCTCGGTGCCGTCGATGACCGCCTCGGGGCCGGACTCGATGCTCGTGAGCCCGAGCCCGTAGGGCCCGTCTACGTCCAGAAAGCGGCGGGCGGTGAGGCGATCGGCGGCGGCGCCGCGGGCGGCCGCGTCGATCTGCGACCAGATGGCCTCATCGAGGCCGGCGGCGTCTCGGTTCAGGTGATTCATACAGGTGACCTCCTTGCAGGCCGTGCGGTGGTCCGGCTCAGCGGCCTTTCAGGCTGCCGAGCGTGAGCCCGAGGGGCGTTGCCGGCGCGGCGCCGGACGCGGACTCGGCTTGGGTCTCACCGGCGTCCCCGCCGGTGGCCGCCTCTTCCGCCTCGACGATGGGCACCTTCGCGTACAGGTAGGTGCTCATGTGCTCGGCGAAGCTGTCGTCGTTGCGGCGCAGCCATTCCAACAGCATCGCGGCGTGCTCGATCTCTTCGCGCATGTTGTGCAGCAGCACCTCGCGCAGCTCGGCGTCGGTACAGGCGTCGGCACGCTGGCGGTACCAGTCCACCGCTTCCAGCTCCTCCTGCACCGATACCAGCGCGCGGTGCATGTCGCGCGTGTGGGCGCTCAGATTGGCCGGGTCTTCGTGCAGGGTGGCCGAGGCTTGGGCCATGGGGATGCTCCTTCGAGGCTTGTGATGCGAGGCTTGTGCTGCTGTCGGCGAAAGCTGTCGGCTAACGCTGCCGGCGGCGCTCTTCCCGGGCTCAGACGACGAGACCGCCCGCCCCGAGCAGCCCGAGCACACCGACCAGGATCAGGTAGATCGCGACGACGTAGTTCAGGATTGAGGGGCGCACCAGAATCAGGATGCCGGCGATCAGGGCGACGATGGACTGGACCAGCGGGTACATCGGAGGGCTCCGTGGTGGTGAGGGCAGGGCGTGCCGGCAAGGGCAGCGGCACGGGTCGGCGCGGCGGCGCCGGGGCCGCCGACGCGGCGGTTGCCGGCCTTCACGCTGCAAACCCGATGCCGGCCTCGCCCGCGCGCTGTCGGGTCCTGCGCGTGCCGCCGCGACGCAGCCCGAACGGCGGCGCCGGGCGGGTATCGCCCGGCAGCGCCCTCCGGGCAGGGCCGTGCAGCCGGTGCATTTGCGCCGGCGGGTGGGGCAAGTGCCCCGGGCTGTGCCGCGCTGCCAACGCGATTGCGCACGCGCCTGCCAGCGCGCCGCAACCGCCCGCGCGGCCTGCCGGTGCCGCGCCCGCAGCCGCCGCGCACTGGTCCGCCCCTTGCTCATTGCCGATGAATCCGAACACCCCCGCGCCGACCCGCATCGGCCATGCACATCAAGGGAGACCCGCATGCCCTTAAGCCCGCTCGCCGAGCTCCGCAACCGCGGCCAATTCTTCTGGCTCGACAGCCTGTCCCGGCAGATGCTGGACGACGGCAGCCTGCAACGGCGCATTGAGGAGCAGGGGCTCTCCGGCGTCACGTCGAACCCGGCCATCTTCGCCACGGCCATGCTCGGCGACGGCGGTGGCGGCAGCGCCGCCTATGACGCGCGCATCCGCATCGCGCAGCAGACGACGGCGCCTGGGGATGCAGGCGTGGACCCCGAGGCCATCTATGAACGGCTCGCCGTCGACGACGTGCGCGACGCCTGCGACCTGCTGCTGCCGCGCTACGAACAAGCCATGGCCGACGGCGCCAGCGTGGACGGCTGCGTGAGCCTGGAGGTGTCGCCGCACCTCGCGCACGACGCCGAGGCGACGGTGCGCGCGGGCCGCCGGCTGTGGGACGCGGTCGGCCGGCCGAACCTGCTCATCAAGGTGCCGGGCACACGCCGCGGCATCGCCGCGGTGGAGCGGCTGCTCGCGGACGGCATCAACGTCAACATCACGCTGCTGTTCGGCCTCGACGGCTACGAGGCGACCCTGCAGGCGCACCTGCGCGCGCTGGAGCGGCGCCTGCGCGAGGGCCGCGCCATCAACACGGTCTGCTCCGTCGCGAGCTTCTTCCTCAGCCGCGTGGACACTGCCGTGGACGAGCGCCTGCGCCAGCGCATCCACCCGCAGGTGGACCCGGCGCTCAGCGCGACGGCGCAGGCCTTCCTCGGCGGCACCGCCGTTGCGCTGGCCAGGCTCGCCTACGCGCGCTTTCGCGAGGTGCTGTCGAGCGAGCGCTGGGCGCACCTCGCCGAGCACGGCGCACCGGTGCAGCGGCTGCTGTGGGCGAGCACCGGCACCAAGGACCCGAGCCTGAGCGATGTGCACTACATCGAGCCCCTCATCGGCCCGGACACCGTCACGACCATGCCGGTGACCACGGCCGATGCCTTCCACGACCACGGCATCGTTGCGCCGACGCTCGCGAGCACCGCGCCGGAGGCGGCCGAGCTGATTCGGCGGCTCGAAGAGGTGCTGGAGATCAGCATGGACGCCGTCGCCGACGAGCTCACGGCCGCCGGCGTGCAGAAGTTCATCGCCCCCTATGACCGGCTCTTGGCCGGCCTCGCCGAGCGCGCCCGCGGGCTCGCCGCGGTGGCGAGCTCGGGGCCGCTCGCCGGGGTCGCGGCGCGGCTGCGGGCGTGGTCGCTGAAGAGCACGTCGGCGGCGGGCTCGGGGCATGCGACCTCCTGCCTGTCCGCGGCGGACCTGGTGGCTGCGCTCTTCTTCCACGAAATGCGCTGGGACCCGGCGCGCCCCTGGGCCGGCGACCCGCCGGCGCGGGATCAGGACCGCTTCATCCTGTCCAAGGGCCATGCGGCGCCGCTCCTGTGGGCCGCGCTGCACGAGGCGGGCGCGATGGAGTCCGACCCCATGACGCTCCGCCAACTCGACAGCGACCTCGAAGGCCACCCGACGCCGCAAAACCCTTGGGTGCCGGTGGCAACGGGCTCGCTCGGCCAAGGGCTTGCAGCCGCCAACGGCATGGCGCTCGCGGACCGCATGGACGGCATCGACGCGCGCATCTTCTGCCTGCTCGGCGACGGCGAGTGCTCCGAGGGCTCGGTCTGGGAGGCGGCGCAGTTCGCCGGCGACACTGCGCTCGCGCGCGTCGTGGCCGTTGTCGATGTCAACGCGCTGGAGCAGAGCGGCCCGGCACCTTACGGCCACGACACGTCCGTGCTCGCCGCGCGCTTTCGCGCCTTCGGCTGGCGCACGCTGGAGATCGACGGGCACGACTTGCCGGCCATCCTGGGCGCGCTGGCCGCCACGCGCGAGGCCGGGCCGACGGCGATCCTGGCGCGCACCGTCAAGGGCCGCGGCGTGTCCTTTCTGGAGGGCGCCGACGGCTGGCACGGGCAGGCGTTGGCCGCGCCTCAGCTCGACGCCGCGCTTGCCGAGATCGACGCGCCGGAGGCGCCGCAACTGCCGGTCGAGCCGCGCCGGGTGCCGGCCGGCCTGCGCCCGGAGACGCGCCCGGGGGCCGCGGCGGCGGAGCCGGCGGAGCATCCGATCCGGCTCGGCTACGGCATTGGCGACGAGGTCGCCACACGCACGGCGTTCGGCGACGCGCTGGTGCAGCTCGGCGAGCGCATGGCGGAGCTGGTGGTGCTGGACGGGGACGTGAAGAATTCCACCAAGACGCAAGGCTTCGCCGAGCATTTTCCGGCGCGCTTCATCGAGGGCCAGATCGCGGAGCAGAACCTGCTCGGCGCCGCGCTCGGGCTTGCGGTCAGCGGCAAGCGGCCCTGTGTGGCCACCTTTGCGGCCTTTTTGACCCGCGCGCACGACTTCATTCGCATGGCCGTGCACTCGCACCGGCCGCGCATGCTCATCTGCGGCAGCCATGCGGGCGTGTCCATCGGTGCGGACGGCGCCTCGCAGATGGGGCTCGAGGACATCGCGATGTTCCGCGCGCTGGACGCCACGACGGTGCTCTACCCCAGCGATGGCGTGAGCGCCGCGCGGCTCACCGAGGCCGCCCTCGCGCACGACGGCATCGTGTATCTGCGCACCACCCGCGGCAAGACGCCCGTGCTGTACGACCCGGGCGAGGCCTTTCGCATCGGCGGCAGCATGACGCTGGCCGAGTCCGAGGAGGACGAGCTGACGCTCATCGCCGCCGGCATCACCGTGCACACGGCCCTCGATGCCGCCGAGCGGCTGCGCGAGGCCGGCGTCGCCACCCGCGTCATCGACTGCTACAGCATCAAGCCGCTCGACATGCCGACGCTCAAGCGCGCCGCCGAGGAGACCGGCGCGCTGCTGGTCGTGGAGGACCACAACCGCAACGGCGGCTTGGGCGATGCCGTTGCCGCCGCCGTCGGCCGGCTGAGCCGCGTGTTCACGCTCGGCATCGCTGGCGAGCCGCACTCCGGCACGCCGGAGGAGCTGATGGAGCGCCATCGCATCTCGGCGTGCCAGATCGAGCGGGAGGCGCGGGCGATTTTGATCTGAGCGCGGCACTTGGTCGCGGCGCGCGGCCCGAGGCTCGGCGGTGCGGTCGTCGTCGTCGTGTCGAGCTCGGTACGACGATGACGATCACGACAACGACAACCGACAACGATAACCGACAACGACGAAGAGGTGCGACATGCTCGTCAGTCTCGCCAAGCCCGAGGGCTATCGGCTCGATGCCGCCGACGGCTACATCGGCCGCTGCGCCGACTTTCTGATCGACGATGCCTGCTGGGTCGTGCGCTGGATGGTCGCGGACACCGGCAACTGGTTGCCCGGCCGCAAAGTGCTCGTTTCACCCGCCCAGCTCGACACGCCGGACTGGTCGCATCACCGACTGCCCGTGCGGCTCACCCGGGAGCAGATCGAAGCGGCCCCGCCGCTCGACGACGACGCGCCGATCTCGCGGCGCTACGAGCAGGCCTTCAACGCCTTCCACGGCCTGCCGCACTACTGGCTCGGCAGCAACCTTTGGGGCCACTACCCGATGCCCTCGTCCATGCTCGGCCCGCGGGAGGCGGCGGATCAGCCCGTATCGAGGGTGCCGGACAACGCAGCCCTCACCGAGCCCATGACCACGGAGGACGAGGACCGCATTGCGCTGCGCTCGCTGCGCGAGATCACCGGCTACGGCGTCCTTGCGAAGCCCGGCGACGCCGATACGCCCGCTACGGAGCGCGTTGGTCGCGTCGACGACCTCATCATCGACGAGCGCACCTGGGCGGTACGTTACATCGTCGTGGACCGCTCCTGGCTGCCGCTGTCCAAGCACGTGCTGTTGCCCGTCGAGCTGGTGCGAGACCTCGACTGGACCACCCAGCGCCTGCACGCCGCGGCCACCGAGCAGCAGGTCAAAGACGCCCCCAGCGTCGAGCACGGCGAGCCCGTCACCGACCTGCTCGCCACCCAAACCGACGCCCACTACGGCCGCCCGCAGGCGTAGCGCCGCCCGGGTACGCGGATTGATCCGCCCCTGGGTACGCCGGATTGATCCGGCTCCGGGTACGCCGGATTGATCCGGCCCGGGCCAGGACAGCAGCCAAATGGGACAGCGTGATGGGAGGTGCGTTGACAAGACTTCCGGTGGTTGGGGCCGCCGGCGTCGTCCGACCATGGCCCCGTGCCCCCGGTCCATCGGGGGCGGCTCGGAGATCAGACCGCCGTGAGCACGGCGGTCATTCTGCGCGGTGTCAGTGAGACTCGCCGAAGCCCTTCTCGACGTCGGCCATGCTCTCGTACTCCCGATCCGGGATGTTGCTCAGGGCTTCGAGCACATCGGACGGGGCGTCGTGGGATTCAGCGTAGCTGAGGACGTCGTCCTTGCCCGCCGGGAAGTCGATGCCGCCGAGTGCCTGCGCGATGCCGGCTGCGGAGACGGTTTGAGCAGAGGCGTGACCGCCTTGCGCGCTGGGTGTTGCCATAGTGAGCTCTCCAATGGTTCTCGGTTTCAGGTTGTCGTTTCGAGGTTCTCGGTTCTGCGGCCTGTCGCCGCATGGCGCCGGCCTAGTGTGATTTGCCGAAGCCCTTCTCCACGTCGGCCATGCTCTGGTATTCCCGCTCCGGGAAGTCCTTGATGGCGTCGATGACTGCCTCCGGTGCCCCATTGGATTTGGCATGGCTCACCAGATCATCCCCGCGGGCCGGACAATCGATGCCGCCGAGGACCTTTGCGATGCTTGAAGCCGACAAGGTCTGCGCGGCGGCGTGTCCGCCCTTGGGGCCACGGACTTGGCCGGCCTTTACACTGGGATCAGTCATGGGTATCTCCCGCTGGAAGGTTGCTGTCTGTCTCATTGCGGCACACGCCTTGCCGCTGCTGCCGCAGGACCATCAGGAGTCTCTTCCAGGAGTTGCTTGTCTGTTGCCGTAACTGTTATTCGTCAACAGGCTCCGCGGCAAGGGTCCATTTCGGCGCTTGCGCGCGCCCACTCCTGTGACCCAAGACAAAGCAATGCCGATGCCATTGGCAATGAAGTCGATGCGCGTGAGGTCCTAGTCCGACCGCTTCTTCTGCTAATCAACCGTGCAAAGGGCTGCAAAGCGAATGCGCCAGTGTAATGATGTGTTCTGAAGGTGTCGTCCCGCACGCGGTGCAACATCTCTGTTAAAATTGCGGCTTCGCGCTTCGTGGTGCCACTCGTCCATGGCCTTGCGTAATGCACCACATCGAATGCACAGGGCGTCGCGGCCGCTCGGGTAGGTTGGATTTGCGCTAAGCTGATTGCGCGCCGGCCCTTCCGCTAGGCGCTGGTTTTTTCTGCCCAACCGGAGACTGCCAATGTCTGTTTTGATGGATTTCAGCATCTTCCCGATGGATCAGGGCGAAAGCGTCAGCGCCCAGGTCAGCGAGGTCGTGCGCATGGTGCGGGAGTCGGGCCACGCGTACCGGCTCACGCCCATGGGGACGGTGGTCGAGACTGACTCATTGGCGGAGGCGCTGGCGCTGGTGGAGCGGGCGGCGTCCGTGCTGGATGGCTTGGGCTGCCGGCGCGTCTACTCCGCGCTCAAGCTCGATATCCGCAGCGGTCCGTCCGGACGGCTCACACGCAAGGTCGAATCGGTGGAGGAGCACATCGGCGCGGTGCAGCGTTGAGTGACGGTTCAAAAATTACCCGTACACTCCCGGGATCAAGTCAGCCCAGCGAAACCCGACGTCACGGGCATCGACATCGCTATGAAAGCGCTATCGAAATCGCTATCAAGCGGTGCGCAAAGCGGACACTACAGCGCTGGGATCGCCGGCTTTCCAGCCGGCTCGGCTCGATGCCGCGTCGGCGGCGTCTGGGCCGATCAGAGGGCACATGCGCGCTCGTCCGCCCGACGGCGCGGCATGGGCAACCGCCCGGCTCCCGCGCCGCAGATCGCGTGCCGGGGGCATTGAGCCACCGGCACGCGAGGCCGGCTGAAGGCCGGCGCTCCCGGTCCGTGCCGGCGCGGTGTCGAGCCCGCTTGTCGGGCATAGCTCGGTTTGAGACCAGGTTTCTCGGTCCATCCGCAGCTTGCGCTGGTCCGACCCCCGAACTTTGCCTGCCCATCCGCAAAGCGCCCGGCGGGCGTCTCTGCGCGAGCTTCTTCATAGAGTCCTTCTGCGCGAGCCTTTTCTTGCCGCATCGCCACGGGTACGACGTCATGTCGAGGTCGTACCCGTTCGGGCCGCGGTGGCGCTGGGTTCTGCAGCAGGCGATGTCGGCCCGCGTGCGCCCCGTGGTCGCACCAGCTTTTCCAGTCCCATCACGGTGTAGATGACGAGTCCGACGCCGAGGATCGCGAGCCAGTAGGCGGCGGAGATGGGCTCGGTGTGGAACAGTTGGTTCATGACGGGCACATAGGTGAAGGCGAGCTGCACGGCGGCCATGGCGGCGATGCCGGCCCATATCCAGGGATTGCTGAGGACGCCGATGCGGAACATGGACCAGCGCAGCGAGCGGCAGTTGAGGAGATAAAAGGCCTGCCCGACCGCGAATACATTTACCGCCACGGTGCGCGCCTGCTCGACGCTGGCGTCGTGATGCAGCGCCCACTCGAACAGGCCGAAGGCCCCGGCCAGCAGCATGAGCCCGACCAGCAGGATGCGCTGCAGCAGCACGGCGTCCAGGATGGGCGACCCGGGCGGGCGCGGCGGGCGGTCCATGATGCCGGGCTCGCGCGGCTCGAAGGCCAGCGTGAGCCCCAGCAGCACGGCGGTGGTCATGTTGATCCAAAGCGCCTGTACCGGCAGCACCGGCAGGGGTTGTGCGAACAGCACCGCCACCAGGATCACCAGCCCTTGCCCGGCATTGGTGGGGAGGATCCAGGTGATGAACTTGGTGAGGTTGTCGAACACGCCGCGGCCTTCCTCCACCGCGGCTTCAATGCTGGCGAAGTTGTCGTCGGTCAGCACCATGTCCGAGGCCTCCTTGGCCACCTCCGTGCCGGCGCGCCCCATGGCGACGCCGATGTCGGCCTGGCGCAGGGCGGGGGCATCGTTGACGCCGTCGCCGGTCATGGCGACCACGGCGCCGCGGGCCTGGATGGCCTCCACCAGGCGCAGCTTCTGCTCCGGCGTGACGCGCGCGAAGACGGCGGTGCGCGCGGCGGCCTCGATGAGGTCGTCGTCGTGCAGCTCGGCGAGCGCGCGCCCGGTGAGCGCCGGCGGGCGTGTGCCGTCCGCCGCCGGCTCGCCGAGGCCGATCTGTTCGGCGATGGCGGCGGCGGTGAGGGCGTGGTCGCCGGTGATCATCTTGACATCGATGCCGGCCCGGCGGCAGGCCGCGACCGCCTGCACCGCCTCCTCCCGGGGCGGGTCGATCATGCCCTGCAGGCCGAGGCAGGTAAGCCCGCCTGCCAGGTCAGGGTGATCGATGGCGCTGCGTCCGGCCCCGTCCAGGCGGGCGAAGGCCAGCACCCGCAGGCCCCGGGCGGCCAGGGTGTCCACCTGCGCGCGCACGGCGCCCGGGTCCAGCGGCACCCAGGTTCCGTCGGCAGCCAGGGCCCCGTCGCAGCGGGGCAGCAGCGCCTCGACGGCGCCCTTCAGGTACACCATGGGACAGGTGCCGCCATGCAGGGTGGCCATGTACTGGTGCTCGGACTCGAACGGCAGGGTGTCCAGGCGCGGGGCCGCGTGGTGCTCCGCGGCGGCGTCAAACTCGGTCTTGGCCGCTGCGGTCAGCAGTGCCGCTTCGGTGGGGTCACCCTCAATGCTCCAAACGCCGTCGGTTTCCCGCAGCGCCGCGTCGTTGCAGAGCAGGCCAGCCCGAATCAGCTCCAGCAGAGCGCGCCGCGCGGCAACCTTCACCGGCTTGCCGTTGTCGGTGAGCTCGCCCCGGGGACTATAGCCGACGCCGCTCAGGGCGAATTCCTCACCCCCCGCCCAGAGGCGCTGGACGGTCATCTCGTTGCGCGTCAGTGTGCCGGTCTTGTCGGAGCAGATCACGGTGGTGCTGCCCAGGGTCTCCACCGCGGGCAGGCGGCGGACGATGGCGTGGCGGCGGGCCATGCGGGCCACGCCGATGGCGAGGGTGACGGTGAGCACCGCCGGCAGGCCCTCCGGGATCATGGCCACGGCGAGCGCCACCGCCGCCATGAACATGTCCACCCAGGACTCCCCGTGCAGCAGGCCGATGCCGAAGGTGAGCGTGGCGAGCGCGAGGATGCCGTAGAGGAGCAGGCGGCTGAATTGCGCGATCTGCCGCGTGAGCGGGGTCTCCAGCGGGACGGCTTGGGCAATGAGCTCGGAAATACGCCCCACCTCGGTGTGGTCGCCGGTGGCCGTGACCAGCCCCGCGGCGGTGCCGAAGGTGACGAAGGTGGATGAGTAGGCCATGTTCGCGCGGTCCGCCAGCGGGGTGTCGTGGCCCAGCACCCCGGCGCGCTTCTCCACCGGCACGGACTCGCCGGTCAGGGCCGATTCGTCCACCTTGAGATTGCGCACCCGCAGCAGACGCAGGTCGGCGGGCACCTTGTCCCCGGAGGCGAGCAGCACCAGGTCGCCCGGCACCAGCTCCCGGGCGTCGACGCGGCGGCGCTCGCCGGCGCGGACCACCGTGGCTTCGGTGGTGAGCGCGCGGGAGAGGGCGTCCAGGGCGCTGGCGGCCTTGCTCTCCTGCACGAAACCGATAATGGCGTTCAGCAGCACCACGCCGAAGATCACCCCGGCGTCCACGTAGCCCCCGAGGGCGAGCTTCACCGCAATCGCCGCCAGCAGCACGTACACCAGGGCCTGGTTGAACTGGTCCAAGAAGCGCAGCAGTGGCCCGCGGCCCTTGCGCGGCGTGAGTGCGTTGGGGCCGAAGCGCCGCTGCCGCTCTTCGACCTCGAGGCGGTCGAGACCGCGCTCCGGGTCGGCGTCGCACAGATCGGCCACCTCCGCCTCGGGGAGATGGTGCCAGTGCCTGTCCATCAGGTCCTGCATCGGATGCCTCCTCGGCGGTCGGGGGTTGAATTCGAAATCGAAATCGGTATCGAAATCGAAATCGGTATCGAAATAGCGTCTCTCGTCGCATGGATGGTCATGACCCTCCCGACCGACAAGCTTCTCGTGGCCCCGTGTTATGTTGTGTCGAAACCGATAGCGAATCCGATAGCGAATCCGATAGCGAATCCGATAGCGAACCCGATAGCGATTTCGATCTCCTTGACCGTCACTTAGGGCTGGGTAGAGCTTGGCGTTTTTAGAGCTTGGCGTGTTGACTGGAGTGTTGACCTCCAGGTCAACACGAATTGAACCGGATGCGTTGATAGCGCGATGCCGAGCCGACCTGGAGGTCGGCTCTCCGGCCCGTCTCCGGCCCGTCTCCGGCCCGGCAAGTGCAGGGTTTGTTGCATCACCGGGAGTCTAGGACAGGCGTGGCGCCGCAAGCCCGCAGTTGCGGGCGGCCATGGCTCGGAAAACCCGAAGTTTCTGCCGGCGAATCGGGGCGGCAGAGCCGCGAAGATGCGTATACCGAAGCAGAGCCTCGGCACCAAAGAAAAGCCTTGGCTCGGGCCGCTACGCGCGCGATCAGTAGCCCGCCGCGGCCATGATCTGCTGCTGCTCCGTGGTCATCGCCGCGCGCTGCTCGGGGGTGATGGCGGCCTTCCAGCCGTCCGTGGTGTTCTGCACCTCGATGCCGATGAGCGGGAGCTTGGCCGGCGGGATATGCGGCACCTGCACCGGCGGCAGCGCCGTGAACAGGCTCCACTGGTTGAAGGCGGCGATCTGCGCCGGCGCTAGCGCGAGCTGCTGCTCGAGGCTGAGCCGGCCGACCCAGTAGCGGCTATCCGGCGCGGCCAGGGCGGGGATCTGCTCCGACGTCAGCATGGCGATGTGGGCGTCGGAGGCGTCGAGCGCGGCTGCGCCCAAGGCCGTGATCTGTGCCGGCGTCACCAGCGGCACGTCGGCGACGGGCAGATCGCCCAGGCGGTAGATGGTGGTGGAGCCGCCGCCCGCGGGCGTCCAGGCGTAGGGGCTCGCGGTCACCGGCGGCAGGCTCGCGCCGTCGCGCACGAGGCCGAAGGCGACGGCGACGGCGGCCCATTCGCGGACCGTGGACTCGTTCATGGCGATCAGCGCGTGATCGTCGATCCAGCGGCGGTAGACCGGGTAGGCGCCGGCGTAGTCCGGCTTGCCGTCGCTGCCGAGGGCCGGCTGCGCGGGCGGCCAGTAGGCGGCGTTGACGGCGATGAAGGGCTCGCGGCTGGCGTTGAGGTGCCAGGTGGGGCCGCCGACGGCCAGCCCGGCCAGCGGCTCGGCGTTGGCGTCGTTGAGCGAGATGCGGTCCAACGGGTCCTGCACCGGGGCGGCGCCGATGCCGGTGAGATACACCCGCGACTGCGGGTTGGCGCCGAGGATGATGTCGAGCGCCTGCAGGGCCGTGTCGAGGTACACCGGCTCGCCGCTCAGGTGCCAGCCCTGGAGCAACGCCAGCGCGTCGATGGGGGAGGTTGAAAAGTTGCCCCAGCCGGTGAGCTCGATGGCCGGGTGCTTGGGCGAGCGGTAGGCGTCCTGCGCGGCGCGGGTGAGCTTGATGTCGGCGGAGAGCATGACGCCGCGGCGCGCGGATTCCACCAGCAGGATGTCGCGGCCGGCGTGGTCGGTCCGGGTCATGGCCCAGTGCGCGAAGGTGCTGTAGGGCGCGGCGCTCAGGTCCGGCGAGGTCTCCGTCAGCAGCGTGCGATAGGCGTCTTGATAGCCGCTGTCGCCGGTGGCGCGGTAGAGCTCTGCTGCCGCCCAGAGCAGGTCCGGCTTGGCGCTCTTCACGGCATAGGTGCCGCCGCCCGGATACTCGGCCGGGTTCTGATACAGCGTGCCCTCGGGCGGATAGACCGGCGCGGTGTTGGCGAACTGCCAGGCGTGCTCGGCGGCGGCCAGCGCAGCGTTGGCGTCGGCGGCATCATAGGGCGCAATGAGCCGCGCGTAGACGGCCGCCATGGCCGCGAACTGCGCCGTGGCGCGGGTGGTCTTCTCGTAGCGAAAGCGGGGCTCGCTCACGTCCGCCGGCAGGCCCATGTCCCACTGGGCGCTGGAGACGCGCCAGTAGACGCCGCCGTCGGTGTCCTGCATCTGCGTGGCCCAGCGCATGCCGAAGCCGAGCTCGTCCAGGATGTCCGGGATGCCGTTGCCGCTCTCGGGGACGCCAAGCTCACCGTCGGTGAAGTGCCCGGCGGGTGCCAAGTCCATGGCCAAGCCAATCAGACCCCAGACCGGCGCCGCGTTGTGCACGTACTGGCCATAGTCGCCGGCGTCGAACCAGCCGCCGGTGATGGGGCGGTGCGCGAAGGGCGTCTCGCCGGCGCTGAGCGGGTAGTCGGCCAGGATCGGGTGATTCACGGCGTCCAGCAGCGGGTCGATGCCGACGCGCTCGAAGCCGGGGTCCGCGTAGGGGGCGGTCAGCTCGGCGTTGCGCTTGTGGTAGAAGACGCGCATCGTCGTGCGCCAGACCTCGGCGTAGACGTCGTCGGCGATGCGAAACGGGTGGGACACGCCGACGCCCGGCACGGACAATCGATAGCGTCCGGGGGTGGTCAGCGCCGAGAAGTCCGCGGCATAGACGTCCTCGCCGCTCTTTAAGTCCGCGGCGGCGCGAAGCGCCAGCGCGCCGGTCAGCACCACGGCGCCGGTGTCGGCATCCAACACTTCAAAATCCGTCGCGTCCACCGGCATCGCGCCCAGATCGCCGAGCCAGTTGCCGACCAGACCGAGCTTGGTCGCGTCCGGCAGGTAGCCGACTTGGTTGACCTTGAGGCTGTCGCTGACGGCGGTCGCGTCGAGACGCACGGTTACCAGGGGCTCCGCCGGCCCGGCGCCGGAGCTGCCAAGCAAGGCCGACAGGTCCAGCACGTAGTCCTGCCCCGGCAGCAGCGCCTGCGGCAGCAGGAGGTGCAGGCGGGACTCCACGACGGCGCCGCGGCCGGAGTCCTCGATGCCCACCGCCGCACGGTCTACACCCGCCGCCGCGACGCCGACGGGTGTCGCGTAGGCCGCATCGGTGTCGCTCTGCACGCTGATGGCCGCGGCCTCGATGCCGGCGTGGTCGAGCCCGGTGATGCGTAGGCTCACGACCCGTGCGGAGGGCAGGGACCAGCCGAGGATCTCGGGCCGGGACGCATCCACCAAACGGATGCTGTCGATATGGAAGGGCGCCGCGGCCGGGTGCGGCAGGAAGGCGATGAGAAACACGCTGTCGAGCGCGAAGCTGTCGCTCGCGAGCAGGGCCATCGGGATGCTCGCCTCGCGCCAGGTGCCGTCCACGACACCGCCGTCCACGTGTTCGGCGACGCGCACGGTGTTGCCCCAGGTCTGGTCCACCAGCGCGAGCTCCGGGTCCACGCTGCCGGACTCCGCCCGGATGCGGAAGCTGAGCGCGCTGTAGGGCCGGAAGTCCGTGCGCCCCTGGAGTCGCAGAAACTGGTTGTGCCAGCGGGTCGGCGCGACGCTTAGCCCGAAGGCGCCCTCCCAGGCCGCCTCGGCGGACTCGGTGACGCGCTGGAGCTCCTGGAAGGAGGCCGCCGCATCGTCGGTGTAGAGGTCCAGCGCGGTGGCATTGGCGGTCGCGACGGCGGCACAGCACAGCAGCATGCGCGAGAGCCTGCGCACGCGGCGCGCGGTGGTGGGTGCTGTACGATCGCTGCCGAGCGGCAGGCGGGCGGTGGCGGTGGTTGCGTCGCTCGACATGGCGGACTCCGTCGCTGTGCGTGCCCCGGACGGTCCGGCCGGGGTTCGTCGGTATTTTTTCTTGATGACGGTCGCGACATTAGCCTATTGAGGCCCTTGCGCCGTGATTTGGCGCGCAGAACGCTGCAGTCGTCACGTCGGCGTTGCGCGTTTCGTGCTGCAAGTCTCGGTTTCGGGCGCGTTACTGAGCGGCAGGACCAAGGGGCCCTCCTCGGCCCCCGGCCCTCGGCCCAACTGCTGCGCTGTCCCGAGCAGCCACGGGCCGCCTTAACAAATCGTCATCCGGCGCCCCTTGCCGGCAGCGGCGCGCTGCTGTGAAATCCCCGCGCCGCGGCGGGGCTGCCGCGTGCCCTAGCCAGGGTTGCAGCGCCGCCGCCGAGCGCGGTGCTGCTCCCGCCCTCTGCCTCGTCCACGAGAAGCGCGATCATGATCGAAGTACGCGACCTGAGCCGCAGCTACGGCGCGCAGAAGGCGGTGGAGCGGGTGTCGTTCGACATCCGCCCCCGCGAGATCGTCGGCCTGCTGGGCCACAACGGCGCCGGCAAGACCACCATCATGCGGATGCTGACGGGCTATCTGGAGCCGAGCGGCGGCAGCATCCGCATCGGCGACAAGGATCTCGCCCGCCACCGCCGCGCGGTGCAGCGCAGCATCGGCTATCTGCCGGAGAACTGCCCGCTGTACCCGGACCTGACGGTGCTGGAGCACCTGGAGTACCAGGGTGCGCTGCACGGCATCCGGTGGGCGGAGCGACCGGCGGCCATCCGCCGCGCCGTCGCGCGCACCGAGCTGGGCGCGAAGGCCACGGCCACGGTGGCGACCCTGTCCCGCGGCTATCGCCAGCGCCTGGGCGTCGCCGCGGCGCTGCTGCATGAGCCGGATATCCTGATTTTGGACGAACCCACCAACGGGCTCGACCCCTCGCAGATCCAGCACATGCGCACGCTGATCCGCGAGCAGGCGAGCCACGCGACGGTCATCGTCTCCACCCACATCCTGCAAGAGGTCGAGGCCGTCTGCGGCCGGGTGCTGATCATGCGCGCGGGCCGGCTCGCGCTCGACAGTGCCATGGACAGCATCGGCACGGGCTCGCGGCTGCGCGTGACGCTGGACGGGCCGCCCGCCGAGGTGCGGGCCGTGCTCGGCGCGCTGCCGGGCGTCGGCGGCGTCGAGCCCATGGGCGAGGAGGGCGTGCGGCGCAGCTTCGCGCTCAGCACCGCGGACCCGAACGCCACGGCGCCGCTGGTGGCCGCCGCCGTTGCCGAGCGCGGCTGGGCGCTGTACGCGCTGGCGCGCGAGCGCCACGACCTGGAGGCCGTGTTCGGGCGCATCGCCGCCGCGGCGCCGCCCGCGGCTGCGGCCCCAGAGCGCGACGCCGCCGCAGCCGTCGAGTCCGAAGCACCGGAGGCCGCCCATGTCTGACCTGTTGCGTGTCACCCGCAAGGAGCTGTCCGGCTTCTTCGGCTCCGCGGTGGCCTATCTCTTTATCGGCGCCTTTCTGGCCGCCTGTCTGTTCGTGTTCTTCTGGGTGGAGGCGTTCTTCGCGCGCAACATCGCGGACGCGCGCCCGTTGTTCGACTGGATGCCGCTGCTGCTGATCTTTCTCGCCGCGGCGCTGACCATGCGGCTGTGGAGCGAGGAGCGCCGCGCCGGCACGCTGGAGGTGCTGGCGACGCTGCCGGTGCCGACCTGGAAGCTGGTGCTGGGCAAGTTTCTCGCCGCTTGGGCGCTGGTGGCCGTGGCCCTGGCGCTGACGTTGCCGCTGCCGCTGACGGTGAGCCTGCTCGGCCCGCTGGACTGGGGCCCGGTGCTCGGCGCCTATGTCGCGACGCTGCTGCTGGCCGCGGCCTACATCGCCATCGGGCTCTTCGTGTCGGCGCGCACGGACAACCCCATCGTCGCGCTCATCGGCACGACGCTCCTGTGCGCGGCCTTCTACATCATCGGCTCGCCGGCGCTGACGGGGCTGGTGGGGCATGGCGCCGGCGAGGTGCTGCGGCTGTTGGGCACCGGTGCGCGGTTCGAGTCCATCACCCGCGGCGTGCTGGATCTGCGCGACCTCTACTACTATCTCAGCTTGGTCGGCGTGTTTCTCGCGCTCTGCATCTACAGCCTGGAGCGGCTGCGTTGGGCGGCGGATCGCGCGCAGCGCGCCGGGCATCACCGCTGGACGCTCGTCACGCTGCTCGCGGCGGCCAACCTCATCGCCGCCAACCTCTGGCTGCAGCCGGTGGGCGACGTGCGCGCCGACCTGACGCGCGGGCAGGTCTACACCGTGTCCGACGCGACCCGCCTGTACCTGGAGCAGATCCAGGAGCCGCTCTTGATCCGCGGCTACTTCAGCGCCGAGACCCATCCGCTGCTGGCGCCGCTGGTGCCGCAACTGCGCGACCTGCTGCGGGAGTACGCGGTGGTCGGCGGCCCGCGGGTACGGGTGGAGCTGGTGGACCCGGCGAGCGCCCCGGAGCTGGAGCGCGAGGCCGGCGAGCGCTACGGCATCCGCCCGGTGGCCTTTCAGACCGCGAGCAAGTACCAGGCCGGGGTGGTGAGCTCCTACTTCGACATTCTGGTGCAGTACGGCGATCAGTTCGAGACGCTGGGCTTTCAGGACCTAATCGAGGTGAAGGCGCAGGGCGAGACGGACCTGGACGTGCGCCTGCGCAGCCCCGAGTACGATCTCACCCGCACCATCAAGAAGGTCCTGTACGGCTACCAGGGCGGCGGCGACCCGTTTGCGGGCATTGGCGGGCCGGTGCGCCTGCGCGGCTTCATCTCGCCCGCCGAGACGCTGCCGGAACCGCTGCCGGCGGTGCGTGCGGACCTGGAGGCGGTGCTGGCGGCGCTGGCGGCGGAGGCCAACCGCGGCGGCGCCGAGCGCTTCGGCTGGGAGATTCAGGACCCGGCGCAGGACCCGGCGCTGGCCGCCGAGATCGACGAGCGCTTCGGCTTTCAGCCGCTGGTGCTGGGGCTGCTCGACCCCGAGCCCTTCTACTTCTTCATGGTGCTGGAGCAGGGCGAGCGCGCCGTGCCGGTGCCGCTACCCGAGGGGCTGGACCGGGCCGCGCTGGAGCGGGCGATTGAGGCCGGCATCAAGCGCCTTGCGCCCGGCGTGCTGCGCACCGTCGCGCTCTACACGCCGGCACCGGCGCCCGCGGGCTTCCCCGGCATGCCGCAGGCGGCCGGCCCCGGCTGGACGCTGCTGAAGGACACGCTGCGCGAGGGCTTTGCGCTGCGCGAGACCGACCTCGCCACGGGCCAGGTGCCCGAGGACGCGGACCTGCTCTTTGTCGTCGACCCCACCGGGCTCGGTGCCAAGCAGGCCTTCGCGGTGGATCAGTTCCTGATGCAGGGCGGCACCGTCATGCTCGCCGGGGCGCGCTTCGACATCGACCTGTCCGGCCAGGAGATCCTTGCCTCCCCGGCGCAGAGCGGGCTCGAGGACTGGCTCGCGCACCAGGGCGTGCGCCTCGACGACCGCCTGGTGCTGGACCCGCAGAACACGCCCTTCCCGATCCCGGTGCAGCGGCAGCTCGGCGGCTTCGTGGTCGAGGAGATCCAGACGCTGGACTACCCGTACTTCCCGGACGTGCGCGACGACGGCCTGGCCGCTACGAATGGCATTACCGCGAACTTAGGCCAGGTGACCATGAATTGGGCCTCGCCCATCACGCTCGATGCGGACGCGCAGGCCGGGCGCGAGGTGACGCGGCTCATCGAGAGCTCCGCGGCGGCCTGGTCCAGCGCCGCGCCGGACATGCAGCCCGACTTCGAGCAACATGGCGATCTGGGCTTTGCGGTGGGGGACGACCGCGGCCGGAAGCTGCTGGCCGTCGCCATCGAGGGGCGCTTCGAGTCGGCGTTCGCCGGCCAGCCGTCGCCGCTGCTGCCGGATGCCGAGGCTGGCGAGGGCGCCGAGGACGACACCGCCGCGGAGTCGGGGTCGGACCCCTTCGATGACCCGGCCGGCGAGGCCGCGGACGCTGCCGACCCGCCCGAGCCCGTGGTCTCCGCCGTCGTCGAGCACTCGCCGGCGTCGGCGCGGCTCATCGTCTTCGGCTCCGACACCTTTCTCAGCGACACCGCCATCAGCCTGGCCACCGAGGCGACGCAGACGCGCTACCTCAAGCCGCTGGAGCTGGTGCAGAACGCCGTCGAATGGTCGCTGGAGGACCGCGGCCTGCTTGCGTTGCGCGGGCGCGGCCAGTTCAGCCGGCTGCTCGCCCCGCTGAGCGATGCCGAGCGGGTGTTCTGGGAGTATCTGAACTATGCGCTGGCCGCGGCGGGCCTGGCGCTCGTGTACTGGCTGCATCGGCTGCTGCGCCGCCGCCGGGAGCGGGTGCTGACGGCGATGCTCGCGGACGCCGCAACACGGGGGGCACTGGCATGAACGACACGACCCGGGCCATGCCGGCGGGCGCCGCGCGCCGCCGCTTCGGGCTGCATCCGGATTGGGCGGCGGCGCTGCGCACGCCGGTGGTGATCCTGCTCGCCGCGCTGCTCGTGGTGCAGCTCGGGTTGGCGCTGGTCACCGGCCGCGACCGCGGGCTTGCGCCGACGCTGGCGCAGGCGCCGCTGATCGGCGTCGACACGGCGGCCGTGAGCGAGATCGAGATCGAATCCGGCGACGGCGAACGCCTGCTGTTGCAGCGCCGGGCCGACGGCTGGGTGCTGCCGGCGTTGAGCGACTTTCCGGTCAGCGGCACCCGCGTGGAACAATTGCTCGGCGACCTCACGGGCCTGGAGCGCGCGCTGCCGGTGGCGACCAGCGCCGCCGCGCAGCGCCGGTTCAAGGTGGCCGACGACGCCTTCGAGCAGCGGCTCAAGCTGCGCGCGAACGGCAACGAGGCGGTGCTCATCCTCGGCGACTCGCCGGGCTTCCGGCGCACCTTCGTGCGGGTGGACGGCGAGGACGCGGTCTACGACCTGCGGCTCGGGCCGTTCGACCTCGCCGCCGAGCCCGCCGGCTGGATCGACCGCGGCCGGCTGCAGGTGGACCGCGGCCTGATCCGCCGGCTGCAGGTGGCGGGCGCGGACGACGGCTTCGCGCTGGTGCGGGGCGCAGAAGGCTGGGCGCTCGAAGGCAGCAACGAGGCCGTGGATCAGGACGCGGCCGACGCCTTTGCCGACGCCGTCGCCACTGTCGGCTACAACGACGTGCTGCTGCCCGATGCGGACCTCGACTACGACTTGGACGCGCCCGCGCGGGAGATCAGCGTCACGCTCGACGACGGCGAGCGCCGCTATCGGCTCGCGCCCATCGCCGAGAGCGAGGACTACGTGCTCCGCCGCGACGGCGAGCCCCATGTCTACCGCCTCGGTGCGTTCGATGCCGAGCTGCTGCTGGACACGGACCGGGCGGGGCTGCTGGGCGAGGACGAGGCGCCGGTCGCCGGTGCATTCACGGAGTCGGTCGGCGATGCAGCGCCCGCAGCGGAGGTGCCGGCTGCGCCGACGACCGAGCAGTGAGGCTCGGGGGCTGGCGAGGCGGAGCCTCAGCGCGAAGGCGGAGCGCGAAGAAGGAGCGCTGAGAGACGGTTCAATAACAATCTGTCGCCAGACCCGACGCCATCGACGACTGAGGAGGAACTACGAAACACGCGAAAAGCGCGAAAGAGGCTCGGGCGGCGGTCGTCCGTTTCGCGTGTTTCGTGTTTTTCGTAGTTGAAAAGAGTTGCGGAGGCGGGCTCCTCGGGCAGGTTCCATAAGCCGGCGCGCTGCCCCATCTCCGAGCGTTTCCCCAACCCCCTCGGGCGTTTCGCCCGACCTCAGCCGGAGCCCGCGATGGCGCGCATCAAGCTCGATTTCCAGAACGCGCAGGGCGACAAGCTTTCCGGGCTGCTGGAGACCCCGCCCGCGGGTGTGCCGACGCAAAAGCACGCGCTGTTTGCGCACTGCTTCACCTGCGGCAAGGACATCGCCGCCGCCTCGCGCATCAGCCGGGCGCTGGCGGCGCGCGGCATCGCGGTGCTGCGCTTCGATTTCACCGGGCTCGGCAACAGCGACGGGGACTTCGCGAACACCAGCTTCTCGTCCAACGTGCAGGACTTGGTGGCCGCCGCCCGCGCGCTGGAGGCCGATCACGTGGCACCGGCGCTGCTGATCGGCCACAGCCTGGGCGGTGCCGCGGTGCTCGCCGCCGCGCACGAGCTGCCAAGCGTCGAGGCGGTGGTGACCATCGCCTCACCGGCGACGCCGAAGCACGTGGAGCATCTGTTCAGCGGCGTGCGCGGCGAGCTGGAGGACACCGGCGAGGCGGAGGTGAAGGTTGGCCAGCGGCGCTTTCGCATCCGCCGGCAGTTCCTCGACGACCTGGAGCATCACGCCGACGCCGAGCACATCCGGCGCCTCAAGCGGGCGCTCTTGATCTTCCACTCGCCGGCAGACGAGATCGTGCCCATCGAGGAGGCCGCGAAGATCTACCGCGCCGCGCTGCACCCGAAGAGCTTCATCTCCCTCTGTGACGCGGACCACCTGCTGACCAATCGCGAAGACGCGGAGTACGTCGCCGAGACGCTGGTTGCCTGGGCGAGCCGCTATCTGAACCTGCGCCAGCATGCCGAGGAGGCCGGGCTCGGCACCGCGCCGGCGGTCGGCAAGGGGCAGGTGGTGGTCACGGAGCGCGAGGGCCGCTTCCTGCGCGGGCTCTACACCGAGCACCACCAGCTCCTGGCCGATGAGCCAAAGGGCGCCGGCGGCACGGACCTGGGGCCCTCGCCCTACGACCTGCTGCTGATGGCCTTGGGCGCCTGCACGTCGATGACCATCCGAATGTACGCCGAGCACAAGGGCTTGCCCCTCGACGACGTGGAGGTGCGCCTGACGCACGACCGCATCCATGTGGACGACTGCGAGGCGGACTGCGACGAGGCGACCCGGGCCGCCGCAGACAAGCAGGGCCGCATCGAGGTCATCGACCGCGTCATCGAGCTGACCGGCGACCTGACGCCCGAGCAGCGCCGTCGCATCCTCGCCATCGCCGACCGCTGCCCGGTGCACCGGACCATGACGAGCACGCCCGTGATCCGCTCGCGACTCGCGGGCGGCGCCGTGCCGCCCGACCCCGATGCGTCTGCCGCGCCCGCGACATCGGGTGGCGGCTCGGACTCGTGACGGGGGACATGCGGGACATCGCGGCGCAGCGGTGTCGCGAGCCGCATCAGTGGCGCCGACCGCTGCGGTCGATATGGAAGCTCTTGGACGGGTCTACCGGCTCGTAGACGGAGAAGCGTGAGAACAGGACCTCCTCCGAGCCGTTCGTCGGCGCCAGGGCGCAAAGGCCTGTGTCCAGGTCGCGGAAGTAGAAGGTCACGCCCAGCAGGTCGCCGACGGCGAAGGCACCGTGGGCGAATCCGAACTGCTTGAGCCAGACCACCATCAGCCGCCGCGGTTGGATCTGCGTGTCGGGCGCCATGCGCTGGTGCATGATCTGGATGATGCCGCGGAACCGCATCTCGATGGTCTTGTCCTTGAGCGGCTTGCCTTTGGCGGTGAAGGCCGGGTCCGGCGTCAGGACGTCGAAGAAATAGTTCATCGGCTCGGAGAAGTTTGTTGCGTTGACCAGCAGGGTCTTCAAGTGAGCCATCTTGCCGGCGAGGTTGGTCGGTTGGGTCATCTGCGCCGTCTCCTGTTGCCATGGTCGATCGAGGTTGCAGGCCCGCGGCACCGCTGCCAACGGCCATGGCGACCGACCAGCGTCCCCCGGAGCATGAAGCTGCTCGCCATGGCCGTTTCCCTCACCCCGGCGCTCTGCCAGAGGGAGAGGGAGAGGGAGAGGGAGAGGGAGCGATGGAGAGGGAGATTCAGGAGCGCGCTGCGTGCAACGTTCATGGTGAAGCGGTTTTACTCGCCGTCGCCAGCCTCCTTGAGCCGCTCCGCCTCGGTGAGCACGTCGATGATCTCCTGCTCGGTGACCTCGCCATCGGCCCGCGCGCGCTCGGCGGCCGGGCTCAACTCCGGGAAGCGCTCCACAACGGCGTCCAGCATCTTGAGCTGTTCGGGCGAGGCCGGCAGGTCGAGCGGTTGGCCGGCTTGGTCCGACGTGCCGTCGCCGCAGCCGGCCAACGACAGCGCGGTCAGCAGCAGTGCGGCGGGCGCGAGGCGGGGGAAGATCTGCATGTTCGCTTTCCTCAACATAGGGTGGCATAGGGTGGTGATGACGGTTTTGGAGTCGGGCCGAACTATAACCGAGCCGCCTTTGCGCGAGCTTCGTCTTTAGGCTGCAACCGCGTGTGAGCGCGGCTGCGGCGGCGGCCCGGCCGAGCCAGGGGCGGACTAAGGCGATTTCTGTCAAAAGAACATACCGCCTGGCTTGTCTTCTCGCCCGCCTTCTGCGTCGCGGCAGCGGGTGCATAGTTCGACGATGCACCCGCTGCCGCTCCTTGAAGGCGGACGAAAATCCTGCGCCATTCGGTACGTTTTTTTCCGGCAATCGCCTAAGCGCTGCTGAGCCGCGTCAGCTTCACCAGCGCAATGGCCGCAAAGGGCAAGATCAGCCCGAGCGCCAGCACCGTCCACAGCAGTACGCCGAGCTCGGAGTAGTCCGCGGGCACGGTCACGATGCCGTCGGCGCGCACCTCGCGCGTGATGGTGAAGAGCTGGTTTAAGTACTTGGTGCCGAGCTGGGCGGCGGAGAGGGCCAGGTTCGCAAACGACGACATGACGGCGAAGAAGGTCGCCTTCAGGTGCGCGGGGGCGGAATTGGCGATCCATGCGAGCATCGGCACCATGGCGACCTGGCCGAGGGGCGACTCCAACGCCGTGTCGATGAGCGCGATGAAGCGTGCATCGACGATGCCGCCGGTGCGGGCGGCGGTCCAGTCCTGGATGCCGTAGTAGAGCCCCAGGTTCGGCAGGGTCAGCAGCGTGCCCAGGATGGTCAGGAAGGCGACCAGATAAAGAATGGAATGGTCCGCCATGAAGCGGCGGAATAGGAACAGCACGGCGAGCGTCGCGCCGCTGCCGACCAAGGACAGCACGGAGATGAACTGCTGATCGAAGCCCAGGTCGTCGATCATCCACCAGGTCTGCCCGGCGCCGGGGCTGGGCACGGCGCGAAACACGAAAATGACGATGGCGGTGCCGATAAGCACCCGCGCGGCCGCGGGCGTGAGCTCCCGCAGCAGTCGCGAGATGAGGAACACGACAATGCCGAGCGAGCCCGCGAATACGATCTCGGTGTTGTACGGCACGTCGCCCAGGCCCATGGACAGCGTGAATACGACGAACACCAGGCTGCCGCCGAGAATCCACCAGTTCGGCTGCGTGGCCTGCTCGCCGCCGTGGAGCAGGCGCTCGGCGGCGGCGTGCTCGCCGAGCGCTCGCAGGCGGCGCAGCTCGCGCTGCTTGAGCAGTCCGCCCAGGATCACGCCGGAGATGGACGTGACGGGAATGAGCAGCGCAAGCTCGTAGATGTGCACGTAGACGCTGACCTTGGCGGCCTCGTCCATCGCCTCGACACCGCGGAACAGGAACACGTTCAGCAGTGCAACGAAGACCCCGCCGCCGATGATGGCGACGCGGCCCAGCGTCTGCATGGTGGTGTGCATGAGCCGGCGCTCTTCGGCGTCGAAGGGGCGGCCGGCATCGTCGAGGGTCGGCACCGCCTCGACGGTCATGGCGTCGGCGACCACGTCCTGCACCACGTAGCCGAGCGGCGCGAGCAGCACGCTCAGCACGTACCATGCCTCCAACGGCATGGTCGCGGCCATGGCGTCCGGGTCGGTCAGGAGCCCGAGCATGATCAGCAGGCTCGCCGTGATGAGCCCGGCGCCGGCGTAGACCATGAGCGCCTTCCAGCGCCAGATCAGGTCCACGACATGCCCGAGGGGCATCTTGAGCGACCACGGGATCATGGCCCAGAAGCCGAGTGCCGCCAGGAATTCCGCCGAGAGCCCGAGATAGTCCTTGACGAAGAAGGTGCCGACGATGGCTGTCAGCCCCTGCACGCCGGCGGCGACATAGACCATCAGCGGCGGCAGGTAGGAGAACTTGACCTCGCGGCCGAGCTCCAGCACGGTCCGGTCGAGCCAGTGATAGGCCTGTGTCCACATGGTCCGCATAGATGCGGCAGATGGGTGGCCGGTGCAAGCGTTTTTTGCGCGAGCGGGCGCGGTCGCGGCGGGCGTGATGAACAGGCGTCCCTGCCTGCGGCGCGAGTGCGCCGGGTCGCGGTTGTCGGCGGCGCCGAGGCCCCGCAAGCTCGGGGGCCGAAGGCGCGCAGCGACTCAGTCGGCTCGGCGCCGCCGCATCAGCCCCACCAGCGCGAGTCCGGCGCCGAGCAGCGGCAGGCTGGCAGGCACCGGGACGTGGGCGGCGTCGCCGCCGGTATCGAGGAACATCCAGACGCTGACGGTCTCGTTGTTCGCCACGCTGACGAGGAAGGAGCCGCTGTCGTCGGCGTTGCCGGTGGGGGCGCCGTCCAGGGCAGCCGAGACGATCTCGTCCACGATGACGTCGAAGTCCGTGAACAGCTCCAGCCGCGCCCAAGCATTGGCGGCGGTGGAGCGGCCGGTGGGCTGCTCGGCCACCGACACGAAGAGCTGATACAGGTAGCTAAACTCAAGCTCGACGTCGGACCCGGAGGTGTTGGTGATGTCGACGCTGGCCTCGGTCAGCAGGGTCGCGGCGGCGTCGGCAGGTCCGCTGTTCGGTGCCAGCGCGTCACCGATGGACGTGAGCGTGGAGCTGATGACCTCGAAGCTTGGGTCCTCCAGCAGCGCGTCGTTGTCGAAGAACGCATGCGCCGGATCTGACACGGAACCGTCATCGGAGACGACAGTATTGAACCAATCGAGCGTCA
The DNA here is from genome assembly GCF_001469165.1 of Thiohalocapsa sp. ML1. Lineage (GTDB taxonomy): Bacteria > Pseudomonadota > Gammaproteobacteria > Chromatiales > Chromatiaceae > Thiohalocapsa. Next base: position 4,020 of record NZ_JABX01000010.1, on the reverse strand, counting down.
CGCCGGCCACGGGCGTAGACACAAGCTGGATATCGGCGAAGGCCGTGGCGCTGAAGACGCCGGCCTGAGCCATCGGCGCGGCGCCGGCGAGTGCGAGTGCGGCGGCGAGCGCGCGCAAGGAACGTATCGATTTCATGAATGGGATCCCCGGAGAAATTGAGTGCTGAGGCGGGCGTTGCGGGGGCGGTTTTGCCCCCGCAGGCACCGCGCCCGCCAACGGGCGCGGCGCCGGGCTCAGAGCCCGCCGATCTCGCCGCCATTGTCGCGGGTGATGACGATGGTGGCCGAGCGCGGGCGGGCACCGCGGTCCGGCCAGTCGCTGACGGCCGTGGGGTTCGCTGCGCTGCTGCTGCCGCCTTCACCCGGGTGCTGCAGGTTCACGAACAGGGTCTTGCGATCCGGCGTGCCGGTGACGCCGGTGACCTCGGAGCCGAGCGGCCCTGTCAGGAAGCGACGGATCTCGCCGCTCGCGGGGTCGGCGCAGAGCATCTGGTTGGTGCCGATGTTCTCGTTGACGCCGCCGGTTGCGTAGCTCAACGCATTGGTCGTCGCGTCGGTCTGGATCCACAGCCGGCCGGCCGAGTCGAACCAGAGCCCATCCGGGCTGTTGAACAGGTCGCCGTTGACGTTGCCCTGCAGCCGCTCTTCGGTCTTATCCGGATCTCCGGCGAGCACGAAGATGTCCCAGGTGAAGGTCGTCGAGGTGCTGTCGTCGCCGTCCTCGTGCCAGCGGATGATGTGGCCATAGGCGTTGCCGCTCGGGCTGCCGTCGTCGCCGCGCGGGTTGGCGGCATCCACCGGCGGGCGGGCGCTGCCGGCGTTGTTGAGCCCGTCCGGGGTGTGGCTGGACTCGGGCGTGGTGCCGCGGCGGCTGTTGTTGGTCAGGGTGCAGTAGACGTTGGCCGGGGCCGACGGGTTCGCGCTGATCCACTCCGGGCGGTCCATCATCGTCGCGCCGACGGCATCTGCCGCCTGGCGGGTCTTGATGCAGATCTCGGCCTGGCTCCAGGTTTCCAGCCCCGAGGTGGCAGGCGTCAGCGGGATCCACACGCCGGTGTTATCGCCGTTGAACTTCGCGACGTAGAGCGTGCCCTCGTCGAGCAGGTCCATGTTCGCGCGGCGGTTGTTCGGGTTGTAGCTGCCGGTGGTGACGAACTTGTAGATGTACTCGTTGCGCTCGTCGTCGCCGGTGTACAGCACCACCTGGCCGCTCCCGGCCACCACGTGCTCGCAGTTCTCGTGCTTGCAGCGGCCAAGCGCGGTGCGCTTCTTCGGCATGCTGCGCGGGCTGCTCGGGTCGATCTCCACCACGTAGCCGAAGCGATTTGGCTCGTTCGGGTTCAGGTCGGCGCGGAAGCGATCGTCGTGCTCGTGCCAGCGGTAGCCGAAGCCGGTCTGGCTAATGCCGTAGCGGGTCTGGCCGCTCAGAGTCTCGAACTTCTGGTCATCGCCCGGCACACCCACGACGTCGCCGGTGGGGTTGGCGAAGTAGCCGTTCCAGTTCTCCTCGCAAGTCAGATAGGTGCCCCAGGGCGTATAGCCGTTGGCACAGTTGTTCAGCGTGCCGAGCACCCGGGTGCCGGTCGGATCGGCGTCGGTCTTGAGCAGGTCGTCGCCGGCGGCGGGGCCGGTGAGCTGCATCGGCGTATTGCCGTGGATGCGGCGGGCGAAGGGCGACGGGCGCTTGACCTCCCAGCGGCCGGTGCGCGGATGGCGCCAGAGCTCGACGATGCTCACACCGTGGGCGTGCTGGGACTTGCGGACCTTTTCCAGATTCCAGTTCGCCGTCCCGTCCGGGAACAAGAACTGTTGATTGTTGTACTCATGGTTGACGCAGAGCACGCCCCGGCTCGAGCCCAGACGGCCCGGGCGCGGGAAGAAGTGCATGCCGTCGTGGTGATCGCCGGACTGCAGCGTCTGGTCGATGGAATCGTTGCTCGCGTCGTCGCGCCAGGCGGGCTCGCCGGGCCGCTGGCCGAGGGCGCCGATCGGATCGCCCCAGGCGTAGAGCACCTCGTAGCTGTAGCCGGGCGGCAGCAGCACGTCGTCCACAAGACCGTTGGCCAGGGTGTTCGGGGCGATGCCGTCGAAACCGATGCCGCCGAAGCCGTTGCTCGGCGGGATCGGCCCGATCGTGCCGGCGGCATCGGCCGCGCGCATGCCGGTCAGGCTCGATACGCCCGGCACGCCGAAAAAGCCGACCAGGGCGGCACCGATGCCGCCGGCCAGCAGCTCGCGGCGCTTCAGGTTGATTTGCAGGATCTCGTCGAAGTGCGGGTTCTGGCAGGGATTGCTGATGGAATCGTCGTCGTGGTGTTGCATCGTGGGCCTCGTCGCGCTCTTGCTGGAACCATTGAAGGACGGCCGGCCGGGAGCCGTTTGGGCGGCTGCCGTCGGAGCGCGGCATTCTGCTGAGCGAACATGACGGGCGTCCCATCGGTTCGGTGACAATTCCGAGACGAATGCTCGGGTATGCTTGCTGGGCGACGGGCGACGGGCGACGGGCGACGGGCGACGGGCGACGGGCGACGGGCGACGGGCGACGGGCGACGCTTGCCGAGGCGCCCTGCTCGGCGCGCCGAGTCGGGACAAGGGCTCCTGCCGACGCCTCGCCCCGGCGTAGCGGCCCTTGCCGCCGACGGCGCCAACGCGGCCGGAGCGACGACAGACGCGCATCGACTGCCCGGACGGCAGCGTGGCAAGCCCTGGTATCCCGTCTGCGCGGCGTACAATAACGGCATCAAAGAGCGTGGGTTGCAGGAAGGAGAGGAGAGATCACATGAGGTTCATCACGGTCCTCGTTCTGGCGCTGTTGCTGTGCGGCTGCGCCAACATGAATCGCTCGGAGCAGCGCATGGTGTCCGGTGCCGCCATCGGCGGCGTCGTTGCCGGCCCCATCGGTGCGGGGGTCGGTGCCGGCATCGGCTACATCGTCGAGCGCTCCGAGGACGGTTACTGATCCAATCGGGGAGCGCCGGCGCGCAAGCCGCGGCGGCACACCCGAACGGACGCGATCGCGGCGGCTGGCGTGATGCCGCCCGGCGATCGTCATCTGTTCGTCGCATTGCTCCGGTAGGCTGTCGGCGCTCAGCCGAGCGCCGTTATGCAACCTATCGGGGAACACAGCATGCAAACTTTTGCCCGCGCCGTTCTTGGCGCCGCCATCGCCTGCGCCGCCTCGGGCGCCTTGGCCGAACCACTGATCGACCTGAACCAGCGTTGGACGTACGAGACCGGCATCTTTGACGGCAGCGCCGCCGAGATCGTCGCCCATGATCCGGTGACGCAGCAGGTCTATGTCGTCAACGGTGCCGAGTCGCGCATCGATGTCCTGAATGCCGCCACCGGGGCGTTCGTCACCAGCCTGACCAGCTTTTCGGGCTTCGGCGTGCCGAACAGCGTCGCCGTCAAGAACGGCGTCATTGCGGTCGCCGTCGAGAACGGAACCAACAAGCAGCAAAGCGGCCGCGTCTACTTCTACGACACTGCCTCCGGGACCGAGCAGAGCGTCGCGACCGTCGGTGCCCTGCCGGACATGGTCACCTTCACGCCGGACGGCTCCAAGGTGCTGGTCGCCAACGAGGGCGAGCCCAACTCTTACAACCAGGGGGACAGTGTCGATCCCGAGGGCAGCGTGTCGGTGGTGGATATCGCCAGTATCGCCGCGCCGACCGTGACGACCATTGGCTTTACGGATTTCAATGTCGGCGGCTCGCGCAACGGCGAGCTCCCGAGCGACGTGCGCATCTTCGGCCCCAACGCATCCGTCGCGCAGGACTTGGAGCCCGAGTACATCACCGTGTCGCCGGACGGCAGCAAGGCCTACGTGAGTTTGCAGGAGAACAACGCCATCGCCGAGGTGGACCTCGCGAGCAACAGCATCACGGCCATTCGTGCGCTGGGTTTCAAGGACCACAGTGCCGCTGGCAACGCGCTCGATGCGAGCAATCGGGACGGGGCCATCAACATCCAGAACTGGCCCGTGCTCGGGATGTATCAGCCGGACACCATCGCAAGCTA
>NZ_JABX01000009.1 GCF_001469165.1 Thiohalocapsa sp. ML1 | reverse complement strand
TCTCCCCCTGGGACAGCGGTTTGGGGTGAGGGTCCCGAAAGCCCCTCTCCCTCTGGGAGAGGGGTTTGGGGTGAGGGTTCTTCCGCCGGCCAGCGGTAACCCAGCAGCCGCGCAACGGCGACCTGCAGCACGGTGTCGTCGATGCGCTTCGGCCCGATGGCGGTCCACTTGGCGTCCTCGTCCCAGATCACCGAGGCGCAGGGATGGCCGTGGAAGATCCATTGGGTGGGGTCGTCGGAGTAGGGTTTGGGGAGGCCGTGGGGGTAGCGTTGGGAGGCGAATACTTGCCAATGCTCTATGTCAAAAGGTACTTTGACAAGCGTCCCGTTCGTCACATTGAGCTTCTGGTCGATTATGCGCACGGCCTCATTAAACTGAGCAGAGCTGCAGAAGGCCCACACCGCTGGCAAAAGCGTGTCGTCGTTTGGAATGATCGCAGCAGCGTTTGTATCGAACTTCTCGCCGCTATACAGGGTAGCCGGGAGTTCGCGCATTTGCGCTATAGCAATTCCGCGTGAACCCCATGCCTCTTCACCCCGCCGATCGACGTTATGTAGAGCCGCTACATTTTCGCGGCCAAATCGGTAGAGCTGGCCATTCCCGCCTTCCCACAGCAAGACCCCGGAACGGCCTCCAAAAAGCTCTGTCGATAGCACTGTCGACTGCTCTGGCTCCCATTCTGAACCGAAGCGGGCGACCTCCCAGTGCTCGCGTCGAAAACGAGGGTTGTCACCTGTAGACAGTCCTTGGTGATTGGAACAACGCAACTCTAATAGCGGCCGCGTAAAGTCATGCCGAAAGACGATGCGGCAGTCCGGGGAGTTCAACTGATCCAACTGACGGGCCACCTCGATCGGCTCGTCGCTTAGTGCGGTTGCTTTCTCCTTGGGTGTCAAGAATGCGCTGACGTCGAGCCCGCATGCAGAGTCGTTTTTCTGCGGTGCCGACCCGCTAAGTGTTACTAGGGCAGTAAATGCACCAGCTGCCATAGCACTTTCAAAGCCGCGCTCGCCGATACGGGCCAAGATATGCCATCGCGCGTTGAGTAGCAGCCGCTCCCTTTGTTTTCGGTAGCTTCTAAGAAACAGCCAGTTTTGTGGGGTAACAGCCTGAACCACGCCAATGCTTTGTCGCGCTGGCCCCCTTTCCGCGACGGACTCCCAACAGGGAGAACCAAGTTTGCCTAATTCTAGACAGCGCTCCAGAAAGGCGTTCGCAAGATCGCTCTTGCCGTCAACATAGTGGTTCTCACAGTGAGTTTTGAGGACAGCGGCTTGCTTGCTGCGCGTGAGATAAGGCACATTCGTAATGACCCAGTGATACCGCCCCGCCAGCAACTCCGCCGCATGCGCCAACCCCTGCGCCACCACCCCCAGCTCCCGGCTCTCGTCATTCCCCGACGCCAGCGCCCGAGCCAGCAACGGCGCCACCCGCTCCCACCGCTCGTTCAGCAGGTCCTCCCCCAGCGCCCGCCGCGGATCAATCAGGCTGCCCAGCGTCGGCGCGTCCTTGAACAGCTCGTAGAGCCGCTCCAGCGCGTGCTCCAGGTCCGGGTCGCCCTCGCCGAGGCGCAGCCAGTCGGCCTTGCTCGCGTGGATGCCGAGGCCGGAGCAGGCGAGGTTGAGGGTTGGGAGGGGGCGGTAGCCGAGGGGTTCGCCCTCACCCCCGGCCCCTCTCCCAAAGGGAGAGGGGAGTGAAGAGGCCTCACCCCCGGCCCCTCTCCCAAAGGGAGAGGGGAGTGAAGAGGCCTCACCCCCGGCCCCTCTTCCAAAGGGAGAGGGGAGTGAAGAGGCCTCGCCCCCGGCTCCTCTCCCAAAGGGAGAGGGGAGTGAAGAGGCCTCGCCCCCGGCTCCTCTCCCAAAGGGAGAGGGGAGTGGAGAGCCCTCACCCCTGCCCCTCTCCCCAAGGGAGAGGGGTTCCTTGGGATAGCGCCAGGCGGCGAGAGCCAGCGCGAAGGCGGCGATCTCGACGCAGCGGCGGTCGAGCTCCAGGCCGTGGAGGTTGTCGCGCAGCACGGCGTCGACGGCCTCCTGCGCGCTCAGGCCCTCCAGCGCCATGCGCATGGGCACCAGCATCTGGAGCGCGGCGACCAGGAAGTGACCGGAGCCGCAGCAGGGGTCCATGACCTTGAGCTCGGCCAGGTGCTCGGGCCAGCCGTCGAAGGTGCCGGCGGCGGGGGTCCAGGAATTTGCTCCCTCACCCCCTACCCCTCTCCCAGAGGGAGAGGGGGGTGGAGAAAGCCCCTCTCCCTTTGGGAGAGGGGTTTGGGGTGAGGGTCCGTCCTGTGTGAACGCGAGATAAAGCGCTTCAAGCACCGACTCGGTCGCTGCAAGGACATCGTTGTTCCAGAAGCGGACGACGCGGATGCCCTCCTGTTCCAGGGCCTTCGTGCGTTCCTCGTCGTATTTGGCCACGGGCTGCTCGCCGTGCTGTCCGCCGTCCAGCTCGACGGCCAGGCGGTCTTGATGGCAGTAGAAGTCGAGGATGTAGCGGCCGACGGGGTGCTGGCGGCGGAATTTTTTGCCGAGGAAGCGGCGGTTGCGCAGCAGGCCCCAGAGGAGTTGCTCGGCGTCGGTCTGTTCCTGCCGAAGCTCGCGGGCGTTGGCGAGGATGTCGGGGGGGAGTTTGAGGGGTTTTTTTGGGAGGAGGACCCTCACCCCCGGCCCCTCTCCCAGAGGGAGAGGGGAGCAAAGAGGCCTCAGCGCCGGGCTCGCTACCTCCCTCTCCCCCGGCCCCTCTCCCAGAGGGAGAGGGGAGTGAAGAGGCCTCAGCGCCGGGCTCGCTACGTCCCTCACCCCCAGCCCCTCTCCCAGGGGGAGAGGGGAGTAAAGAGGCCTCAGCGCCGGGCTCGCTACGTCCCTCACCCCCAGCCCCTCTCCCAGAGGGAGAGGGGAGTGAAGAGGCCTCAGCGCCGGGCTCGCTACGTCCCTCACCCCCAGCCCCTCTCCCAGGGGGAGAGGGGGGTGAAGAGCGGACGAAGCGGAGGTACTCCAGCGGCACGCCGGGGATGGCCGCCTTGCGGCGCAGCTCGTCCTCGCTCTCGGCGTCGCGGAGGTCCTGCCCGCTCAGGCGGCGGGCGGCCCACCAGGCGCCCAGGCTGTTGTCGAGCAGGAAGGCGACCATGTAGGGCTCGGTGAAGAGCTGGGTGACGGCGGGCAGCTCGTCGGCGCCGATCTTGACCTCGGAGGCGTTGACCTGGTCCTTCTTCTTGGTCTGCCAGAACTGGTAGACCCAGCCCAGGCTGTCGCCGGCGGCGAAGGTCTCCGGGGGCAGATCGGCCAGCAGGCGCTCCAAGGCGCGCTGGTGCTCGGGGGCCAGGGAGAGGGCCAGCACCGGGCTGTCGGGGCGGAAGATCTGGGGCAGCATGCGCGAGGCGTAACGCCCGGCCAGCTCCCAGCCGTTGGCGGCGCCCTCGTCCGGGGCCAGCTCGTTGCATTCGGCGAGGCTTACGGCCACGCCGTCCGGGTGCATCAGGAGCCCGTTCTCGGCGAGGAAGCGGGCGAAGAGCATGCGGTGCCAGTGCTCGTAGGCGGTCTCGTGGACGAGGCGCTCGACGTCCTGGCGCCCGTCCGGGCGACGCTGGTCGCCGAGCTGGCGGCCGTGGGCGCGCAGGCGCCGGCGCAGCGCGCGCTCGGGCTCCGTGAGGTGCCGCGGCGGGTCCGCCTCGCCGATGCCGAGATGCATCAGGGCCGCGCGGGCGGCGGTCTCCGCGGTGTCGCGGGCGGCGATGACGACGTTCTCGAGCTGGCGGCGCAGGGGTTTTGCCAATGCGTCCACATGCGTTCTCCTTCTCGTGCGGTTGCGGTTCTGATCTCGCTTTCTGTCGGCTGCCCCTGATGGCGATGCGCCTTCAGGCCGTCGGCTGATCGCTCAAAGGTCGTCTCGATCTGGCAGAGCGCGGGGGACGCCGACATCCGTCAGGCTGAAATCATTGCCTTTGAACAGCAGCGGTACTTGCTCGCGCGCCGCCAGGGCGTACGCGAAGCAGTCCCCGAAGTTGAGACCCGCCGGGTGCCGGCCCTTGCCGAAGCGCCGATACGCATCGGCTGCGGCGTCGGCAAGGGCCTCGTCGAGGACGACGGTCTCGATCTGCTGGCGGCGCAGTAGCTCCCGCGCGCGGGCTAGACCTAAGTCCCCGAGACGCGCCTGGATGACCAGCAGCAGCTCGGTGCGATTGGGGGCGCATAGACCGGGACGGGATGCGCCAGTGAGGGCGCGGAGCAAGTCCGGGGCCTCTGGCTCGCCGAGCAGGATCGCGGTCAGCGCGCTGGTGTCGACCGCGAGGTCAATCGAAGCGGCCATCGGCGTTGTAACCCAAGATCTCGTCTTCGTCGCGGTGGTCGAGCACGGGCAGGGACCAGACCTCCCGGCGCAGCCAGTCCAGGGTCTCATCCACGGCGGGCTTGGGCGGACGTGCCGCTGCGCCCTCCAGCGCGGCTTGGAGCGAGACGATGGCCTCCTGCGTCATAGAGCGGCGATGCTGCGCAGCGGTCTCCTTGAGCCGCTGATAGAGGTCTTTCGGCACGTTGCGCAGAACCAGGGTTGGCATAGTGACACTCTGGAGATTGTTGACAGGCCGTTCCAGCCTTACCATGAAAGTCGCGCGCGGCGCGCTCCTTAATCTCCCTCTCCCTTTGGGAGAGGGCCGGGGTAAGGGAAACGGCCATGGCGAGGAGCGCCTTTCATCCTCCGGGGTGGCGCTGGTCGCCATGGCCGTTAGCTGTGCGGCGGAAAATCAGCTAGCGGAATGCTAGCTCCGCGCCGGCCAGCAATGGAACGGGGCTCAGTCCGCGGAACGGCGACGCGGGATCGGCGTCAGCTCGGGCTCGCTCCCGCCGAGGCGGGCGCGGCGGCGGGCGCTCTCGCGCTCGATGAGGGCCTTGAGTCCTGCGCGGACCAGGGCGGTCTTCTCCTGCATGCCGGAGAGCAGCCGGGCCTTCTCCAGCAGCTCGTCGTCGATGTTCAGCGTGGTGCGCACTTGCGGCCTCCGATGCATCGCGCCGATGCGGATGAATATGCCTGATTGTAGTCCACGGAGCCTCAGATCCTAACGCCGCGGGTGCCGGCACGCGGAGTAGCCAGGGCTTCCAGCCCTGGGTTTGCCAGGGCAGGATGCCCTGGCCAACGACCATGGCGACCAGAGCCACCCCGCAGGATGAAAGGCGCTGCTCGCCATGGCCGTTTCCCTCACCCCGGCCCTCTCCCAGAGGGAGAGGGAGATTAAGGAGCGCGCTGCGCGCGACTTTCGGGGTAAGGCGGCGGCGTCATATGCGCACGGGGCCGGCCTTGAGCTTGTCGCGGATGCGCTGCTCGGCCTCGGCGAGCCAGGCGGTGAGGTCTTGCTCCGTGGTGAGGGTGCGCCGGGGCAGGTCGACGTGGGTCACGGTGGGCTGGAGCAGCCGGGCCGCGTCCATGCGCGCGCCCTCGAAACGCCCGCGCAGGGCCTGGGTGCGGTCGGCCCACTGGGAGAGGGCGCAGCGCTCCAGGTCGGCGAGGATGCTGTCGGGGCTTGCGGTGTCGACGGCGACGGCATCGGTGAGGTGGCGCTCGGTGAGGATGCGCCGACGCTGGGCCTCGTCGAGCCGCTGCCAGTCCGCGTCCTGGTCCAGCGCCGTTTGCTCACACGCGAGGGTGTCGCGATGCTCCTGCGCGTGATGGTTGAGGCTGTTGCGGAGCAGGTCCACGGTCTTGTCCAGCAGGGCCTGCACCGGGTCGTGGGCGGCGAGCAGCGCGCGCTGATCGGCGATGGCTTGGGCCTCGTCCGCGAGCTTCTGGTGGGGTCCTAAGCCCTTGGCATGGGCGAGGAGGTCGTTGAGGCGCTGCCAGCCGGGGGTGCGCTGCTTGATGCGCTCGCCGAGGTCCTGCCAGTGCTTGATGTCTTTGATGAGCGCATCCCGGCGGCTGTGCAGCTCCGCCAGCAGGGCGTTGCCGGTGAGGGCCTCCAGCTCTTCGATGGGCTTGCGGTCCGGCCGGGCGGGTCGGGGCGGGTCGCCGCCGGCCTTGTCGGCCAGGTCGCGCAGGCAGCGCAGCAGCTCCGGGGCCTTTTCGATTTCCTGGTCCGGCTGGCAGCCAATGCCTGCCTCCTGGTAAATCTTGCGCAGTTGGATCTTCTGCACCGGGGTGATGGTAACGGTCTCGGGCTTGAAGTGGCATTGACTGATCTGGCGCCGCTCCAGGCCCCTGGCATCCACCGGACGGCTCAGTTTGTCGGTGACGAGCAGGTGGCCGCCGGCGAGCAGGGCATAGATGGCGCCGTCGACGACGTCCCGCGGCCAGCCGAAGGGCGGCGCCTCGAAGTGGTCCTTGACGTCGGCACCGCTGCGGCCGGCGCCGAGCTGCTTCTGGACCAGGGCGCAGACGGGGTGGCGGTCGGTGTCGCCCTCGTAGCCGATGGCCTTGAGCGGCTGGGTCTCGCCCTTGCGGGCGCGCTCCACCACCCGGTCCCAGCCGTCTTGGTCGGCGACGTCGAAGTCGCTGTAGAGCCGCACGACGGAGGCCTTGCCGGCGGTTTGGAGCTTGTCGGTCAGGTCGTTGCCGTCGACGCTCTGCCCGCCGCCTTGGTAGACCTGCACCTGCGCGAAGAGGGTCTTCACCAGGGCCTTGATGCGCCGGTCGGCGTCGTTGCGGCGCGTCTCCATGGCGGCGCGGGCGTCTTGGCCTTCCGGCCCAACCGGCACGCCCCGGCGCTCCAGCGTGAGCTGGGCGGCGCGGTGCTCGATGAGGGCGGCGCGCAGCTCGTTGCGGTTCTGCGCGGGCAGAAACACGAAGATGGCGGGGCTTAAGGGGCCGGCGTTGCGGGCGTCGCCGCGGACCTCGGCCTCGGTGCTGCTCCATTCGTCGCGAAACCAGGCATAGATGCGCCGGCCCGCGTCGGCGGGCAGGGCGTCGTCGAAACAGGGCAGGATGCTGCGCACCTCGTTGATGCGGCCCTGGGTGAGGTGCACGGCCTTCAGTGCGTCCTGATAGGCGGCCTTGAAGAGATCCAGTCGCTCCATCTCCATGCGCTGCACATTGGCGGAGAGCTCCGAGACCTGGCGGCGGTATTCGTCGTTCCAGGCGCTGCTCTCGGCGGTCTGGAGCCGGTACTCGGTGCCGGCCGGCGTGGCCAGCGCCATGACCAGGCCGTCTTTGTTCTGCAGCGCTGCGAGCAGGTCCGGCAGGCGTCGGCGCAGGGCACCGGAGCCGCTGGCGAGGTCGGCCACCAGGAGGTCGGCCAGGCTGTCCTCGGTGGCGCGCACGCCGACGTCGGCGGCGGCCTCGGTGGGCAGCTTGCCGATCAGGTAGATGAGCTTGAGCAGGCTGGCCTTGAGGCGCTCGTCGTCGCTGCCGGCGCCGAGCTTGCCGATGCGCTCGTAGACCTCGCGGGACAGGAGCCCGTGCTGGAGCAGGTCGGTGGCGAGCTGTTCGTAGACGAAGTCGCCGGAGACGACGTGGCCCAGGGGCTGCTCGGCGGTGGCGCAGGCGGCCTCGTGGACGATGCGTAGCTGGTTGCGGAGCTGCGAGATGGTGCCGGACTCGTCGACGCGGTGCAGGACCTTTTCCCAGAAGCGCCGGCGCACCGGTAGCAGCGGGTAGTCATCGACCATCACGTCCTCGTCCTCCACCGTGTGCTCCAGCCGGGTGCCGCGCAGGTGGCGGGAGATCTCCCCCAGGTTGTCGCTCAGGGCCTGCTGCACGGCCGGCACGGCGGCCTGCTGCTTCTGCAGGATGATCTTGCGGATGACCGTCTCCACGTCGGTGTCGGCGAGCTGCACCGGCAGCGTGAAGCGCCCCTTGATCTTGTTCAGCGAATGGGTGCCGGACAGGGCCGTTTGGCCGGTGCCGGCGAACAGCAGCCGGCCACCGAAGTGCTTGCTCAAGGACTCGACGACTTCCTGGATGCTGTAGGCGCGGTCCCCGCTCTGGCCGATGAACTGCTGCACCTCGTCGAGGATGATGAGGGTGAGCGGAAAGCCGGCGTCGGTGGAGAGGGCCTCCTTGATGGCGCGGATCATCTCGTCGTTCGAGACATCCTGCACCTCCGGGTACTGGGCGATGAGCCGGTCCCCTGCCCCGTGGACGTCCGCGGCAAGGCCTGGCCGGGCCTCCAACAGGGCCGCGTGCAGGTCGTCGGAGACGAACAGGTCCGGCAACTCCCGGCCGAGGTCTGTCCCGCGACGGGCCAGGCCGTCGCGAACGCTGTCAAGAATGCCCTCGCGCTGCATCCACATCACGAGACGCGCCTGGTTGTACTTTTCGGGCAGCCCGGCGGACTTGAAGACGATGCCGAGCAAGGCGAGGCGCACATTGTCCCCCGCCCCGGAGCCGAGCTTGCCGGAGGCTGCGTGCAGGCCGCCGTGGCGGCGCCCCTGGACGTCCAGCTCGCGCAGCAGGTCGCGGATGTCCTGCGGCAGGCGGGCGATGCTGCGGGCGGTGGCCCCGTCCGGAAACTTGATGTCTAGCCACAGGGCGCGCGCCATCTTGGCGAGGTGGGACTTGCCGCTGCCGAAGAAGCCGCTAATCCAGACGCCGGGCTGCTCAAGGGCGTTGCCCAGGTTACCGAGGAAGCTCTCCAGGATCTTGCGCAGGCCCTTGGCATATTCGCCCTCGCAGACGAAGGTTTCGAGCTCGTAGCGCAGCACTGTCAGTGCCGCGGCGGAGGGGTCTTCGGAGACCTCGGCCACGCCGTTGTTGACGAGGCGGTTGGCGAGGGGGTCCTTGGCGTAGATCTCGCGGTTTTTCATGTTGATCTCCGTGGGCTCCGATCGTCATCGCAACTGGTTCGAGGCGCATGGACGTGCGTAGGCAGGCCATCCTGGCCTGGTTAGGCAAGGGCTGGAAGCCCCGGCTACGTGCCGTCCGCGTTGATGGCGTGGGCCATGTAGCCCCAGCCGTCGCGGGCATCGAGCAGCCGATAGTTGTGGTTCTCCACCTCGCCCGGGAAGAACACGACCAATCGCCCCGGCACGACAGGGGCGCACCGCTCGACCAGCTCCGAGACACTGGACACGCCGAACAGGGTGCCCATGCCCGACAGGGCCACCACGTCGTTTGGCGTCGCCGCGCTGATCCGGTCGCACGTGGTCTGCACCAAGTCCGTGGTGAATTCGGTGAGCCGTCCCTCCCGATAGCCCGACATCAGCTCGGGCCGGCGGAAGTACTTGTCGCGATAGCGGTGGGCGGCCATCCAGCGCGGGAAGGCGTCGGTGAGATCCAGGTGCAGCCAGCCGTGGCCGGCTTCCCGGGTGCGGCGGCCGAGCTCGTCGATATGGACGCGCAGCCGCAGCTCCTCCGCGGGCGCATAGACGATGAAGATGACGCGCTCGATGCCGGAGCGGCCTTCGGGCCAGGGCGTGCTGATGTGATCCGCGTAGCGGTCGATGAGTCGCTCAAGCCTGCTCACTGCGTGTTTCCTCTTCCGCGGGGGTCAAGTAGCCCGGGAAGCGAACCTCCATGACGTCCCCTGTGCGCCGGAACACGAGGATACCGCGCTCCGCGGCTGACTGGGTCAATTCCACCAGGCGATCCTCCGGCAGACCCAGTATGCGCACCCAATCGCTGCCGTAAAGCCTCCGGCCCGATCGGCCCGTAAGCCAGGCTTGAAATAGGGCGTAAGCGGTATTCGCCGGCGTCACCGTCGGAACCGACCTGACCTTGCGAACGCGGCCCTTGAGGTAGCCGGCCTGGGTCCAGCTTCCGTTGACGCGCTGGGCGATGGCCTTAACGGAGCGCGGGCTGAGGCGACCACCGCTCCAGTCGTTGAGCAGAGACTCCATCCCCTCACGGGTCACCGGATCGCCTGGCTTCGCATCCAACACCGCCGCGGCGCTCGCCCGGAGCAAGGTGTCTCGGGCGAGCGCGAGCTGCAGCGCCAGCACCGGCTGCCCCGCCGGATCGGAATCCCAAAGCCGCCGCAGGGCGCGGAACAGACAGATATCGTCCGCCAACGCATAGAGCTGAGCGAGGTGGGACAAGGTGAGCTTGCGTGCCTTGACCGTGGGCTTGTCGAGGGCGTTCGCCTCGACCACCGCGGCGCGGTAGGCCGTCCGGTCGGTCTCGCCCCGCGTCACTTCCAGCAGCCGACGCAGCTCCGGCAGCATCATTGTCCGGGCCGCGTGCGTGCCGCCTTTGCCGGCCTTGAAGCCGAAGGGGGCAAGGCGTTCGAGGGAAGCGTCTGTGAACACGGGGTATCCTGTGCGCGATGCTTGCCCTCCCGGCAGTCTGGCCGGTGCTCAGAGCCCCAAGGTGTGCGCAAGGAAGGCCGGGCGGTGAGAACCCGTGCGTGAAATAGCTGCACCCCGGCAGCCAACACCGCGCCGCTTCTGGGGACTGCGGTTTTTGGACGTAGGCGGGCGGGTGCAGCGCAAGGGTTAGACTATCGGGCCGCTGGCCGCGCCTGGAGCGGCAACGGGCCTGTGCAGGCTAAGCCCTTGATGTCAAAGGTGGCGGAGAGAGAGGGATTCGAACCCTCGATGGGCTTTTGACCCATACTCCCTTAGCAGGGGAGCGCCTTCAGCCGCTCGGCCATCTCTCCGAAGGGGTGCAATTGTAGCAGCAAGGCCCGGTTTCGGGTCCAGATTGCAGCGCATAGAACAAGAAAAATAGAACGAGCAGATTATGCGCCAGCCCGCGTTGCGGGGGCCTGCGTGCTGATGTCTGCCCGACACGGACCAGGCCATGCCCGTGACGGCGGACTTGTCCTAGTTGCGGGCGGGACCGGCCCGCCCGCGAGGTTGGGATGCTGGCAATGGCCGGTGGATACTGCTGCCGGCCGGGGGCCGGGTCAGCTATTGTGGCTGTGACCCGGGGGCACGCTTACAGGCACGTCGCTCTGCCCTGCGGCCTGTTCCTGCTCGCGCTTGATGCGCTCGTAGATCTCTTCCCGATGCACAGCGACATCACGCGGGGCGTTGACGCCAATGCGCACCTGATTGCCCTTGACGCCGAGGACCGTCACGGTCACTTCGTCGCCAATCATCAAGGTTTCCCCGACTCGACGGGTCAGAATCAGCATAGGTATCTCCCTTAGATCCTTTTGTCGTAAAGCCTCTCAGGGTCCGAATGAGGCCCGTCGTTCTTCGGTGCCCGACGGACGCTCAAGGGACCACACTCAACCAAGGTCAGGGCCGACCCAATTCGACCCTACCTGGATTGTAACAGTAGCGTTTTGGTGCGGATATGCAAACACACACCG
Source organism: Thiohalocapsa sp. ML1 (assembly GCF_001469165.1). GTDB lineage: Bacteria > Pseudomonadota > Gammaproteobacteria > Chromatiales > Chromatiaceae > Thiohalocapsa. The sequence goes on along the minus strand of NZ_JABX01000009.1, from coordinate 153,606 downwards.
GGAAACGCGCAAAAAACAGGTTTTTCCATCGGACCGACCGACGGGCCGGAAGTTCGCGCAACGCCGTCGCAGCGTCTCGCCGGCAAGGTGGCGGCCGGCAGCCCGCTCAACCGGCGTGCGCCAGATCGAAGGCATCGTGGAGTGCGCGCACGCCGAGCTCCAGATACTTCTCGTCGATGACGACGCTGATCTTGATCTCGGAGGTGCTGATCATGCGGATGTTGATGCCCTCGCGCGCCAGCGCCTCGAACATGCGGCTCGCGATGCCGGCATGCGAGCGCATGCCGACCCCGACCAGGCTCACTTTGACGATGCGCTCGTCGCCGTGCACCTCGCGGGCGGACAGCGTTTGGGCGGTTGCTTGCAACAACTCCAGCGCCCGGGCGTAGTCGTTGCGGTGCACGGTGAAGGTGAAGTCCGTGGTCTTGGCATCGGCGGCGATGTTCTGCACGATCATGTCCACCTCGATGTTGGCATCGGAGATGGGTCCCAGGATCTTGTGCGCCACGCCGGGCTGGTCCGGCACGCCCAGGATCGTGAGCTTGGCCTCGTCCTTGGCGAAGGCGATACCGGCGATTTTGGCCTCTTCCACGTCGTCTTCCTCAAAGGTAATCAGCGTGCCCTCCCCCTCCGCGAAACTGGAGAGGACGCGCAGGGGAACCCGATACTTGCCGGCGAACTCGACGGCGCGGATCTGCAGCACCTTGGAGCCCAGGCTCGCCATTTCCAGCATCTCCTCGAAGGTGATGCGCGGCAGCCGGCGCGCCTTGGGCTCGATGCGCGGGTCGGTGGTGTAGACGCCGTCCACGTCGGTGTAGATCTGGCACTCGTCGGCCTTGAGCGCGGCGGCCATCGCCACCGCCGAGGTGTCGGAGCCGCCGCGGCCGAGCGTCGTGATGTTGCCATGCTCGTCGATGCCCTGGAAGCCGGCGACGACGACGACCTGCCCGGCGTCCAGGTCCGCCTGGACGCGACCGCCGTCGATGTTGGTGATGCGCGCCTTGTTGTGCGCGCTGTCGGTGCGCACCCGCACCTGCGCGCCGGTATAGGAGCGCGCCGGGCAGTCGATGGCCTCCAGGGCCATGGCCATGAGCGCGATGGTGACCTGCTCGCCGGTGGCGAGCAGCACGTCGAGCTCGCGCGGCGACGGCCGCGTCTGGATACCGTGGGCGAGACCGAGCAGCCGGTCGGTCTCGCCGGACATCGCCGAGACGACGACCACGACCCGGTGGCCGGCATCGCGGGTCTGCTTGACTTTGGCGGCAACGGCCTGGATGCGCTCGATGCTGCCGACCGAGGTGCCGCCGTACTTCTGAACGATCAGGGACATCTGGATTGTGTGTTCAGGAACAAGAGGTAGCGGAAAGATTCTGAGGCGAAGCGGGGCGGCTGCCAAGGCCCGGGGCCACGCTCACGCCGTGGTCGCCGGCCCCGCGCGCCGCCTCGCCGGCGCTGCGCTCAGGGGGCAAGGCTCGCGACCCTGGACCGGACCCAGTCGTCCACCAGCTCCAGCGCCGCCGGGATGCCGGCCGGGTCGTTGCCGCCGGCCTGGGCCATGTCAGCGCGCCCGCCGCCGCGCCCGCCGACCTTCTCGGCGGCGGCCTTGACCAGGTCGCCGGCCTGGAAGCGGTCGGTGAGGTCCTTGGTGACGCCGGCAATGAGGCTGACCTTGCCATCGCTTTCCGTGGCGAGCAGCACGATGCCGGAGCCGACCTTGTCCTTGAGCTGATCCAAAGTGTCGCGGAGGGACTTCGGGTCGGCGCCGTCGAGCCGCGCGGCGAGCACCCTAACGCCGTCGATCTCGACGGTCTGCTCGGCCAAGTCGCTGCCGGCGGCGCTGGCCAGCTTGGCCTTGAGCTGCTCCAGCTCCTTCTCTAACCGGCGCGAGCGCTCCACGAGCTGCGCGACGCGGTCATCGGCATCGAAGGTGGCGCCCTTCACGAGCTCGGCAATGCGCGCGAGCCGGGCCTCTTCGGCGCCGATCCAGTCCAGCGCCCGCTCGCCGGCGACGGCCTCGATGCGGCGCACGCCGGAGCTGATGCCGCCTTCGGAGGTGATCTTGAGCAAGCCGATGTCGCCAACAGCCCGGACATGGGTGCCACCGCAGAGCTCCGTGGAGAAGTCGCCCATGCGCAGCACCCGCACCTGCTCGCCGTACTTTTCGCCGAACAGGGCCATGGCGCCCGACGCCCTGGCATCTTCCAGATCCATGATGCGGGTCTCGACGGTGTGGTTGGCGCGGATCTCGCGATTGACCAGCCGCTCGATGGCCTTGAGCTGCTCCTGCGTCACAGGCTCGAAGTGCGTGAAGTCGAAGCGCAGCCGATCCGGCCCGACCAGCGAGCCGCGCTGCTGCACGTGATCGCCGAGCACGGAGCGCAGGGCCGCGTGCAGCAGGTGGGTCGCGGAATGGTGCAGCGCGGTGGCCAGGCGCCGCTCACCGTCGACCCGCGCCGTGACCCGGTCGCCGGCCAGCAGATCGCCGTCGGTGACGCGGCCGATGTGGCAGATGATGCCGTCGCCCTGCTTCTGGGTGTCCTCGACATCGAAGCGCGCGGCGTCGCTCAGGAGCTGGCCGCGGTCGCCCACCTGCCCGCCCGACTCGGCATAGAACGGGGTCACGTCGAGCACGACGAGTCCGAGCTCGCCGGCACCGAGGCGGTCGCACTCCTCGCCGTCGCGATAGAGCGCGATGACGGTGCCCTCGTCGACGATGTCGTCGTAGCCGGTGAAGTCCGTGACGCCTTCGAGCGCGATGGCCTGCGTGCTGCCAGCGCCGAACTGGCTGGCGGCGCGCGCACGCTCCTTCTGCGCGGCCATGTGCTGCTCGAAGCCGGTGAGGTCCACGCCGAGCCCGCGCTCGCGGGCGAGATCGGCGGTGAGGTCCGCCGGGAAGCCGTAGGTGTCGTAGAGCCGGAAGACGGCCTCGCCAGGCAGCACGGCATCGCCGAGGCCGGCCACGACGTCCTCAAAAATCTTGAGCCCCTGCTCCAGCGTATCGGCGAAGCGCTCTTCCTCGGCACGCAGCACCTGCTCGACGTGCGCCTGCTTCTTGGCCAGCGCCGGATAGGCCTCGCCCATCTCGGCCACGAGCGGCGCGACGAGCTTGTGAAAGAACGGCTCGGTGCAGCCGAGCTGATAGCCATGCCGGATGGCGCGGCGGATGATGCGCCGCTGCACATAGCCGCGACCCTCGTTGCCGGGCGTCACCCCGTCTACGACGAGAAAGGCCGCGGAGCGGATGTGGTCGGCGATGACCCGCAGCGACTTGGACGTCAGGTCCGCGCAGCCGGTGACCTCCGCGGCCACGCGGATCAGCGCCCGAAACAGGTCGATATCGTAGTTGCTGTGCACGCCCTGCATGACGGCGGCGAGGCGCTCCAGGCCCATGCCGGTATCCACCGACGGCCGCGGCAGCGGCTTGAGGCGGCCCGCGGCGTCGCGGTCGTACTGCATGAACACCAGGTTCCAGATCTCAACATAGCGGTCGCCGTCGGCGTCCGGCGACCCCGGCGGGCCGCCCGGCACCTCCGGCCCGTGGTCGTAGAAGATCTCGGAGCACGGGCCGCAGGGGCCGGTCTCGCCCATGGACCAGAAGTTGTCGTGCTCGCCGCAGCGCGAGAAGCGCGCCGGATCGACCCGGACCTCATCGAGCCAGATGCGCGCGGCCTCATCATCGTCGGTATAAACCGTGACCCAGAGCCGCTCCGCCGGCAGCCCCAGCGCATCCGTCAGAAACTCCCACGCGAAGCGGATGGCCTCGCGCTTGAAGTAGTCGCCGAAGCTGAAGTTGCCGAGCATCTCGAAGAAGGTGTGATGCCGGGCCGTGTAGCCGACGTTTTCGAGGTCGTTGTGCTTGCCGCCGGCGCGCACGCAGCGCTGCGAGCTTGCCGCGCGGGTGTAGGGGCGCTTGTCGCGGCCGAGGAACACATCCTTGAACTGCACCATGCCGGCGTTGGTGAAGAGCAGCGTCGGGTCGTTGCCCGGCACCAGCGGGCTGCTCTCGACGACGGCGTGTCCGCGCTCGGCGAAATAGTCGAGGAAGGCGGATCGGAGCTCGGCACTGCGTTTCATGGGAACGACTCGGGGGATGACTCGAAAGGGGTTGTGCGGGCGGCGGCGAACGTGCGAAGGGGCTGCTGGGGCTTGCGCGGCGGCTCAATCCAACGCCAGCACGCGCGCGATGAGGTGCGCCGGAAAACCGCGATATTCCAGGAAGCGGGCGCGTTTTGCCAGTGTTTGACGGTCATCCGCCGGTGCACGGCCGAACTTTCCCGCGTCCACCGCCGTCATCCGCTCCAAGTACGCGGCGTCGTCCAGGTTGAGATGCGGATCGATGGCGGCGTCGGAAAGCCCCTTCGCCTGCAATTCCGCGCGGATGCGTAGCGGGCCGAAGCCCTTGTCCAATCGCTCCGCGACGTAGGCGGCCAGGAGCCGCTCCTCGCTCAGCAGGCCATCCGCGGCGAGCGCATCCAGCACGGCGTTGACGGCCTCCGCGGGATAGCCGCGCAGGTGCAGCTTCCGCCACAGTTCGTAGCGGGAATGCTCGCGCGTGGTGAGGAGCTTGAGCGCCCGGCTCCTGATCTCCGCGGGGGAGGCGCCGGCCAGGGCCGCCTCGGGGCAGGCCTGGCCGGTGTCGGGCTCGGCGTCGCGGTCCGGCAACGGTGTGGTGACCAGTGGGTAGAAATCGGTACCGACGTGCGCGTCAGACCTCGGAGGCAACATCCACCGCGTCGGGCGCGGCCTCGGGTTTGCCCTTGGCGCCCGGCTTCGGCAGCAGCACGGCGCGGATCTTGGCCTCGATCTCGTCGGCAAGGTCGGGATTCTCCTTCAGGAAGACGCGCACGTTGTCCTTGCCCTGACCGATGCGGTTGCCGTTGTAGCTGTACCAGGCGCCGGACTTGTCGACGACGCCCTGAGCCACGCCCAAGTCGATGATCTCGCCGTGTCGCGAAATGCCCTCGCCGTAGAGGATGTCGAAGTTGGCCTGTCGGAACGGCGGCGCGACCTTGTTCTTCACCACCTTGACCTTGGTCTCGTTGCCGATCACCTCGTCGCCCTTCTTGATGGCGCCGGTGCGGCGGATGTCGAGCCGCACCGAAGCATAGAACTTGAGCGCGTTGCCGCCGGTGGTCGTCTCGGGGGAATTGTGCACGGCGACGTGGTCGACCAGGTAACTGTGGTTGCCCTCGACCTCGATGTCGAAACGCGTACGGTGGCGCGGCTCGGCTTGCCGCAGTTCCTTGCGGGTGATCCGCATCGGCACGGCCCGAAGCTGTGTGCGCATCGCCAGACGATGGCCGTTCAGGTGGGCATCGGAGTGATCGGGCTGCCACTGGAAGCGCCCGCGGAAGTCGGGGTGAAGCTTGTAGTCCAGCGACGGATGCAGGTACGGGGCGATCTGTTCGTGCAGCGCGCGCGTGCGCTCGCCGCTGAACGTCAGCTTGCGCTCGCCCACTGTCGGACGCCCCATGCCCAGCTCGGCCAAACGGTCCGCGAGGCGCTCCTTGTCCGGCATCGGCAGGCTGACACAGCCGATCTCGGCTTTGCCATGCCCCCAACGCTCGAAGCTGCCGGAGAAGGTACCGTCGTCGCCGTACCAAACCGCCACGGCGCGGGCGTCGATGGCTTGCAGCATGCCGTCACTGACCTGCCTGCCCTGCGCCCCGTATGCCGCCCCATGCAGGCCGGCGAGCTGTCCCATCGGGATGGTGTCGAAGCCGATGCCGTTGCCCGTCGGTACGATCGCATGCGCAAAGGGTGCGAGCATGTCCTGCTTCCAAGCACAGTATTCCCGTTGCCGCTCCGCGTGCCCGACGCGGAACGCGACGTTGTGCTCGGAGGCATAGCGCAGCGACCCGTCGCCGAGCACGCCGCCCAAGATCAGCTGATTTTGGTCTTCGGAGAGCAGATAGTGCTTGGTCGCGACCATCACCTCATCCCCGACCGCAAGCTCGCCGGCCGGACGCTCGCCGGCGGGCGTGAAGATGAGATGGTTCTCGGTGCAGGTCAGCTTGCGCCGGCCGCTGCCGCCGCCGGCCTCGACCTCCAGATAGAGCCAGTGGTCCGTCTCGCCGTTGCGAAACCAGTTCACCACCGGGCGCGGCACGATCGCACCGGTCTGCGGATCCATAGACTGAACCTGCACCGGCAGGCGCTGGTTGACGATCTTGCCGATCTTTTCGGTGGAGCCGTCGGCCAGCACGACCCGGGCGTTGTAGTCGAAGCAGCCGAACATCACGCCGATCTTCATGCGGATTTGGTTGATGAAGATGACGATGGCGTTGCTGCGCTTGATGTTGGCCGTGAGCTTGCGCAGCGCCTGGGACATGAGCCGCGCCTGCAGGCCGACGTGGCTGTCGCCCATCTCGCCCTCGATCTCGGCCTTCGGCGTCAGCGCCGCAACCGAGTCCACGACCACCAAGTCCACGGCGCCGGAGCGCACCAGCATGTCGGTGATCTCGAGCGCCTGCTCGCCGGTGTCGGGCTGGGACACTAAGAGCTCGTCCATGTTCACGCCGAGCTTCTCGGCATACGACGGATCGAGCGCGTGCTCGGCGTCCACGAAGGCCGCGGTGCCGCCAGCCTTCTGCACCTCGGCGACGGCGTGCAGCGTCAGCGTCGTCTTGCCCGAGGACTCCGGACCGTAGATCTCGACCACCCGGCCCCGCGGCAGGCCGCCGATGCCGAGCGCCACGTCGAGCCCCAGGGAGCCCGAGGACACGGCCTCGATGTTCTGCATGGCGCCCGCGTCGCCCATGCGCATCACCGAGCCCTTGCCGAACTGCTTCTCGATCTGGGTCAGCGCGGCAGCGAGGGCCTTCTTGCGATTCTCGTCCATCGTCACTCCGGACTGTTCAAGCACCGGCGACGGCCGGTGCGGCGCGCGCCGCTGTCGGCGCGCCGGCGGAAAGCGCGATTATCACACAGCCCCGAGCGCGACATCAGGGGCCGCGTCGGCCGGCATGCGAAGGGAGAAGTTTGAAGTTTGAAGTTCGAAGGGCGAAGGGCGAAGGTCGAAGGGCGTTCGCGCACTACGCACTACGCACGGCGCACTACCAGCCTTCGAGGGGCCAAGTGCGCAGCAACTGGTAGCCGCCGCCGCCCCCGCCGCCGAGCGCGCTGCGCGCAAGCACGAAGCGGCGCACCGACCAATCAAAGGTGAGCGGCTGCTGCGCCGCCCGCGCGGCCCGGCGGGCGAGGGTCACATGCGGTCGGAAGCGGCGCGGCTCGGGCTCGATGCCGCAGGCGAGGAGGTTCTGCTGGAGCTGGCTCACGAGCTCGCAGAGCGGCGGCGGGGCCGCATCCGGCACCGCCACCAGCAGCCGCTGGCGCGGCCAGCTCTCGGCCCGCCGCAAGGCCAGCTCGAAGCAGCCAAGCGCCACGTCGTCGCCGGCACTCTCGATGCACTCCAGCCGCTCCGGCCCAACGTCGCCGACGAACACCAGGGTCAGGTGCAGGTCGTTCGGGTGGATGATGCGCGCGTGCTCGCCGGCCATGCCTGCGCGGGCGCCGAGCAGCGCAGCGCGGAGGTCATCGTCGGGCCAGAGCGCGAAGAAGAGGCGAATGGTCGCGCGGTGGTCGTCCTGCATGGCGCGTCTGCGTGCTGCGTTATCGGTTGAAGGCTGCGGCGGGCTGGACAGCGAGCCGCGCGCTCAGCCGACGAGCGCGATGAGCCGCGTCAGCGCATGCGCCACCGCCTGCCGGCGCACGGACTCGCGGTCGCCGCTGAAGCTGCGCGTCTCCGTCGTGACAGCGCCCGGCAGCGCAAAGCCGAAGCAGACCCTGCCGACCGGCTTGTCGTCGGTGCCGCCGCCGGGTCCGGCGACGCCGCTCACGGCGACGGCCACCTGCGCGGCGCTGCGCGCCAGCGCGCCCGCGGCCATCTCCCGCACCACCGGCTCGCTGACGGCGCCATGCACGGCGAGCGTCTCGGCCGATACGCCGAGCAAATCTTGCTTGGCGGCATTGCTGTAGGTCACGAAGCCGCGGTCTAGCCAGCCGCTGCTGCCGGCGATGTCGGTGACGCACTTGGCGATCCAGCCGCCGGTGCACGACTCGGCGGTGGCCAGCATAAACCCCGCTCCGGCGAGCCTGCGGCCGAGCTCGGCGGCGAGTTGGTCGAGCTGATCGGACATGACATGGTGGCCAATGGCTAAATGGCTAAATTGATGGCAACTATGCACCCGGAGATCCACGGCGGCTATGCGCAATGGGCGGCATGACCCCGCCTCCGCTCGGGTCCACAAGTCGCTTCGCGCGGAAGTCGCACACAGCTATCGCACTACCCCATCCCACACCGGAACCGGTTGGCGGAGCCGCAGTGATTACATCGTCAAGGGCGACCGTCGCTACGCTGTTGGAAGACGATGCCATACTCGTGGCACAGTCAGCTTGAGGTCAATCCCATGCCTAGCCGACGCGCGCTACAATGCCCTCGACCACGCACTACGGGAACTCGGCGAGGCTCCGCAGCGCGCCGGGGCCAGAGCCGTCCCGAGGATCGACCCCAATGCCATTAAGTTAAGCCCTACCGGCAGCGCTTGTAGTTGGGGTGGAATCGTTTCGGCTTCGTGGACTTGATGTCGCGCGGGAACGACCGATCCGGGCGGATCGCCTCCACCTCCAGCGCCATGGCGCAGACGATGCGTTCGAGCAGGCCCGGCGGCGGCTCCAGGCCGAGCAGGCGCACGACGTTGTCCTTCATCTTCGACAGTGCGTTGGCGAAGTTCACCTGATAATCGCGGCGGCGCTCCTGATACAGGCGCTTGGTCATCCACTGCGCCACCCACGCCAGGATCGCCGTGAGGTTGAGCGCGAGCACCTTGGCGAGGACGTCCTGCTTGAGCGCGTGCACCGTGCGCCCGCAGAAATTCTCCACCTCGGCCCAGCATTTTTCCTTTTTGTAGCCTTCCTCTATGCCCCAGCGTAGATGGTACAAGTGCTTGAAAAGACTGCTCGGGAAGGCTTCTTCGTCGAGCAGCGAGGTGATGAGGATCTCCTCCTCCGCGCCCGTGAGGCGCACGCGGATCAGTCGCAGGCGCACAACGCCGCGGTCGGCAAGCCGAAGGCGCGGCATTGGCGGCGCGCCTCATCGCCGGGCGCGAGCGAAATGACGCTGCTGCGTGCCGTGCCAGCGGCGAACGCCTGCACTTCGGCGCAGAAGGCGCGCGGCACGCGGGCACAGAAGTGGCGCTGCTCCGCCGCGTGGGCGGCAAACAGCCAGAACGCCGGGTAGCCGCGATCATAGAGCAGCAGATCATCGGCCCGCGTGCTCGGCAGATACTCCCCCGCCAGCACCCGCTCGCCGACGCTCTGCGGCTCGATATCCGCCGCCACCACCAAGCGATTGAGCACATCGTACAGACGCGAGAAACGCGCCTGCGGCGTCACCTCCCCGGTCTGGCCGAACGCCGCCGCAATCGCCGGCACCTTGGGCAGCAGAAAGCTCGATCCGTCCACCGCCAGCAGTCGAAAGCCATGCCAGCGGCGCATGGGCAGCCCGCGCATGGCCGCCTCCACCAGCACGCGGCTGAGCTCCGCGAAGGCCTCGGCGCGCAGCTTGGCGCGGGCTTGCGTCAGCGCCGACTTGGAGACGCTGTCGGCCAGTGGCTGCTCGCAGACCACCTCGAAGAAGCGATCCAATTCGTCTTGGTTGGCGCCTTTGCGCAGGTTCAGCAGGAACTTCACCAACTGCGGCAACGGCAGCTTGCGCTCGCGGGTGAACGCCCGCGCGCCGATGCGGTGGCGCGTCGCGAAGGCCGGCGATGACAAAGTATCGCTTATGGCCTTATAAACAGAAGAAAATCGCCGCCATGTGCTCGACTTCGGTGGCGGTGAATGCGGTGGTCTTGGGTTTCACGACCATTGGGCTGCTCCGGCTGCGTTGAAAATGGAAAGGCAGTTTATCATATGATTCAGAGGGTTAGAGATTGCAAAACGCTAACTTAATGACATTGGGACTGGCGGGGCGCCGGTCGCACGCCCCAGATCAGATTGAGCGAATAGCGCAGTTGACCAAATACCGTCGTCGCACCGACCAGCAACGCGCCGACACCGACGAGAGTCGGCATCAGCCCTGCCTCATCGATGCGCGCCGCGAGGATGGCCTGCTCGATGAAGACGGCGGCGTCCACGCCCATCGCGTCTTCGAGCTGCGCGACGACCTGGCCCTGCGCCGCGCCCTCGCCCAGCACCACGCCGATGACCGTGACGGCGATGATCAAGGTCGGCGCGAGCGAAAACAGAGTGAAGAACGCGAGCGCCCCCGCATGCAGAAACGCGTTGTGGTCGAGCCACAAGGCGACGCCGCCGCGGACGACCCGAACAGCGGGTTGAAGGAACTCGTACACCGCGACCTCCGGACACCGGTCGCAGCGATCTTCACCGCTGCGGTGCCCTCGAAATGCGCTCGGATGAAGGAAATCTGTGCCTGAACCGCGCACGGTAGGGCGGGTTTGGCCGGCGCGCCCTCCGACATGGCAGTATGCGCGCGGCGGGAACGGCCGGGCGAGCGGCTCCAATGCCCGCGGCCCACATGGGCCGGCGCGAGGTTGTTGCGGGCGCGGCAGCTCACGTCGCGGTCCGAATCCTGGGGATTCAGTGGACATCGCGCTGCAGGGCGGCGGCGCCCACGGCACCTTCGCCCGGGACGCGCTGGACCGGCTGCTGGAGGAGTCGCGCAGCCGAGATGCGCATGCACCGCATCGCCTCCGCGCGCATGGTGGCGCTCGGCTACTCGTCCAAGCTCAATGCGGAATGGGCCTTTCTGACCATGCTGCGGGATGAAGGCCGCCGCGCCGCGAGTGAGTTTCTGGCGCAGCACGGCGACGACCTCGGCCGGCGTGCGTCGCTCGATCTGGATTAATCTGCTGGAGGGCGTGTGATGGATGCGGTGATGGGTCTCCTGGGCATTCTGGCGGGCCTCGGGCTCCTGATCTGGCTCGCCTATCGCGGGTGGAGCGTGCTGCTGTTGACGCCCATCGCGGCGATGCTGGCGGCGGCCTTTGCGTTCGAGCCGCTGTTGGCCAATTGGACACAGACCTACATGGCCGGCGCCGCCGGCTTCATTGCGCAGTTCTTCCCGATCTTTCTGCTCGGTGCCCTGTTCGGCAAGCTGATGGAGGACTCGGGCTCGGTGCAGACCGTCGCCGGCTTCATCGGCGACAAGCTCGGGCCGCGGCGCGGCATCCTGGCGGTGGTCATCGCCGGGGCGGTGGTCACCTACGGCGGCGTCAGCCTGTTCGTATCGTTCTTCGTGCTCGTGCCCATGGCCACGGCGCTGTTCCGCGACGCGGGCATCCCGCGCCGGCTGATGCCGGCGGCCATCGCGCTCGGCACGTCCACCTTCACCATGTCCATGCTGCCGGGGTCGCCTGCGGTGCAGAACGCCATCCCGATGCCCTTCTTCGGCACGACGCACTTCGCCGCCCCCGGCTCGGCCTGATCGCCGCGGTGATCACGCTGCTGTTCGGGCTCTGGTGGCTGGGCCGCGTGGAGGCCGCGGCGCGTCGGCGCGGCGAGGGCTTCGAGGCGGTGGCGGCCGGTGCCGCCCCGGCGGAGCAGGCACCGGCGCAGGCCGCCGAGGATCTCATCGTGCGCGAGCGCGCGACGGTGACCCGCGAGTTCGACCCGGCGGAGGTTAAGCGCGGCGCCTGCTGCACCGCGCCGCCCGGCATCCTCGTGGCCGTGCTGCCGCTGGTGGTGGTGCTCGCCGTGAACCTGACCATGACGGCGCTGGTGCTGCCGAATCTGGACCTGGGTTTTCTTGCCGAGGAGCGCTTTGGGCCGACGACACCGGCGGCGGTGAGCGGCATCTGGTCGGTCAGCGTCGCGCTGGCCGCGGCGATTCTGGTGCTGGTTGCGCTCAACTATCGCAGGCTCGCGGATATCCGCGCGAGCGTCGATGCCGGCGTCAACGCCTCGGTGCTGCCCATCGTTAGCGTCGCGAGCCTGGTGGGCTTCGGCACTGTCATCGCGGCGCTGCCGGCGTTTCAACTGGTGAGCGACTGGGTGCTCGGCATCCAGGGCGGGCCCTTGGTGTCGCTGGCCGTGTCCACCAACGTGCTGGCGGCGCTGACGGGCTCGGCGTCCGGCGGGCTCACCATCGCGCTGGAGGCGCTCGGCGCGACCTACATGGCGCTGGCCGCGGAGCTTGGCATCGACCCGGCGCTGATGCATCGGGTGTCGGTCATCGGCGCCGGCACGCTCGACATGCTGCCGCACAACGGCGCCGTGGTGACGCTGCTCGCCGTCTGCGGCACCACGCACCGCGAGAGCTATCGCGACATCGTCATGACCTCCATCGTCGGCGCGCTGCTGGCGCTCGCGGCGGTCATCGTGCTCGGGACGCTGTTCGGGTCGTTTTGACCACCCGTGGCGAGTCGAGAGATCGCGGCAGACCGGTCGCCGGCCCTCAACCACGGTCCTGACAGGCTCGGCGCGCCCCGGCCCCCAATGTGGGACGGCGGCGGGCTGGTTGTGGCCGGACTCCGGCGTGGCTCGCCTCCGACTGGGCGTCCGGAGCACGTTGCTCCGCGGACGCCGGATGGCGCGGATCTTGGTCGACCCGCAGCGACCCAGAGCACAGATCGGGGCTTCAGCCGGGGCTGCCCGATGCGTCCCAGTTTCCGCCTGTGTTGGCCGGCAGCCCAGCGCCGAGTCATTGCCGATTGCGCGTCTAGGCTGCAAAGGGCTTAACCTCGGCCGCGATGGTTTGACCCACTGTTCGCGACGCGACTTCCAACTCGTAGTTCTTCTGCAGGTTCAACCAGGACTGTGGCGTGGTGTTGAAATACCGCGCGAGCCGAAGGGCGGTGTCGGCGGTGATCGAACGGGTGCCGTTGAGGATGGCAGTGATCCGGTTTGGTGGGACATGCAGTGCCTTGGCGAGCGCGTTCGCCGACAGGCCAAGCGGCTCCATGAAGTCCTCGCGCAAGATCTCACCCGGCGTGACCGCCGGCATCAGCTCGGCGCCGTCGGCGACGTCGGAGAAGTCGATCTGGGTTAGGTGCTTTCTCTGGATAGTCATAGCTTGTTCGATGCCGTAGACATTTGGGGAGACGCCGGCCTCAGTGGTAGTCCGTCACCTCGACCTCATGGGCATCGGGCGCTTCCCAACGAAAGCAGATGCGCCATTGATCATTGATGCGAATGCTCCACTGGCCCTGACGGTCTCCGCGTAGATGCTCCAGCCGATTCGAAGGTGGCACGCGCAGGAAGTCGAGTGTGTCCGCCGCATCCAGCGCTTGGAGCTTGGCGTAGGCGCGGCGATGGATCTCCGGCGGAACGCGGCGCACCCGACGACCCAAGAACAGGGCAGCGGTTGTCTTGTCAGCGAAGCTCTTGATCACTTCCCGAGGATAGTACGTGTGACGTCTTGCGTACAGCTATTCGTAACGCCCATCAGCGTCGGCAGACAGTTGCAGGACGCTCGCTGTGGTGTGCGGTTGCCATCGGAGCGCACGGCGAGTCGCTGCCGTAGCCCCGAGCGCGTGAATGCCTCCGGAAACGGAGGTGTCCCTGAGGGCGCGAAGCCGTCCCTCCCTCGCCAAACCCGCCGAAGCCCGCAGCGGACCGTCCGCTTATGGCCGGACTGCGGCGCGGCCGACGGCCGGCGTTGCGTCTGAAGTGCCCTCCTCTGCGGACACTGCCCGGCTTAGTCCCCGTCGCCCCTCACCGACCCGCAGCAGCTCGCCACAGCAACCACGAACGCGCGCGCTTGCACCCCTCGCAAGCTCCGCGAGCCGGCGGTCAGCCCCGCCGCTGCGCGTTGACGGCCTATGCTGCCCTCGCTAACCTCCCCTCTGGGGCCAACTACGCCTTGCCCAACCTTGACTGACCGGAGCCGCAATGAATCAGACCGTCGCGATCGATTGTCCCGCCGAGATCCTGCTCAGTCTGCATATGAATGCCGAGGGACTCGGTGACCTTATGAAGGAGGAAACGGCCATTGCGCTGTTTCGACAGGGTCGGCTGTCATCGGGCACGGCCGCGACCTGGCTCGGAATTTCCCGCGTCACATTCCTGCTGCGGGCGATGGAGGCCGGAGCTGTGCTGTTGGAAGACAGCGCCGATGACTTGGCGCGGGAAACATCGCTGTTGGATGATTCGTCGTGATCTTCTGCAATACCACCCCGCTGATCGCACTCTCGGGGATCGGACGACTCGATCTGCTCGCGCGCCTGTTCAGCGTCGTGCATGTCGTGGAGGCGGTGGTCGGCGAATGTGCTGCTGGCGGCCCGGTCGCGGTACCTGATCTGCCGTCGTTGCCCTGGGTCAGGGTCGTTGTCGCCAGCGAGGCTGCACTTCCGGGACTGCTGCTGAGCCTGGACCGGGGCGAGCGAGATACGCTGACCATGGCCAAGCAGCTCGGTGCAGACCGAGTGATAATCGACGAGCGTATCGGTCGCAACATGGCGGAATTGCTTGGGCTGAAGGTGGTTGGGACGCTCGGCGTATTGCTGATGGCGAAGGAACGTGGATTGATCCCTTCGTTTCACGCCGCGGTCACGCAGATGCAGGCGAACGGAATTTTCTATCACCCGACGCTGGTGGAGAAACTACGCCGCCTGGCAGCCGAGTAATCATCCGGGACCATAGGTGCGAGTACGATCGCGCCATGCTCGCCACAATGCGCAGTGCGCCGTCCACGATCGGCCCTTATTTCGTACGGGACTGGATGTGCCGGAACTTGGGCTTGCGGCTTCTAGGCGCAGGCGACGCTTACGTCGGCTTTGGGACGGACTGCGGCGCTGCCTACGGCTCCCGGATGCTGCACCGCTGTCCTCTGCGGACGCCGGGGCTTGAGCACTGCGGCCCATCGCCGTCCCGGAGCAGACTTTGGGCGCTCGGCCATGTCCGTCCGCTCCGTCCGAGCTCTCGTTCAGCGGCGGGCCAGCAGTGCGTGCACGTCAATCCCGCGTCTAGCCCGCGTAGGGCTCAACCTCGGTCTCGATGACCGGACCCACCGTTCGCTTCGCGACCTTAGGGCGCAGCTGACCGCCCGCGCAGCATCTCAAGCACCCTCGCCTCCGGACTTGGCCCTCACCGACCCGGAGCAGGCTTCCGCGGCGTCCGAAGCATGCAACCGCAGCCAAGGCCGCGAACTGCGATCGGGCAGGCGGCCATGTGACGCCGAGCCGGAACAGGTCCGCAGGCGCGAGCGCCCGTCCACTCTGCCGCTCGATGACCAGCGGCAGATCCGGCTCGGTGCCGTGCGCACGCCCGCAGCGACTCCGCCGCTTCGACCCGGCCCCGCAGGCCGTCCTCGTCACCGACACGGGCTGAATGCCGGCCGGCGCGGAACCCGACCATGTGTTCGCGGCGCAGAACCTGAGCCCCGGCGATGGCACCGGGCTCGCCGCGCTCGCGCTCGATTGACCGGACCACTGTCGGCGAAAGCCGTCGAAAGTCAGGACATTCGTCATGGACAATTAGGGAAATGACTATTAGCATTTACTTAAATGCTCACGCACGAGGAGACGACGATGTTCAACTGTCAAACGATGCGCGCCGCGGTTCTGGTCTCGGCCCTGCTGCTCGCAAGCGGCCTTCTGATGGGGCTCTTCGCGGTGGCGGCCCCGCTCACGATGGCCTTCACGCAGCTCGCGCTGCTCTTGGTGCTGGCCGGCGCAGCCGTGCTGACCGCGGCCTTCATCGACGCGCTGTTGCCGGGCGCCGAACAGCGTTTGGATGGCTGCCGGCACTGAGGGCAGGCCTTGGGCAAGGGCCGAGGGCCGAGGGAGCCCTCCTCCGCCCTTGGCCCTCGGCCCTCGGCGTAGGTCTGAGTCGACGCTTCGCTAAGATCGCTCGTTCCGCACGCTGCCGGTGGTGCCCTGGACGCCGTCCACGTACGCGTCCCGCGCGGCCTTGGCTCGGGTGAAGATCTCCAGCAGGTGCGCGTCATCGCCGCGGCGGATGGTATCGGCGAGGTCCGTCATTTCCTCACCGAAACGCGCGAGCATCGCGCTCAAAGCCTCCGCGTTCGCAATGCAGATGTCCCGCCACATGACCGGGCTGCTGGAGGCGATGCGGGTGAAATCGCGAAAGCCGCCGGCGGCGTAGCGGAAGATCTCGGCATTGTCCTGCTGCCGCGCGAGCAGGTCCACAAGCCCAAAGGCGAGCATGTGTGGCAGGTGGCTAGTCGCCGCGAGCACCGCGTCGTGATGCGCGACGTCCATCTCCGTCACCTCGGCACCCGCGGCTTGCCACATGGCGCGGACCTTGTCCACGGCATCGCTGTCGGTCTGCGGCAGCGGCGTCAGGATGACGCGGCGGTTGTGATACAGCTCCGGGAAGGACGCGGCGACACCGCTGTGCTCGGTGCCGGCGATGGGATGCCCGGGCACGAGCCGCGCCGGCACCCGGCCGAAGGCCGCCGCCGCGTCGGCGACCACGCTGCCTTTGACGCTGCCGCCGTCGGTGATGACGGCGTCCTCGCGCAGGCTGCCGTGGATGCGCTCGAAGACGCCGCGCATGGCCCCGAGCGGCACGGCGATGAACACCATGTCCGCGCCCTCCACGGCGACGGCAGGGTCCCGCGTGCAGCCGTCGATGACGCCGAGATCGAACGCCAGCTCCAAGTTCTCTGCCGAGCGCCCGCAGCCGATGATCTCGCCGACGCAGCCGGCGCCGCGCAGCGCCCGGGCCAGCGAGCCGCCGATGAGCCCGACGCCGATGATGGCGAGCCGCTCGATCATGCGGCCGGCTCCGCGAGCACCGCGGCCAGCGCGGCCAGCAGGCGATCGTTCTCGTGCGCCAAGCCGACACTGATGCGCAGGTGATTCGGCAATCCGTAGTTCGCGACGGGCCGGCAGATGACGCCCCGGCGCAGCAGCGCCTGATCCACGAACCCCACCGGCCGGCCTAGGTCCACGGTGACGAAGTTGCAGACGGACGGAATCACGTCGAGCCCTAGCTCGGCGAGCCCCGCCGCCAGCCGCGCCCGCTCGGTGCGGTTGTGTGCGACGGAGCGCGCCACGTGCTCCGCATCGCCTAGCGCCGCAACCGCCGCGGCCTGCGCCGGTGCGTTGACGTTGAAAGGCGCGCGGACGCGGTTCAGCAGCTCGGCGACGGCCGGATGGCTCAGCCCGTAGCCGACCCGCAACGCCGCGAGCCCGTGCACCTTCGCGAAGGTGCGGGTGACGATGAGGTTCGGGCAGTCCGCGAGCCAGGCGCCAGCGTCGGGGTAGTCCGGCGCCTCGACATACTCAAAGTAGGCCTCATCGACGACGGCGATCACGTGCGCCGGCAGCGCGGCGATGAAGGCACGTAGCGGCTCCGCGGCGACCCAGGTGCCGGTGGGGTTGTTCGGGTTCGCGATCCAGACCACCCGCGTGCGCGCGCTGACCAGCGCGGCCATGGCGTCCAGGTCGTGGCCGTAGTCCCGCGCCGGGGCGACCCGCGCGGTGGCCCCGACGGCCTGTGTCGCAATGGGATAGACAGCGAAGGCGTGCTCGGAAAACACCGAATCCAGGCCCGGCCCGAGAAAGGTCCGCGCCACCAGATCCAACACGTCGTTGGAACCGTTGCCGACGGTGACCTGCGCGGCATCAACGCCATGGTGCTCGGCGATGGCGCCGCGCAGCGCAAAGGCGCCGCCGTCCGGATAGCGCGCCAACTCGGCCGCGGCGGCCAGATAGGCCGCCCGCGCCGCCTCCCCGCAGCCGAGCGGGTTCTCGTTCGACGCGAGCTTCACCGCATCGCGGATGCCGAGCTCCCGCTCCAGCTCCGACACAGGCTTGCCCGGGATATACGGCGTCAGCCCGGCGATCTGCGGGGCGGCGAGGTGGAGAAACGGGTGATCGGCGTTGGCCATGGTTATGGGCGAGTACGAAGTACGGAGTCAAGTACGAAGTACGAAGTACGAAGTACGGAGTACGGAGTACGGGGGTGCCGAACGCGAAGCACGGCGCTCACCCCGGAGTACGACTGTGTGGGACGCGAACAGCCAAGCGCGCGCCGACCGCCCCCGTACTTCGTACTCCGTACCCCGTACTCTCGGTACGACTGTGTGGGGCGTGAACAGCCAAGCGCGCGCCGACCGCCCCCGTACTCCGTACTCCGTACTCCGTACTCTCCTTCACAACACCGCCTCCGGATAAGACCCCAGCACCTTGCACAGATTCGCGGCGGACTTGATCTCGACCAGCGCATTGGCGACCTCCGGGTCGCTGCGGTGGCCGCAGACGTCGACGAAGAAGACATAGTCCCACACGCCCTGGCGCGAGGGGCGCGACTCGATGCGGGTCATGCTGATGCCCTTGTCCGCGAACGGCGTCAACAGCCGGTGCAGCCCGCCGGCCTCGTTGCGGCAGGAGAGCAGCAGGCTGGTCTTGTCGCGGCCACTCGGCGGGGCGTCCTCGCGGCCGATGATCAGAAAGCGCGTGGTATTGCCCGGCTCGTCCTCGATGCGCTGCGCGAGGCTCCGCAGCTCATAGAGCTCGGCGGCGGCCTCGCCGGCCACCGCGGCGCAGTCGCCGGCGCGGGAGGCGAGCTTAGCCGCCTCGGCATTGCTACCGACGGCGACGCGCTCCGCGGCCGGCAGGTGCCGATCCAGCCAGCCGCGGCACTGGGCGAGCGACTGCTGATGCGAATAGACCTTGCGGATGGCGCCGATCTCCGTCGCTCGGCTCAAGAGATGATGATGGATGCGCAGCATCACCTCGCCGGCGATCAAGAGCGGCGAGCGCGCGAACATGTCCAGCGTGTGGTTGACGACGCCCTCGGTGCTGTTCTCCACCGGCACGACGCCGAAATCGCAGGAGCCGGCCTCCACCTCGCGGAAAATATCGCCGATGGTCGCGAAGGGCTGCGTACGCACCGAATGACCGAAGTGCTTCAGCGCCGCCGCCTGGGTGAAGGTGCCCTCGGGGCCGAGATACCCCACGAAGAGCGGGCGCTCCAGCGCGAGACAGGCGGACATGATCTCGCGGAACAGCCGCGCGATCTCCTCGTCATCCAGCGGCCCCGGGTTCTGCGCCTTGATGCGGCGCAGGATCTCCGCCTCCCGCTCCGGGCGGTAGTAGTGGGTCGTTTGGCCCGCGGCCTGCTTGATCTTGGCCACCTCGCGGGCGCACTCGGCGCGCTCGGAGATGAGCCGCAGCAGCTCCGCATCGACGGCGTCGATGCGCTCGCGCATGGGGCGGAGCCGGTCGTCGGCGCTCATGGCTGCGCTTCTCGTCCGCCCCTCAGCCCGCCTGAGTGCCTGCCGCGCTGCCGAGGCAGCGCACGGACAGGACACCGTCGATGCCCGCGATGCGCCGGGCCGTCTCTTCCGGGCATGGGTGCTCGACGTCGATCAGCGTGACCGCCAGCTCGCCGCGGGAACGGTTCAGCATGTCCAGAATATTGAGGCCTGCGGCGGCGAGGTCGGTGGAGATCTGGCCCACCATGTTCGGCACGTTGCGGTTCACAACCGCCATGCGGAAACCGCCGTTGCGCGGCAGCACGATCTCCGGAAAATTCACGGAGTTGGTGACGTTGCCGTCTTCAAGGTAGGCGCGCAGTTGGTCCGCCACCATGACGGCGCAGTTGTCCTCCGCCTCGCGCGTGGAGGCGCCGAGATGGGGCAACGTCACTACCCGCGGATGGTCCTTCAGCAGCCGGGACGGGAAGTCGCAGACGTACGCGTAGAGCTTGCCGGCATCGAGCGCCGTCACGGCGGCGTCGTCGTCGATGATGCCGCTGCGCGAGAAGTTCAGCAGCACCGCGCCGTCGCGCATGGTCGCGATGCGCTCGGCGTTGATCATGTGCCGGGTCTGTTCGGTCAGCGGCACGTGAAAGGTGATGAAGTCCGAGCGCGCGACCAGATCATCCACCGACAGCGCGGCCTCCACATCGGCCTGGAGCTTCCAGGCCGCGCGCACCGTGATGCTCGGGTCAAAGCCGATCACCTTCATGCCGAGCGCCCGGGCGGCGTTCGCGACCAGCACACCGATGGCGCCCAGGCCGACGACACCGAGCGTGCGCCCCGGCAGCTCGAAGCCGACGAACTGCTTCTTGCCCGCCTCCACCGCCTGGTTGATGGCGGCGTCGTCGCCCTCCAGGCCGCGCGCGAACTTGGCCGCCTGCGCGATGTTGCGCGCGGCGATCAGCATGCCCGCGAGCACCAGCTCCTTCACCGCGTTGGCGTTGGCGCCGGGGGCGTTGAACACGGCGATGCCGCGCTCGCTCATCTGCGCCACCGGGATGTTGTTGACGCCGGCTCCGGCGCGGCCGATGGCCTTGACCGTATCCGGCAGGGCCATGTCGTGCATCTTTGCCGAGCGCACCAGGATCGCATCCGGGTGCCCCAGCTCCGAGGCGACCTCGTAGCGGTCCCGCGGCAGCCGGTTCAGGCCGGCGACGGAGATGTTGTTGAGGGTTTGGATCTTGAACATTTCAGTGAGTAGCTGGTTGCTGGGGCTAGGGGCTAGGGAGGCAGAGCCTCAGACCGACCAGGGCACGGCGCCTCGTCTTGCGCAGCCCGCTCGTCGGCGCATTGGGCCAAGGGCCAAGGGCCGAGGGCCGAGGCGGGCTCCCTTGGCCCTCGGCCCTCGGCCCTTTTGCCTGCAAGCGCCTTGTCGTCGTGAAACTTGACTCATCTGCAAGCATTCGGCGCCGTCAAGCAATCTAGGGGCTAGGGCCGCGCGCTGGTGCCGAGGCTCTGCCTCGGCACCCGGTCTTGGCGGCGCTGCCGCACTGCCGTTCCAGCCGCGGCCGCGGTTGCGCCGTCAGCCCCGGGTCCGCTCGAACTCGGCCATGTAGGCGATCAGCGCGTCGACGCCCGCCTCCGGCATCGCATTGTAGATGCTCGCGCGCATGCCGCCGACCGATCGATGGCCCTTCAGCGTCAACAGGCCCGCCTGCTTGGCGCCGGCGAGGAAGGCGTCGTCCAGACTCGCATCGGCGAGCGTGAAGGGCACGTTCATCCAGGAGCGGCAGTCCGGCTGCACCGGGTTGGCGTAGAAATCGGAGCCGTCGATGGCCGCGTAGAGCTTGGCGGCCTTGCGCTGGTTGATCTCGGCCATGCCCGCGAGTCCGCCCAGGTCCTTGAGCCATTGGAACACGAGCCCCGCCAGATACCAGGCATAGGTGGGCGGCGTGTTGTACATGGACGCGTTGTCCGCGTGGGTCTTGTAGTCCAGCAGCACCGGCGTGCCGTCGATGGTCTGACCCATGAGGTCGTCACGGATGATGACCAGCGCGAGCCCGGCCGGGCCGATGTTCTTCTGCGCGCCGGCGTAAATGACCCCGAACCGGGACACATCGATGGGGCGTGACAGGATGGTGGAGGACATGTCCGCCACCAGCGGCACGGCGGCCTCCGGCACGTACGGAAACTCGACGCCTTCGATGGTCTCGTTCGGCGTGTAGTGCAGGTAGGCGGCATCGGCGGAGAGGTCAAGCTCCTGCTGCGTCGGTGCGCGCGTGAAGGTGCCGTCCTGCTCGGTGCTCGCGGCGATGTGCACGCTGCCGAAGCGCTTGGCCTCGGATATGGCCTTCTTGGACCAACTGCCGGTCTTGAGATAGTCCGCCTTGCGCTCCGCGGGGCTTGCGCCGCGCAGCAGGTTCATCGGCGCCATCGCGAACTGGAGCGACGCGCCGCCCTGAAGAAACAGCACCTTGTAGCCGTCCGGCACCGCGAGTAGCTCGCGCAGGTCCGCCTCCGCCTGCTGCGCAATGGACATGAACTCCTTGCCGCGATGGCTCATCTCCGCCACGCACATGCCGCTGCCATGCCAGTCGAGCATCTCCTCGCGGGCACGCTCGAGGACGGCCTCCGGCAGCATGGCCGGACCGGCGCTGAAGTTGTAGGGTCTTGGCATCAGGTTCGCTCCGTTCAAGAATTGCGCTCAACAAGGGCCGAGGGAAAAGGCTACCGCATCGGCGTCGGGACCCGCCTTGGCCCTCGGCCCTCGGCCCTCGGCCCTGCAATCAATCGGCGTCGGGTGAGTCGGGCGCACCGTCGGTGTCCGCACCGGCGTCGCCGCCGCCGCCGTCGCCGCTGTCAGCGCCATCATCGTTCTCGTCGTTGTCGCCGTTCTCGGTCTCGTCGCCGTTCAGCGCGACGATCCGCTCGATGCCGGCGAGCTTCTGGCCTTCGCCCAAGTTGATCAGCTTCACGCCCCAGGTGTTGCGGCCGAGGGTGTTGATGCCGTCCACGGACGTGCGCACGAGCGTGCCGGCCTCGGTGATGAGCATGATCTCATCCCCCGGGCGCACAAGCACGGCGCCGACCTGCTCCGCGCTGCGCTCGCCGATGCGCATGGAGATGACACCCTTGGTGCCGCGGCCCTTGGTCGGGAACTCCTCCACCGGCGTGCGCTTGCCGTAGCCGTTGGCGCCCACCGTGAGCACCGCGCCGGGCTCGGCGACGAGCAGCGAGATGACCCGCTGGCCTTCCTCCAGCCAGATGCCGCGCACGCCGTGCGCCGTGCGGCCCATGGAGCGAACCTCGGACTCGTTGAAGCGCACGGCCTTGCCGGCGCTCGAAAACAGCATCATGTCCTGGCGCCCGTCGGTGATGGCCACGCCGATCAGGTGCTCGTCCTCGTGCAAGTCGATGGCGATGATGCCGCGGGTGAGCGGGCGCGAGAATTCCTGGATGGGCGTCTTCTTGACCGTGCCCTTGCTGGTGGCCATGAAGACGAAGCTGCCCTCCGCGTACTCCGGCACCGGCAGCGTCGCGTTGATGCGCTCGCCGTCTTCGAGCGGCAGCAGGTTGACGATGGGCCGCCCGCGGGCGCCGTAGCTGGACTGCGGCAGCTCGTAGACCTTGAGCCAGTAGACCTTGCCCTGGCTCGAGAAGCACAGCACCGTGTCGTGGCTGTTGGCGACGAAAATGCGGTCGATGAAGTCCTGATCCTTGGTGCTGACGGCGCTGCGGCCCTTGCCGCCGCGGCGCTGCGCCTGGTACTCCGAGAGCGGCTGCGCCTTCACGTAGCCGGCGTGGGACATGGTCACCACCACGTCCTCCGGCGCGATCAGATCCAATAGGGTCAGATCGTTTTGATCTTCGACGATCTCGGTGCGGCGCGCATCGCCGTACTGCTCGCGGATGGCCGTCAGCTCGTCGCGGATCACCTGCATGAGCCGGTCGGGGTTGCGCAGGATGCCGAGCAGCTCCGCGATCTTGCCGAGGATCTCCTCGTATTCCTTGACGATCTTGTCCTGCTCCAGGCCGGTCAGGCGCTGCAACTGCAGGTCGAGGATGGCGCGCGCCTGGCGCTCGCTCAGCCGGTAGCGGCCGGCGTCGTCGCCCTCGCCGATGAGGCCGAAGCTCGCGGTCAGATCATCGGGGCGGGTGTCTTCGGCCCCGGCGCGCGCCAGCATGCCGGCAACGGCACCGGGCGGCCAGGTGCGCCCCATCAGCCCCTCGCGCGCCGCCGCAGGGCTCTCCGAGGCCTTGATCAGCGCAATGACCTCGTCGATGTTGGCCAGCGCGACCGTGTAACCCTCCAGCAGGTGGGCACGATCGCGCGCCTTGCGCAGCTCGTAGATGGTGCGCCGCGTGACGACGTCGCGCCGATGCCGCAGGAAGTACTCCAGCATCAGCTTTAGCGTCAGCGTGCGCGGCTGGCCGTCCACCAGCGCCACCATGTTGATGCCGAACACTGTCTGCATGTTCGTGTGCTGATACAGGTTGTTCAGCACCACATCGGGGTAGTGGTCGCGCTTGATCTCGATGACCATGCGCATGCCGTCCTTGTCGGACTCATCGCGCAGCTCCGCGATGCCCTCGAGCTTCTTCTCCTTGACCAGCTCGGCGATCTTCTCCAGCAGCCGCGCCTTGTTCACCTGGTAGGGCAGCTCGGTGACGATGATCGCCTCGCGGTTGCTGCGCTTGTCCGTCTCGGTGTGGCTGCGGGCACGCAGTTGCACGCGACCGCGGCCGGTGCGGTAGCCCTCGCGGATGCCGCGGATGCCGTTGATGATGGCCGCCGTCGGGAAGTCCGGCCCCGGCACCAGCTCCATCAGCCGCTCGATCGTGACCAGCGGGTCGTCGATGACGGCCAGGCAGGCGTCGATGATCTCGCGCAGGTTGTGCGGCGGGATGTTGGTCGCCATGCCGACCGCGATGCCGGAGGAGCCGTTGACCAGCAGGTTCGGGTAGCGCGCCGGCAGGACCAGCGGCTCCTGCTCGGACTCGTCGTAGTTCGGCGCGAAGTCGACGGTTTCCTTGTCGAGGTCATCGAGGAGCGTGTGTGCGATGCGCGCCATGCGCACTTCCGTGTAGCGCATCGCCGCCGGCGAATCGCCATCGACGGAGCCGAAGTTGCCCTGCCCGTCCACGAGCATGTAACGCATCGAGAACGGCTGCGCCATCCGAACGATGGTGTCGTACACCGCCGTGTCGCCATGCGGGTGATACTTGCCGATGACGTCGCCGACAACGCGGGCGGACTTCTTGTAGGGCTTGTTCCAGTCGTTGCCGAGCTCGTGCATCGCGAACAGCACGCGGCGATGCACGGGCTTGAGGCCATCGCGCACGTCCGGCAGTGCACGACCCACGATGACGCTCATCGCGTAGTCGAGATACGACTGGCGCATCTCGTCTTCGAGCCGGACAGGCAGGACTTCTCGGGCGAAATCTGGCATAGGCGGGTATCGTCAGCAGGTCCGTTGCCGGACGCGGGAAAGCAGCCACGCGGCGGCGCCGCGGGACACCCGGCGCACCGATCTCAAGAGCCCGCGCCGGGCCTTAAAAAAGTCCGTAAGAATAGCACGGTCAGTGGGCCGGCAGGCGGCCCGCACGCCTTTGCACGACCTTTGTACGCCCAGCGAGTCGGCGACTTCCGTCAGCAGCAGGTCATCCACATCCGGGCAGGGGTGCGCGGGTTGGCGCCGCGGCTTCTATGCGGCGAATGCGTCGGCGTGATGGGCCAGGTGCTCGCCGATGAAGCTGGCGATGAAGTGGTAGCTGTGGTCGTAGCCGGGCTGCATGCGGAGCTGGAGCGGCTGACCGTGCTCGCGGCAGGCGGCTTCAAGCGCGTCGGGATGGAGCTGGTCGGCGAGGAATTCGTCGTCGGTGCCCTGATCGATGAGCGGGGTGCCGGGGAAGCGCTTGCCGGCGCGCACCAGCAGCGTGGCGTCGTAGTCGGCCCAGGCGGCGCAGTCCTGGCCCAGATAGGCGCCGAAGCAGCCCTCGCCCCAGCCGACGGCGGACGGGTTGCAGATGGGCGCGAAGGCGGATACCGCTCGGTACAGCTCGGGCCGTCGCAGCGCGGCCACCAGCGCGCCGTGGCCGCCCATGGAGTGCCCGGTGATGGACCGGAGCCCCGGCAGCAGCGGCAGCTCGTGCTCCAGGAGCGCCGGCAGCTCGTCGGTAACGTAGTCGAACATGCGGTAGTGCGCGGCCCAAGGCGGCTCGGTGGCGTTCACGTAGAAGCCGGCGCCTTGGCCCAAGTCGTAGCGCTCCGGCGCGTCGGGCACGCCGTCGCCGCGGGGGCTGGTGTCCGGCATGACCAGCGCAAGCCCGAGCTCGGCGGCATAGCGCTGTGCGCCGGCCTTGATCCGCACGTTGTCGTCGGTGCAGGTGAGTCCGGACAGGTAGTACACCGCCGGCACCGGCCCCAGTGACGCCGCCGGCGGCAGGTACACCGACAGCGTCATCAGGCAGTTGCAGGCCTCGGAGGCGTGGCGGTAGCGATTGAGCCAGCCGCCGAATTCCTTGATGTGCTCGATCTGCTGCATGTGTCTTCTCGCTGGATGTCCGAGCGAAGGACCGAGGACCGAGCGAGCGCTCCTCGGCGCTCGGCGCTCGGCCCTCAGTTCATGAGGCTGTGTCTCGCCAGGCGTCAAAACAGAATCACCGACCGAATGCTCTCCCCCGCATGCATCAGGTCGAATGCCCGGTTGATGTCCGCAAGCGGCATGGTATGCGTGACCATGCGATCCACCTCGATCTCCCCGGCGAGGTACTGCTCGACATAGCCCGGCAGTTGGCTGCGGCCCTTGACGCCGCCGAAGGCCGTGCCCTTCCAGGTGCGGCCGGTGACGAGCTGAAACGGCCGGGTGCTGATCTCCTGCCCGGCGCCGGCGACGCCGATGATGGTCGCCACGCCCCAGCCCATGTGGCAGCACTCCAGCGCCTCGCGCATGACATCGACGTTGCCGATGCACTCGAAGCTGTAGTCGACACCGCCTCGGGTCATCTCGACAATGGCCTCCTTGAGGCCGGTGCCGAGCGTCAGCGGGTTGACGGTGTCGGTGGCACCGAGCGCCCGGGCCATCTCGAACTTATCCGGGTTGACGTCGATGGCGATGATCCGCGCGGCCTTGGCCATCACCGCGCCCTGGATCACCGACAGCCCGATGCCGCCGAGCCCGAACACAGCCACCGTCGAGCCCGGCTCCACCTTCGCGGTGTTCAGCACGGCGCCGATGCCGGTGGTGATGCCGCAGCCGAGCAGGCAGACCTTGTCCAGCGGTGCCGCCTTGTTGATCTTCGCGAGCGCGATCTCGGGCACGACGGTGTACTCGCTGAAGGTCGAGCAGCCCATGTAGTGGAAGATCGGCTTGCCGTTGTGCGAGAAGCGCCGCGTGCCGTCCGGCATGTAGCCGGTCCAGACCGTGCTCGCGATGGACTGGCAGAGGTTGGTCTTGGGGGAGTGGCAGTACTCGCACTCGCCGCACTCCGGGATGTACAGCGGGATCACGTGGTCGCCGGGCGCGAGGCCCTGCACGCCCGGCCCGCACTCCACCACCTCGCAGCCGCCCTCGTGCCCGAGCACGCACGGAAAGGCGCCCTCGGGGTCATCGCCGGACAGCGTGAAGGCGTCCGTGTGGCAGACGCCGGAGGCGACGGTGCGCAGCAGCACCTCGCCCGCCTGCGGGCCTTCGACGTCGATCTCCTCGATGGCCAGCGGCTGACCGGGCTCCCAGGCGACGGCGGCACGGGCTTTCATGGGCGGGCTCCTGCTGATGGTGTGCGGCGGCGCAGGTGTTGCGCGGCGCTATCTGATCGTTGTCGTTGAACCGAGGGCCGAGGGCCGAGGCCCGAGGAGGGCTCCCTTGGCCCTCGGCCCTCGGCCCTCGGCCCTTCCGTCAGGGCTTTGCCGGCTGCGGCGCTCCGCCTACCCCCGGATCATAAGGGATCACATGCTCCTGCTCGTTCGGATCATTGCGCGCGACGATGGCCCGGGCCGGCTCGGTCTGGCTCAGGTTCACGGGCTGGTGCGGCACGTCCGGCGGGATGAACAGAAAGTCGCCCGCCTCGTTGATGACGGACTTCGACAAGCCCGGCCCGTAGCGGGTCTCGACCCGGCCCTCCAGCAGGTAGATGGCGCTCTCGTAGCCGGCGTGGGTGTGCGGCTCCGCGGCGCCGCCGGGCGGGATGACCACGATGTTCATGGACAAGCCCGTCGCGCCCGCCGTCTCGCCAGAGATGCCGACGAACTGCGTGAGCCGCTGCTTGGACAGGATCTCCTCCGGGGAGGAGACGACGACGATGTCCTGCGCGGCGGCGCCGGCCTGCGGCGCGGCTGCCGGTGAGGCGGCGGCCTCGTCGTGATCGTGCGCCCGCAGCGGGCCTGCCGCGAGCATGAGCGCGATCGACAAGCCGATGCCGACCGGCCCCAACCCATCCGCGAGACGATGTGTTCGATGACCCATTGTCGCTGCCCTCTGTTGCGGTTGGGGGGCTACTTCGCCTTGCCGGCCGCCGCACGGCGGGCCGCGGCGAGCGCCCCATCCACCCAAGGTTGGAGCGCCGCGGCGTCCTCCAAGGCATCGGCGGGCGGCGGATAGTAGGCCATGCTCGCGCTGCGGCCGTCTTTGCGGGCGTAGCTGAAGGGCGCGAGGCCCGCGGCCTCGAAGTCCGGCCGGTTGTGTGCGTCCGCTTTCAGGTACAACGCATCGTCGGCCACCAGCGCGAAGAACAGCTCACCGGCGTAGAGGCCGACGCCGCCGAACATGCGCTTGGCGGCGAGCGGCGCGTCCGCCGGCAGCCGTTCCGCGAGCAGCTCGCGGACGAAGTCGAGATAGGCATCGCTGGTGGTCATGCTGGAGGCTCCGTTGGGCCTGTCGCCGAGGGCCGGGCCTCAGGCCGGGCCCATCAGCGCCCGCATCTTCTCGGCATCCGGCTGCTGCACGACGCCGCGCTCGGTGACGATGCAGTCCACCAGCGCCGCCGGGGTCACGTCGAACACCGGGTTGTGGGCGCCGACGCCCGCCGGGCCGATGCGCTTGCCGCCGCAGGCCAGCACCTCGTCCGGGCTGCGCTCCTCGATGGGGATCTCCGCCCCGCTGGCGATGCTCATGTCGATGGTGGAGGTCGGCGCGGCGACCATGAAGCCGACGCCGTGATGGCGCGCCAGCACGGCAAGCCCGTAGGTGCCGATCTTGTTGCAGACATCGCCGTTGGCGGCGATGCGATCCGAGCCGACGACGACCCAGCCGACCCGGCCGCGGGCCATCAGGCTGGCGGCGACGTTGTCCGACTGCACGGTGACGGGGATGCCGGACTGCGCGAGCTCCCAGGCCGTAAGCCGGCTGCCCTGCAGCCAGGGCCGCGTCTCGTCCGCATAGACCATGCGCACCTTGCCGGCGGCGAAGGCGCTGCGCACGACGCCGAGCGCCGTGCCGTAGCCGCCGGTGGCGAGCGCGCCGGCGTTGCAGTGGGTGATGATGTCGGTCGGTCCCTGGATCAGCGCAGCACCGAAGTCGCCCATTGCGCGGTTCGCGGCCACGTCTTCCAGATGAATGGTCTTGGCCTCGGCGAGCAGCGCCGGCACCGGATCGGCGGCGTCGAGTACCGCCATGACGCGGCGCATGCGCTCCAGCGCCCAGAACAGGTTCACCGCCGTCGGCCGGCTCGCGGCCAGCAGCTCGATGTCCGCACCGACGCCGTCGCGCCAGCTCGCGGGCTCGGCCCGGACCCTGTCGCGGGCCGCGAGCACGACGCCATAGGCCGCCGTGATGCCGATGGCGGGCGCCCCGCGCACCACCATGTCGGTGATGGCCCGGGCCGTCTCCGCGGCGCTGTTCAGCGCGACAAAGACGGTCTCGGCCGGCAGGATGCGCTGATCGAGCAGATAAAGCCGGTCGTCGTGCCAGACGACGGCGTTGTCGGGGTGGATGGCGAGGGGGTTCGGCGTGTTCATTGGCTGTGGCGGCAAGGGCAAAGTGGAGCGTGGGCGGCATTCTTGACCGCCGGCGGCCCCGGCTCAAGCGCTGGATGCCGGCGCCCCGGGTGCGCCGACTTCAGTCGGCCCCGGGGGCGGGCGACTTCAGTCGCCCGTGCCGCACGCCGCAGCGGACTGAAGTCCGCCGGACCCGGAGCCGGATATATCCGGCGTACCCGGGGCCGGATGAATCCGGCGTACCCGGGGGCCGGATGAATCCGGCGTACCCGAGGGGCCGGATGAATCCGGCGTACCCAGACGACCCCGGGCGCATCCGCCTTTGCGTGCTCGGCGCCGTTGCGCTAGAACGGCCACCTCCCCGCGCGGCCATCAGGCCGCACCCCCAGCCTCCCACCAACGCGGACGCATCAAAGCCCATGCAGACAGAGCTCCTGATCCACGCCGACTGGGTGCTGCCCGTGGACGCCGACGACAGCACCCTCGCACAGCACAGCCTCGCCGTCGCCGACGGCCGCATCGCCGCCCTGCTGCCGCGGGCAGAGGCCGAGGCGCAGATCTCGGCCGCGAAGGTGCTGGACCTGCCCGGCCACGTGCTGATTCCGGGGCTCGTCAACGCCCACACCCACTCGCCGATGACGCTCTTGCGCGGGCTCGCGGACGACCTGCCGCTGATGACCTGGCTGCACGAGCACATCTGGCCCGCCGAGGGGCGCTGGGTGGATCAGGAATTCGTCGCCGACGGCACGCGGCTCGCGGCGCTGGAGATGCTGCGCGGCGGCATCACCTGCTTCAACGACATGTACTTCCATGCCGAGGTCACGGCGCGCGTCTGTGCCGAGGCTGGTATGCGCCTGCTGGCCGGCATGATCGTCGTGGACTTTCCGACCCGCTACGCCGCCGACGCCGATGAGTACCTGCGTCGCGGCCTGGAGCTCTTCGAGCACTACCGCGACCACTCGCTGGTGCGCCCGGCCTTCGCGCCGCACAGCACCTACGCCGTCTCGGAGGCGGCGCTGGCGCGGGTGCGCACGCTCGCCGACGAGCTGGATGTGCAGGTGCACATCCACCTGCACGAGACCCGCGACGAGGTGCTGCAGGTGCTGCGCGAGCACGGCGAGCGCCCCATCGCGCGGCTCGACCGGCTCGGGCTGCTCGGCCCGCAGCTCATCGCCGTGCACATGACCCAGCTCGAGGACGAGGAGATCCGGCGCTTTGCCGAGACCGGCGCCCACGTCGTGCACTGCCCGGAGTCGAACCTCAAGCTCGCGAGCGGCTTCTGCCCCGTCTACGACCTCCTCGCCGCGGGCGTCAACGTCGCGCTCGGCACCGACGGCGCCGCCAGCAACAACGATCTCAACCTGTTCGGCGAGATGCGCACCGCGGCGCTGCTGGCCAAGGGCGTCGCCGGCCGCGCCGGCGCCGTGCCGGCGGAGCAAGCGCTGCGCATGGCGACGCTGAGCGGCGCCCGGGCGCTCGGGCTCGATGCCGAGATCGGCTCGCTTGAGATTGGCAAGGCCGCAGACATCGTCGCCGTGGACCTCGCCGACCCGCACACGCAGCCGCTGTATCACCCCTGCTCGCAGCTCGTCTACGCCGCCAGCAGCCATCAGGTGCGGCATGTGTGGATTCGTGGACGCCAAGTGCTGCGCGACGGCGCGCCACTGACGCTCGACCCGGAGGCGATCATCAGCGCGGCGCGGGGTTGGCGGGAGCGGATTGCGCAGGGGTAGGCGAATCGAAACCAGCTATGAAATCAAGCGCGTGGACAGCGATTTCTTCGCCGAAGAGTGACTACACCGATCCGCGGGAGCCGGCTCATTCTCCGCCCTGCCCCAATTGCGCCCGCAGTCGCGCCAGCTCCGCTTCGGCGGCCTCGGCGCGGCGGGTTTCCTCGGCGAGCCGCTGCCGTGCGGCTTGCGCCTCGGCCTTGGCGGCTTCGGCTTCGGCCTGCACGGCTTGGGCGTGGGCCTCCGCGGCGTCGGCCTTCGACTGCGCCGCGTCGGCATTAGCCTGCGCGATTTCGTCGTGGGTCAGCAGCAGGTTGCCGTCGGCGTCCCACCAGCGCAGCCAGCGGGTCTCGACCCAGCGGAAGTTGCCGTCCCACCAGCCCAGGGTGAGGTTCAGCCGCGGGCTCGGGATGCGGCCCGGTCCGGTGGGGCTGATGGGCTGGTAGCGGCCATCGACGAGGCTGAATCCGGCGAAGTCCTCCGGCGCCCAGGGGTCGAACCAGAAGTACTCGGCGACACGCAGGCGGTCTTGGTAGATCTGCTTCTTCTCGACCTTGTCCACGTGGTGGCTGGTTTTCGAGACCAGCTCGATGATCACGTCCGGCGCCTTGCCCTCCTGCCAGATCACCCAGCTCTTGCGCTCGCGGGGCGAGACACCCAAGGCGACGAAGACGTCGGGGCCGCGGAAGTCCTTGCCGCGCAGTTGCTCCTCGCTGAAGTACAGGAACATGTTGCCGCCGACGAAGCAGTCGCCGCGCGCGTGCGCCCAGGGCAGCAGGGCGTTGATCAGGAGATCCATCTGCAGGCGGTGGCGCCAGGTCTCCATCGGCTCTCCGTCGTCGCTCGGCAGGTCGTCCTCGGTGGGAAGCTGCGGCACGTCGCCGAGGACGGCCCCATCCGGGCCGAACGCCAAGCGTTCAAGGTCGTCCTCGGTGGGCAAGCGCGGCGGGGCAACATCGTGCGCAACATCGTGCATGGCTTCGGTCCCGGTCGGAGCGGGTTGCCGCATTGCAGCAGCGGGTTGCGCGGGGGTCAAGCCGGCGCTGCGCGGTCAACTGATGGACGGCGCCTGGCGGACGCAGCCGTCGTCGGCGAGCTGCCTCAGCACGTATTCGGCCACGTCGGCACGCGCAACGCGCCCCGCCTTGATGGACTTGTCGGTGCCGGCTCGGTAGTTGCCGGTGCGCGGGCCATCGGTGAGGCCGCCGGGGCGGACGATGGTCCAGTCCGTGTCGCTCGCCATGATGAGGCGTTCCTGTGCTTCTTTGGCCTGCATAATGCGCTTGAGCGTCAGGTTCATGATGACGCGGAAGGCGAGGTTGATCTGCTCGATGCTGTCGCCGACGCCCATGGAGCTGACGGCGATGAGACGCTTGACGCCGTGCTTGGCCATCGCGGCTAGGATGCGCTCGGTGCCGGGGGCCTCGACGGGCTCGTTGCCGGGCCTGGTGCCGAGCACGCAGATCACGGCGTCGGTGCCCTCGACGCAGGCATCGGCGGCGGCCTGATCGAGCACATCGCCGGGGATGACGGTGAGGCCGTCGCGGGGCACGAGCTTGGACGGGTCGCGCGCCAGGGCCTTGACTTCGTGACCCGCCGCGAGTGCCTGCTCCAGCACCTCGCGGCCCGTGCCGCCGGTCGCACCGAATAACGCGATATGCATGGCTCAGGCCCCTCCCGGGGCGGCGCGCTGGAACACCATCATGTAGTTGACGCCCTTGTAGTTGCTGAAGGAGAAGGCGCGGTTGAACGGGTTCACGCGCACGCCGGTCTGGTGGATGACGCGAAAGTCCTTGCCGAGCCCGTCGATGAGCTGCCGCGGCTGCACCAGCTTGCGGTAGTGATGGGTGCCCTTCGGCAGCCAGCGCAGCACGTACTCGGCACCGATGATGGCCGTGAGCCAAGCGGCGACGGTGCGGTTGATGGTCGCGACCACCATGACGCCGCCCGGGCGCACGAGCCGTGCGCAGCTCGCGAGAAAGTCCGGCAGGTGCTCGACGTGCTCGACGACCTCCATGTTCAGCACCGCGTCGAAGCTCGCACCGGTGGCCGCTAGGTCGTCGGCGGTGATGAGCCGGTAGTCGATGTCGGCTCCGCTCCAGCCGGCGTGGATCTCGGCGACGCGGACGTTCTTCTCGGTGATCTCGGTGCCGGTGACCCGGGCGCCGAGCGCGTGCACGGACTCGCTCAGGATGCCGCCGCCGCAGCCGATGTCCAGCACACTGAGACCCTCCAGCGGACGCTCGGCCGCCGGGTCGCGGCCGAAGGCGGCGCAGAGCCGGTCGCGGACGTAATCGAGCCGGAAGGCGTTCAGCTTATGCAGCGGCCAGAAGGGACCCTGCTCGTCCCACCAACGGTGGGCCAACTTCTCGAAGTATTCGACCTCGCGCGGGTCGATGTCCGGCGCGGTGAGGTGGACGGCGGTCATGGGGGCCTCAGGGCAGCGGAAACGTTGCGATGGACGGGGATATCTGGACCGGCCGCGGGCATTGCAACCGGCCGGCGCGGCGGGCGCGGCGCTTCGCTACAATCGACCGAACCCAATCGGTCGGAGCATCACTGCCATGTCGAAGCCCGCTTCCTTGCGCGCCGTACCCGTCTCGGCGCCCGTCGTGGCGCTCGTCGCGCTGCTCGGCATCGCCGCGCTGCCCGTCTCGGCGTCGGCGGAAGACCCGGGCGAGGCGGCAGAGATCGAGGAAGCAGAGATCAAGGAAGCAGAGATCAAGGTCTTCAAGCCCACCGGCAGTATTCAGTGCGAGCCGGACAGCGGCACGCCGCTCGCCGACATGCAGCAGGCGCTGACCGCCGCCGGCATCGACGTGCACGCGGCCGAGACGACGAGTGACGGCAGGATGTACGCCCAAGTCTGCGGCGCACCCAGCGGCGAGATCCACGTCTTCAGCATCGACGCGGCGGACGCCGCGGCGGCGGCCAACCTAGGCTACCTGCCCTTCGAGGTCTTGACGCCGTATGATCCGAGCGCACCACCCAGCCACCGGAGGCCCACCCCATGACCCACCGCATCTTGATCGGCAACCTGCCGCCGGACATCAGCGCCGAAGAGATCGAGCAGCTCGCGCGCGACGGCGGCGCCGAGGCACCCAAGGTGACGCTGAACCGCGAGGGCGACCCGGACAAGGTCGCGGCGGTGCTGGAGCTGCCGCAGCTCGATCGCGCCGGCACGGATCGGATCGCGGCCGGCATCAACGGCAAGCGGTTCCGGGAGCGGACGCTGACGGCTTACGTGCCGCTCTTCACGTAGCGAGCCAGGGCTTCGCCGAGGAGGGTTCCTCGGCGCGCAGCCCCCTCAGAGCCCTTCAAGCGAGTCAGTCTCGACCGGCGATGCACCCGCGCCCTTCCATCGGCACCCGAGCGATGCAGATGCTCGATCGGCTGCAAGGCGTTGCCCGGCGGCTCGGCGGGCTCAAGCCGGCACTGGCCGCGGCGGGGCTCGTGCTCTTTGCGCTGGCCACGGCACTCGTGGTCTTCGGCGACCCGCAGAGTGGCGACGGCGTGCTAATGCCGGCGATTGCCGGCGGACTCTGGTGCCTCTGCGCGTGGCTGTTCATCGATACCTTCGCGGCCGTGCCGCCGGCGCCGACGGCGGAGCTGCACGGCTGGGGCCGGCTCCGGCGGCAGCTTGCGCGGCTGTGGTATCTGTTGCTTGCCCTCGCGCTGCTGGGCCTCACCCTGGCCGTGCTTTCGCTGAGCGAGCGCCTCATCGGCGAGGCGCTGGACTGACAAGACCCGCGCGGACAACCGCAGCGCGCGCTGTCGCCCCACTCAATCGAAGAATCGGAGCCCGCGCTTTGAACGCAGACGCCCTCGCATCCGCCTACGAGCTGTTACACAGCTCCGTCATGACCTGCGGCGGCGAGCCGGTGGGCACCGTCGCCGCCGTCGCCACCTATGGTGCCGAGGCGGAGAACTATCACGACTGCTTCGTGCGCGACTTCGTGCCCTCCGCGCTGGTGTTCCTCGCCGACGGCCAGCCCGCCATCGTGCGGAACTTCCTGCGCACGGTGCTGAAGCTCCGCAGCCAGCACCAGCGCATCCACGGCCATCAGATCGAGCCCGCCGTGCTGCCGGCGAGCTTCCGCGTCACCACCGACGAGACGGGCCGGGAGCGCATCCGCGCGGACTTCGGCGACCACGCCATCGGCCGCGTCGCGCCGGTGGACGCGATGATGTGGTGGGTGATTTTGCTCAACATCTACTGTCGCGCCACCGGCGACAAGGCACTCGCCGCGGAGCCGGAGGTGCAGCGGGCGCTGCGCGGCGTGCTGGAGCTGACGCTGCGGGAGGGATTCGAGGTCTTTCCGACGCTGCTGGTGCCGGACGGGTCGTTCATGATCGACCGGCGCATGGGCGTCTATGGCCACCCGCTGGAGATCCAATCGCTGTTCTACGGCATGCTGGTCAGCGCCATCGAGCTGCTGCGCGATACGCCCGAGTCCCATACCCTGCTGGCGTTGGCCGAAAAGCGCACGAACATGCTGCGCAACTATGTCCAGCTCTTCTATTGGCTGGATATGGAGCGCCTGAACGAGATCCACCGCTACCGCACCGAGGAGTTCGGCTCCGGCAGCATCAACATGCTGAACATCTACCCGGAGTCCATCCCGGACTGGGTCGTGGACTGGCTGCCGCCGCGCTCGGGCTATCTGGTCGGCAATCTGGGCCCCGGGCGCATGGACTTTCGTTTCTTCGCACTCGGCAACCTGCTCGCCATCATCTTCGGCATCACCAGCCCGCGCGAGGGCCAAGGCATCATGCGGCTCTACCAAGACCGCTGGGACGACCTCATCGGCAACATGCCGGCGAAGCTCGTGTATCCCGCCGTGGCGGGCAAGGAATGGGTCTTCATGACCGGCAGCGATCCGAAGAACGTGCCCTGGTCCTATCACAACGGCGGCAACTGGCCGGTGCTGATCTGGGCCTTCGTCGCCGCGGCAATGAAAACGGGCCGCGGCGACCTCGCGCAGCTCGCCCTCGACGGCGCCGACCGCGCCCTGCCGCAGGCGAAATGGCCGGAATACTACGACGGGCGCGCCGGCAACCTCATCGGCCGGCGCGCGCACCTGAACCAGGTCTGGTCCGCGGCGGGCTATATCCTGGGGCACAAGCTCGCGGAGGACGAGACGCTGCTCGATCTGTTCTGCGCCGTGGACCAGCGCGAGGCGGCCGGCTGACGGTGATTGCCGGGAAAACCGTTGCCACTACTGAGCCAACGGCCGAGGCGAGCGCCCTTGGCCCTCGGCCCTCGGCCCTTTTGCAGCCCAATGTCGGATTCCGCCGCGCTCACCGAGTTGACGACAGTACCGGTCATTCTTGCATCGTCACTTACTGCCGCAACGCCCGCACGAGGTCCAAGAGCTTCGGGTCGTCCCATTCCCGCTCGCCTTGGGCGCGGTAGACGAGCCGGCCCTCGGGGTCGACGACAAAGGTCGTCGGCAGCCCCTTCATCGGCCAAGCCTGCGACACGCCCATGGTCTCGTCCATCGGCAGCGGGAAGCTCACCGGCACATCGGCGAGAAAGGCGTCGATGTCGGCCTTGCTCTCGCCGACGTTGATGGCGATGAGCAGCACGCCATCGTCCTTGAGCTGCTCCCAGGCGCGCTGCATGGACGGCATCTCGGCCCGGCACGGCGGGCACCAGGTGGCCCAGAAGTTGACAATGACGGGCTTGCCCTGCAAGGCCGCCAGGCTGTGGGTGGTGCCGTCGGGACCCAGCAGCTCGAAGGCCGGCGCGGGCGGGCGCTCCGGGATCGAATCCAGCAACGGCTCCGCCGCCTGCGCGGCGACGTTGAAACGGATCGCAACCAGCAGGAGAAGCAGGGTGGCAATGGTAGAGTGCTTCACGCGAGAGCTTCCTCAAGGCGATACAGACGCGGGTAGAACACGCCCGCGAGGTTGACATGGCGACCCTTCGACCCCCGTCCGTGCCCGACGTTGCGGGCCTCTGGGAGCAACTGCTCTGGGCTGATCCGGCGTCCCTGCCCCATTGGCAGCAGCAGGTGCGGCCAGCGCTGCGGTTGTTCCATGCGCTCGGACGCGACCTGATCTCCGGGCGGCTGTCGCTGGAGGCCATGAGCCTCGTCTACACGACGCTGCTG
This sequence comes from Thiohalocapsa sp. ML1, assembly GCF_001469165.1. Classification (GTDB taxonomy): domain Bacteria; phylum Pseudomonadota; class Gammaproteobacteria; order Chromatiales; family Chromatiaceae; genus Thiohalocapsa. The sequence continues at coordinate 116,694 of NZ_JABX01000009.1, read as the reverse complement.
AGCCTGGTGCCGCTGTTGGCGGTGAGCTTTTCGGTGCTGAAGGGCTTCGGCGTGCACAACCAGCTCGAGCCGCTGCTGCTGCAGACGCTGCACCCGTTGGGCGCCGGCGCGCAGGAGATCGCCGAGCGGCTCATCGGCTATGTGGACAACACCAACGTGCGCGTGCTCGGTGCCGTCGGGCTCGCGGTGCTGCTTTACTCGGTGATCGCGCTGATCTCGAAAATCGAGCAGGTCTTCAACATGACCTGGCGCATCGACAAGCCGCGCCCGCTGGCCGAGCGCTTCAGCCGCTATCTGAGCGTGCTGCTCGTCGGTCCGGTACTGCTCTTCTCCGCCATCGCGACCTCGGCCTCGCTGCGCAGCGCTGCCCTGGTCGAGCGGCTCGCCAGCATTGAGCCGCTCGGCTTCCTGCTGCAAAGCGCGGAGCGGCTGGTGCCCTACGCGCTCATCACCATGGCCTTCACCTTCGTCTACAGCTTCGTGCCGAACACGCGCGTACGGCTGGTGCCGGCACTGGTGGGTGCTTCGGTCGGTGGCCTCTTGTGGCTCGCCGCGGGCAACCTGTTTGCGCAGTTCATGGCCGGGTCTACGCGCTATGCGGCCATCTATTCGGGTCTGGCGATCCTCATTCTGTTCATGATCTGGGTCTACATCGCGTGGCTCATCGTGCTCATCGGCGCCAACATCGCGTTCTACGTCCAGTACCCCGAATACCTGGCGAGCCCCGAGCGCGATGTTCGGCTCAGCAACCGGCTGCGCGAGCGCGTCGCGCTGCAGCTCATGCAGCGTATCGTCCAGCGCCACTTCGCCGGCATCGAGGGCGCTACCGAAGACGACCTCGCCCATGCCGTGGGCATGCCGCTCGCAAACGTGCGCAGGCTGGTCGGCATGCTCCTCGACGGCGGCTTCGTCGTACCCACCGCCACGGACCCGCCTCGGCTGGTGCCGGCGCGGGCGCCGGAACAGGTGCGCGTGCACGATCTCATGCGCCACGTGCGCTGCTTCGGTGAGGACGCGGTGGCGGCAGCGGCGCTGCCCGTGGCCGCGAGCATTGCCAGGATCGAGCAACACATGCAGCAGTCCCTCGATGCCGCGTTCGGCGAGATGACGCTGAAGGATCTCGCCGTCGAGGCCGCGCTGGAGGATCAAGCCCCAGGCGATACGGCCTGAGCGCGTCGGGGCCGCTGCTGGGTAAGGGCCGAGGGCCAAGGGATGCCGCCTCGGCCCTCGGCCCTTTTGCCTGCAAGCGCCTTGTTGAAGTGAAACTTGACTCATCTGCAAGCATTCGGCGCCGTCAAGCAATCTAGGTTGGTCGCCATGGCCGTTAGCGCAGCAGGCCGGCGTGCGGCGATGGCGCGCCATCCGCCGCCGGCCCCAGCAATGCACGCACCGGCGCGAAGGACCGCCGGTGGATGGCGCAGGGACCGTGGGCGCGCAGCGCAGCCAGGTGCTCGGCCGTGCCGTAGCCCTTGTGCTGCGCAAAGCCGTACTGCGGATGCGCCTGATCCAGCCGGCACATCTCCCGATCCCGCGCGACCTTGGCCAGCACCGAGGCGGCGCAGATGGCGGGCTCCGTGCCATCGCCGCCGACGATGGCGCGGGCCGCGCAGGGCAGCCCTGGCGGGCAGCGGTTGCCGTCCACGATCGCCAGGGTGGGCGTGAGCTTAAGGGCCAGCACGGCGCGGCGCATGGCGAGCAGCGTGGCCTGCAGGATGTTCAGCGCGTCGATCTCAGCCGGGCTCGCCCAGGCGACGGCATGGGCCTGTGCCGCCGCTTCGATCTCGGGCACGAGTGCCTCGCGGGCGGCCGGGGTCAGGCGCTTGGAGTCATCGAGCCCGAACGGCATGCGGCGGGGATGCAGGATCACCGCCGCGGCATACACCGGCCCGGCGAGGGGGCCGCGGCCGGCCTCGTCGATGCCAGCGACCAGCGCGGTGGCCGCGATTAAACGCCCGCCGCCCATCACCGCGCCGCCTGCCGAGCCGCGATCAGCTCCGCGATCCGCTGTGCGCCGGTGCGCGCCGCATCCCGCCGCAGGCTCGCATGGATGCTCGCGTAGCGCGCACGGATCTCGGCGCGGCGCGGTGCGTCGTCGAGCATGGCCAACAGCGCCGGCCCCATCAGTGCGGCCTCGCAGCGGTGCTGCAAGAACTCCGGCGCCAGCTCCTCGCCCGCCAGCAGGTTCGCCATCGCCGCGTAGGGCACCTGGATGAGCCTGAGCGCGGTGACGAGCCGGTAGGTCAGCTCGTGCAGCTTGTAGGCCACGAGCATCGGCCGTCCCAACAGCAAGGTCTCGAGCGTTGCGGTGCCGGAGGCGGTGACGACGACGTCCGCGGCGGCGATGGCGCTGCGGCTGCACCCGGTGCAAAGCTTGAGCGCCAGATCCGGGGCGGAGCGCGCCTGCTCGGCGGCGAACAGCTCGCGCAGCCCATCGCTCACCATCGGCGCGACGAAGCACAGCCCCGGCCGCCGCTCGGCGGCCCAGCGCGCGGTCGCAAGCAAAGGCGCCGCGAGCCGCGTCACCTCGCTGCGCCGGCTGCCGGGCAGCAGGGCAACGACGGTGTCCGCGGCAGCGAAGCCCAGCTCCGCGCGTGCCGCCTGCCCCTGATCTTCGAGCGGGATCTCGTCGGCGAGCGGGTGGCCGATGTAGTGCGCGGCAACGCCATGCTCACGCAAGAAACCCTCCTCAAACGGGAAGATGCAGAGCATCAGGTCCACGGCGCGGCGGATGGCGGCAACCCGCCCCGGCCGCCACGCCCAGACCGTCGGGCTCACGAGGTGCACCGTCGGGATGCCGTGCGCCCGCAGGCGCCGCTCCAGGCCGAGGTTGAAGTCCGGCGCATCGACGCCGATGAAGACATCGGGCGGCTCGGCGGCGAAGTGCCGGACCAGCTCGGCGCGGGCGCGCAACAGGTCCGGCAGCACCGACAGCACCTCCACCAGCCCCATGACGGACAGGCGCTCCTGCGGCATCAGCGTGCGACAGCCCGCGGCCTGCATGCGCGGGCCGGCGACGCCGACCAGCTTGGCCGCCGGCATGAGCTCCCGCAGTGCCCGCACCAGCGCGGCGCCGAGGAGGTCGCCGGAGGGCTCGTTGGCGACGATGCCGATGCGGACCGTCACCGCACGATGCTGCGGTTGCTGTCGGCGAGGAAGTCCGCGAACCGCGTGAGCTCCGGCTCGGACTCGGCGAGCTCACGGATACTGGCGACCGCGTCCACCAGGCTCAGATTCCCGAGATACAGCAGCCGGTACGCCCGGCGCAGCGCGGCGATGGTCTCGGGCGAGAACTGCCGGCGTTTTAGCCCCTCGGTGTTGATCCCGCGGGGCACCGCCGGGTGTCCGCCGATGGTGACGTAGGGCGGCACGTCCTTGGCGATGACGCTGCCCATGGCGCTGAAGCTGTGGGCGCCGATCTGGCAGAACTGGTGCACGATGCTGAAGCCGCCGAGGATGGCCCAGTCCTGCACCTCGACATGGCCGCCGAGGGAGGCCGCATTCGCCATGATCACGTGATTGCCGATGACGCAGTCATGGGCGACATGGGTATAGGCCATCAGCAGGTTGTCGTCGCCGATACGCGTCTCGCCCTTGTCCTGCGCCGTACCGCGATGCACGGTGGCATACTCGCGAATGACGTTGCGCTGTCCGATGACGAGTGCGGTCTCCTCCCCTGCGTACTTCTTGTCCTGCGGGTCCTCGCCGACGGATGCGAACTGAAAGATCCGCGTACCGGCGCCGATGCGGGTCTGTCCGCGCAGCACCGCGTGCGGGCCGATGACACAGCCCGCCTCAATGACCACGCCGGGGCCGATGATCGTATAGGGACCAATCTTGACGTCGGCCGCGATCTCCGCCGCGGCATCGACGATGGCAGTGGGATGGATCAAGGGTCAGAAGTCCCGCGCCGTGCACATGATCTCGGCCGTGGCCACGATCTTGCCGTCCACCCTCGCCTCGCCGGCGAACTTCCAGATGCCGCGCTTGACGTGCAGGACGTTCACCTCAAGCAATAGCTGATCGCCTGGCTCCACGGGGTGTTTGAAGCGTGCCTTATCGATGCCGACGAAGTAATAGAGCGCCTTCTCGCCGACCTCCTCGGGGCGCGATTCCATGGCCAGCAGGCCCGTCGCCTGGGCCATGGCCTCGACAATCAGCACGCCCGGCATCACCGGCCGCGCCGGGAAATGGCCGGTGAAGAACGGCTCGTTGATGCTGACGTTCTTGAGCCCGAGCAGACGCCGGTTCGCCTCGAACTCGAGCACCCGATCGACCAACAGAAACGGATAGCGATGCGGCAGTCGCCGCAGCACCTTGTGGATGTCCATCGTCGTCAAAAGTGCCTCCGGCGGCTCCTGCCGCGCCAATAGCGTCGCATCACCCTCCATGTGCGTGGCCTCCGTTCGGCGATTGAACAGAATGAGGTCCGCGCAACGGCGCGGCGACGCAGGGCGAAGGCGACATGGTCCGGGTCTCGGTTCGTGTGATGGGCTCAGGCGGGGTCGGCGCCTAGCAGGCGGCCGGAGCAGAGGGCGGGCGATAGATAAGCGTGCGCGGCGCGGCCACAGTCGTCAACCACATTCAGTACTTTCAGCGTCGTCGGCGGCATCACCGAGCGCCCGTTCTAGGCGCTGCACGCGCTCGGCCAATCCATGGAGCCGGCGCAGCCGGACGATGGCACGGCGCCACTCGGCATTCGGCATGGCGGGAATGCCGCTGCTGTAGACACCGGGGTCGGTCTGGGAGCGGGTCACCATGGCCATGCCCGTGAAGTGCACGTCATCGCCGATCTCGAGATGCCCCGCCACCCCCACCGCGCCGGCGAAGGTGCAGCGCCGGCCAATGTGCGTCGAGCCGGCGATGCCAGAGCAGGCGGCCATGGCCGTGTGCTCGCCCACGACGACGTTGTGGCCGATCTGAACCAGGTTGTCGATCTTGACGCCGTCGGCAATCACGGTGTCTTCGATGGCGCCGCGATCCACCGTTGTATTGGCGCCGATCTCCACGTCATTGCCGATGCGCACGCGGCCCACCTGCGGAATGCGGACCCAACGCTCGCCGTCCTTCGCGAAGCCGAAACCGTCGCGACCGATCACCGCCCCCGGGTGCAGCAAAACCCGCTCACCGATGATGCTGCCCGCGGCGAGCACGACGCGCGCAACGAGCCGGCTGTCGCGACCGATGGACGCGCCGCTGCCGACCACAGAGTGTGGGCCGATCTCGACCCCGGCCGCAACGTTGGCGCCCGCCTCGATGACGCAGAGCGGACCGACGGACACGCTCGGATGGATGTGGGCATCGGCATGGACCACCGCGCTCGGATCGATGCCGGGTGCGCGGGGCGGGCGCGGATGGAGCCGTGCCGCAGCCGCGGCGAAGGCGAGCTCCGGGTTGTCTGACAGCAATCCGGTGCAGGGGAGTCGGGGGGCGTCCTCCGGGAGCACGATGACCGCGGCGGCGCCGGTTGCGGCCAGCGCAGACCGGTAGCGCCGGTCGGCGAGGTAGCTGAGGCTCGACGCGTCGGCGGCCCCGAGCGGGGCGACCCGCCGCAGCACGACATCCTGCCCCACCAAGCGCAGGCCCAGTTCAGCCGCAAGCTCGCTCGCCGCAACAGCCACGGGATCAGCGCCCGCCGGGGTGAAACGAGGCCCCGATCATCGCTTGCTGAACTCCTCCTTGAGTCGATCGACGACCTGGGCTGAGATATCGATCCGCTCGCTGAAGTAGACCACGCCTTCGCTGACGATGAGGTCGATGTCTTGCTCCTTGGCGATCTGTCGGACGACCTCCTCGACCTGCTTGACGAGCTTCGTGCGCAGCTCGCTCTGCCGCAGCGCGAAGTCCTCCTGCAGCTCGGCGCGCGCATAACGCAGCCGCCGCTTGCGGGCGCGGATGTCGGTCTGCAGGAGCTTGATCTCGTCTTCGCTCATCAAGGGGCCGTCGCGATCGAGCTTCACGGTCAGTTGATCGACGCTGTCCTGCTGATCGAGGAGCTCGGCCTCCCGTTCAGCGACCTCCGTGCTGAGGGTCCGGCGCGCCTCCTCGTACTGCGGCGATTCCTCAACGATGCGGTTCGGATCGATCACGGCGATCTTTAGTCCCTCGGCTCCTGCCGCAGCTACGGCCGGCAACAGGACCGGCAACAGGACCGGCAACAGGGCCAGCGCGAACAACAAGAAGCGGAGCCTGCGCGGGCGCATCAGAAGCTCTGGCCGAAGCTGAACTGAAAGATCTCCTCCTCGTCGAGATCTTTCTTGTTGAGTGGCTGCGCGACGCTCAGCGTCAGCGCCCCGACCGGGGACAGCCAAGCGAAGGACAGACCGGTGGAATAGCGAAGCTCGCTCAGGTCGAAACCGGTGGGGGCGACGAGCGGTGTCTCTTCTGTCCACCAGACGTTACCAAAATCAAAGAACGCGCCGATCCGCACGGTGTTCTCGAAGTTGCCGCCCACCGGGGGCGGTGCGTAGATCTCCAAACCGCCGGTGAGCTCCATGTTGCCGCCCACCGGGTCCCGAAACAGCGTTGTCTCGCGTGGACCCAGGGTATTCGCCCTAAAGCCGCGGACGCTGCGCGGACCACCGGCATAGAAGTTCTGGAAGAAGGGCATCGCCTCGGTGCTGCCGAAGCCGCCGCCGTAGCCCAGGTCGCCCTGAAGGGCCAGCGTGACGCGCTCGGTGAGCGGGATGTACTGGCGCGCCCGGGCCATCAGCCGGTAGTACTGAAGGTCGCTGCCAGGGATCGCGATCTCGCCGAAGAGGCTCTGCAACGCGCCCTCGCTCGGGAACACGGCGGAATTGCGCGTATCGTTAACGTAGCTCGCGGTCAGGAAAAAGTCGTTGAAGACATCGCCGTTCTGCGCGACGAAATCCTGCGCCAGAAACGACTGGCCGGCAAAGAACTTGGTGTACTGGTAGTAGGCGCCGAAGCCCGCCGTCGCGCTGTCGGAGATCGGCAGCCCGAAATTGATCGCGGCCCGCCCGACGTCGGTGGAGTAGTCGGCCCCGAGCAACTGGTCGAAGTCGGTGGTGCGGTAACTCAGGTCGAAGCCGCGACTGATGCCGTCCACCGTGAAATACGGATTCGTATAGGCGAGCCGGTAGAGCTGGGTCACCCGGCTGGTGTTCGCGGCGAGGGCGACGCGCTTGCCGGTGCCGAGGAAGTTGGACTGCGAAATACTCGCATTCAGGATCAAGCCCTGGGACTGCGAAAACCCGACACCCGCCATCAGATTGCCCGACGCGCGCTCCTTGACAGTCACGTCCACGTCCACCTGATCCGCGGTGCCCGGCACGGCCGGGGTTTCGATGTTGACCGTTTCGAAGTAGCCCAGGCGCTGCAAACGCTCCCGCGAGCGCTTCACCAGCTCGGTGGAGAACCAGGCGGTTTCGAGCTGCCGCATCTCGCGCCGCAGCACCTCGTCGCGGGTGCGCACATTGCCCTGCATGTTGATGCGGCGCACGTACACTCGCTTGCCGGGATCGATGAAGAAGGTCACCGCGACGGTGTTGGTATCATCGTCCACTTCGGGCACGGCGTTGACGTTGGCGAAGGCATAGCCCTGCTCCCCCAGAAGCTGGGAGACGCGATCCGCGCTTTCGGTGGCCGTCTTGCGCGAATACACCTCGCCGCGGCGCATCTGGATCAGCGGGAACAGTTGGGCGGCGGGCACCGACGGCTCCCCGGCGAGCTGGATGTCGCTGACCCGATAGACATCGCCCTCGCGCACGGCAACGGTGAGATAGATGTCCTTCTTGTCCGGGCTGATGGACACCTGCGTCGAGGTGATCTCAAACCCAATGTAGCCGCGGTCGAGATAGAACGAGCGCAAGGATTCCAGGTCACCCGAGAGCTGCTGCTTCGAGTAGCGGTTGTTCTTGGTGTAGAAGGACAGCCAGTTCGTGGTGCCGAGCTTGAATTCTTTCAGCAGTTCCTTGTCGGTGAAGGCCTCGTTGCCGACGATGTTGATCTGCTTCAGGCGGGCGGTCAGGCCCTCGTCGATCTCGATGCGCACCGCCACGCGATTGCGCTCCAGCGGCGACACAGTGGACTCGATGCCGACACCGTACTTGCCGGAGGCGAAATACTGACGCTCCAGCTCCTGTTCGATGCGGTCGAGCACCGAGGGGTCGAAGACGCGGCCTTCCGCGAGCCCGACCTCGGTGAGTCCCTGCTTCAGGACGTCGGTGTTGAGCGACTTGTTGCCCGTAATCTCGATCTCCGCCACCGCCGGGCGCTCACGCACCGCGATGACGAGGACGTCGCCGTCCCGCTCCACCACCACGTCATCGAAGAATCCGGTGCCGTAGAGGGTGCGGATGATTTGCGCCGTGATGCCGTCGCCGACGGTGTCCCCCACCTGCACGGGCAGGTAGTTGAACACAGTTCCGGCGGCGACGCGCTGGAGGCCCTCGACGCGGATGTCCGCGATCTGGAAGGTCTCTGCGATGGCTGCCATGGAGAACAGCATCAGCGCCAGGGCAGCGCCGCAAGCGGGCCGGCGAGCGCCGCCAGCGAAGACAATGGTCTTGGTCACTCTACCCCCGGACGCCTTGACCGCGATGCGGAACCGCCGACCACCATGGCCGTGTCCGAGGCGAGGGGTGCAGGCAGCCGCACCCGGTAACAAGGGTTACACGCCAACCTGCTCGGTTAGTCGCGGCATCCCGCATCGCCTGTGCGGCGCCGCGGTCCTTGTGTGGTCTCGCCAGGGACAGCGACTGATCGCCCGATTCCCCGATCCGGCAAGTATAGGGCAAGCGGTCACGCTAGCCAAAGAACCTAGCAAGATCCACGTAAAAGGCCAGAGTCATCAAGCAAAGTATCAAGAACAGGCCGAGCCGCTGTCCGTAGGCCTGCACCGCCTCGGGCAAGGGCCGCCGGAGCACCGCCTCCGCCGCGAAGTACAGCAGGTGACCGCCGTCGAGCACCGGGATCGGCAGCAGGTTCAGCAGTCCAAGGCTGACGCTCAGCAGCGCCAGGAACTCCAGATAGGGCTCGATGCCGAAGCTCGCGGTCTTGCCCGCCGCATCGGCGATGCCGATGGGGCTGCTCAGATTCTGCACCGATGCGGTGCCGATGAGCATGCGCCAGGCGATGCGCAACGTCATCACCGACAGGTCGCCGACCCGGCGCAGCGCCTCCACCATCGCCGTGCCGGGCCCGTAGTGCACGACGACCTCGTAGTCGGCGTAGAGATCGTCCGGGACGGCCGGGCCGGCACCGATGCGCCCCACCACGCTGCCGTCTTCCAGCGTCACGGCGCGCGGCGTCAGCACGACATCGAAGCGGCCGCCGTCGCGCTCGATGTGCACGGTCGCGGGCTCGTCCGGGCGCGCCTGGATGGCGGCGACGAAGTCCGCCCAGCTTGCGACGGCGACTCCATCGACGGCCAGTATGACATCGTCCGCGCGCAGGCCCGCCGCGGCGGCAGGCTCGTCCGGGACGACCTCGGCGAGCACCGGCGGGATCGCCGGCACGGCGCTTCGGAGCCCCACCCCGGACAGGAAGCCGCGCCCGGGGTCGAGCGGCGCCAGCTCGTCCGACGGCAGGGTACGGACCTCGAGCACGCCATCGGCAGCCGTGACGCGCACCTCGACGTCGCCGCCGCCCAGCGACGACGACAACAGCGCGAGCCAGAAATTGCCCCAGGTCGCGATGGGGCGCCCGTCCACCGCCTCCACGAGGTCGCCGGCGACGAAGCCGGCCTCGGCGGCGATGGAGTCCGGCTCGACGCTGCCGACCTCGGGCCGCACCCCGCTCTGCCCCGCCATGAGCAGGCCCCAGTAGAGCAGGATCGCGAGCAGGAAGTTTGCGATCGGCCCCGCCGCGACGATGGCGCTGCGCTTCCACAACGGCTGGTTGTTGAAGGCGAAGGGGCGATCCTCCGGCGCGATCTCCTCGTCCGTCTCGCGCTCGTCGAGCATCTTGACGTAGCCGCCGAGCGGCAGCGCGGCGATGACGTATTCGGTTTCGTCGCCGCGCCGGCGCCAGGTGTAGAGCGACCGGCCGAAGCCGATGGAGAACCGCAGCACACGCACGCCGAGTCGGCGCGCGACCCAGAAATGCCCGAACTCGTGGATGGTCACAAGCACGAGGATGGCCACCAGGAAGGCGGCGATATTGATGAGAATGTTGAGCATGCGCTATGCGACCAGTGCGGCGACGCGTTGTTCCGCTGTCCGCCGCGCGGCGGCATCGACCCCGAGCACATGATCCAGCCCGCTCAAGTCCACCGGCTCCGCCGGCAGCAGGTCCATGGTCTGCTCGACGACGCGGGCGATGTCGGTGAAGCCGATGTGCCGCTCAAGGAAGGCGCCGACGGCGATCTCGTTCGCGGCATTCAGCACCACCGGTGCGGTGCCGCCCTCGGCGGCGGCGCGATAGGCCAGGCGCAGGCACGGGAAGCGCTCCGGTGCCGGCGGCTCGAAGTCCAGCCGCGCGATCGCGAACAGATCGAGCGGTGCGACGCCGGCCTCGATGCGCCCGGGCCAGCCCATGGCGTGGGCGATGGGCGTGCGCATGTCGGGGTTGCCGAGCTGCGCCAGCACGGAGCCATCGGTGTACTGCACCATCGAGTGAATGACGCTCTGGCGGTGCACAACCACTTGGATGCGCTCGGGGCTGGTGTTGAACAGCCAGCAGGCCTCGATGATCTCGAGGCCCTTGTTCATCATGGTCGCGGAATCCACCGAGATCTTGCGGCCCATGCTCCAGTTCGGGTGCGCGACGGCCTGCTCCGGCGTCACGTTCACCAGGGTCTCCGGCGGGGCGTCGCGGAAAGGGCCGCCGGATGCGGTGAGCAGGATGCGCTCGACGCCGACCGCGGGCAGGCCCTGCTCGTGGGTCGGCGGCAGGCACTGGAAGATGGCGTTGTGCTCGCTGTCGATGGGCAGGAGCGTCGCACCGTTCTCCCGGGCCGCATCGATCAAGAGCGCACCGGCCACGACCAGCGCCTCTTTGTTCGCGAGCATCAGCCGCTTGCCGGCGCGCGCGGCCGCAAGGCTCGACATCAGCCCCGCCGCACCGACGATGGCCGCCATCACGTAGTCCACGTCTTCGTGCGCGGCGACGCCGACGAGCGCCTCCGCCCCGCGCAGCACCTCCGGCGCATCCGGCATGTCGGCAAGCAGACGCGACAACCGATCCGCGGCATCGGCATCCACCATCACCGCGTAGGCGGGCCGAAAGCGCCGGCACTGCTCGGCGAGCCGCTCGGCGTTGCGATGCGCCGTCAGCGCGACGACGCGGAAGCGCTCCGGGTGCCGGCCCACCACGTCGAGCGTGCTCACGCCGATGGACCCCGTCGAACCCAGCACCGCAATGCCTTTCATGTCGCCACCCCCAACCAGATCAAACCAAGCGCAAACAGCGGCGCCGCCGCGGTCATGCTGTCGATGCGGTCCAGCATGCCACCGTGACCGGGGAGCAGCGCCCCGGAATCCTTCAGCCCACGCCTGCGCTTGAGCCAACTCTCGAACAGGTCGCCGACCACCGACAACGCCAGCGTCAGGGCACCGAGCAGGGTCAGTTGCCCGAGCGCGGCACCATCGAGCCCGAGCAGAAGCCCCGTGACGAGCGCCACCGTACTCGCCGCGACGAGCGCGGCATAGAGCCCGGCCCAGGTCTTGCCGGGGCTGAGCCGCGGCGCGAGCTTGCGCCGGCCGAAGCGCCCGCCGACAAAATAGGCCGCCGAATCGCCGGCCCAGATCATGACCATCAGCCCGAGCACCAGGAACGGGCCGTGCTCCGGTTCGCCGTGCAGCCGGACCAGCGCGAGCCATGGCGCCGCGAGGACCAGCAGACCGAGCGGCAGCAGCAGAGCATCCGCGCCGCCCCCGACGGCCCTCGGGCGCAGCTTCGGCAGCATCAGCGTGAAGCCGATCCACCACAGCGTCGCGGCCACGAGCGGCACCGACGACACCGGCGCAAAGGCCCACAACAGCGCCAGCGTCAGCGCGAGGGTGATCATCATAGCCAAGCGCACCCGCCCGCCCGTCATGCCGACGAGCGGACCCCACTCCCACGCGGCGAGCAGCACGATGACGGCCATCGCCAGCGCGAACAGCGGCGTCGGCAGCAGCAGCACCGCGCCGATGATGACGGGCAGGAGCCAGGCTGTCGTCAGCAGCCGCTCGCGTAATGCCTCGCTCAGCACCCGGCTCAGCCGCCCACGACGCTGACGCTGGCCGCCACCTGCTCGCCGGTCAGGCCGAAGCGGCGCTGGCGGCGGGCGAAGTCGTTGAGTGCGGCAGCGTAAGCGGCGGCATCGAACTCGGGCCACATCAGGTCGGAGAAGTAGAGCTCCGCGTACGCGGATTGCCAGAGCAGGAAGTTGCTGATGCGCTTCTCGCCGCCGGTGCGGATGAAGAGGTCCGGGTCCGGCACGCCCGGGAATGAGAGCCGCGCGGCCACCGCAGCCTCGTTGATGTCATCGGGCGTGAGGCGCCCGGCCAGCACGTCCCGCGCCATGGTGCGCGCCGCCTGCGTGATGTCCCAGCGCCCGCCGTAATTGGCAGCAATCTGCAAAACCAGGCGGTCGTTGTCCTGGGTCAGGGCCTCGGCGTGCGCGAACTGGGCCTGCAAGCGCGTGGAAAAGGCGGACAAATCGCCGATGATCCGCAGCCGGATGCCGTGCTCCACGAGGCGCTGCACCTCGACCTGCAGCGTGCTCATGAAGAGCTCCATCAGCACCATCACCTCGCCCGGCGGACGACGCCAATTCTCGCTGCTGAAGGCGAACAAGGTCAGCACGCCGACGCCATGACGAACGCTCTCTTCGACGACGGCGCGCACGCTCTTCGCGCCGGCCCGATGCCCGGCCGTGCGCGGGAGGCCACGCTGCTTCGCCCAGCGCCCGTTGCCGTCCATGATGATGGCAACGTGCTCGGGCACGCGTCTGTGGTTGTCGCCGGGGTTGATGCCCGTGATCTGGCTGGTCACTTGCAACGCATCCCGCTCCTGCGCGGCGCTCAGATGGACATCAGGTCGGCTTCCTTCTCCTCCAGAATCCGATCCACCTCTTTGACGTATTGATCGGTCAGCTTCTGCACGATCTCCTCCCCCCGGTGCTCGTCGTCCTCGGAGATGAGCTTCTCCTTGACCAGTTCCTTGAGTTGCTGGTTCGCATCGCGCCGGATGTTGCGTACGGCGACGCGGGCATGCTCGGCCTCGGCGCGGGCAACCTTCTGCAGGTCACGCCGACGCTCTTCGGTCAGCGGCGGCATCGGCACGCGGATGACGGTGCCGGCGGTGTTCGGATTCACGCCCAGGTCGGACTGGATGATGGCCTTCTCGACCGCCTGCACCATGTTGCGGTCCCACGGCGTGACGGTCAGCGTCCGCGCATCCTCCACCGAGACACTGGCGACTTGGTTGATGGGCATCTCGCTACCGTAGTACGAGACACGCAGGTGGTCCAGCAGCGACGGGTGGGCGCGGCCGGTGCGGATCTTGGCGAGCTCATGGGTCAAGGCCTCGGCGCTCTTGGCCATGCGCTCGGCAGCGTCTTTCTTGATGTCGTCGATCATGATTCGGTTCCAGGCTCGACCAGGGAGCCGATGTCCTCGCCAGCAGCGACGCGGAGCAACGCCTCGGGTTCGAAAATGCTCATGACCCGCAGCGGAATGCCATTGTCGCGGCACAGCACGATTGCGGTGAGATCCATGACGGCCAAGCGCTCACGCAGCGCCCGGTCATAAGTGATGCGCGGGTAAAAGACCGCGTCCGGATGGAGCTTCGGGTCTGCGGAGTAAATGCCGTCCACCATGGTCGCCTTGACCAACAGGTCGGCACCGACCTCCACCGCCCGCAGGCTCGCGGCGGAATCCGTGGTGAAAAAGGGATTGCCGGTGCCGCCCGCGAGCATCACCACCCGCCCCTGCGCCAAATGCGCCAGAGCGCCGCGGCGCGTGTAATCCTCGCAGACCTGGTTCATCGCCAGCGCAGACAGCACCCGCGCCGGCTGGCCCAAGCGCTCCAGCGCATCCTGCATCGCCAGGGCATTGATCACCGTCGCCAGCATGCCGATGTGGTCACCGGTGACCCGATCCATGCCGCGGGCCGCGAGCTTGGCGCCGCGAAAGATGTTGCCGCCGCCAATGACCAGCGCAAGCTCGGTACCGGCGCGGGCACAGGCGGCGATGTCCTCGGCCAGCCGGGCGAGCAGGTCGGCATCGATGCCGCACTCCGCGCCGCCAAGCAGCGCCTCGCCGCTCAGCTTCAGCAGGATTCGGCGCGGACGGGAGGGCGCTGTGTCGGTCATGCTTGCGATGAACCCCGGCTTCGGTATCGACGGTTGCTGCGCAGGTGGCGAGTCCAGGCACGTTGCGGATGATACCCGAGGCAGGCCTGGTTGGGTTCCCGACGGCGGCTCGGCGCGTCAGTGATTTGCCGGCATGGCGGCGCATCCAACGCACGCGGGCGGCAGCCGCCCGGCGCCGCCCCACAGCCGTTGGCTCGAGCCGGACCGCGCCACCCGCGGCACGGTCCGTCGTCGGCTTGCGGCCCCGCGCCCGCGCCGAGCCGTGGTCAATCGTCGGTCCGCTTGGCCTGCGCCTGCACTTCCTCGGCGAAGTTCTCGGTCTTCTTCTCGATACCCTCGCCCACCTCGACGCGCGCGAAGGCGGCGACCCGTGCGCCGGCCTGCTGCAACAGCTTCTCGATGCTGACGTCCGGGTCCTTGACGAAGGGCTGCCCGAGCAGCGTGACCTCCTCGGTGAACTTGCGCATGCGCCCGCCAATGATCTTGTCGACGATCTCGGCCGGCTTGCCGCTCTCGAGCGCCTGGGCGCGGAAGATCTCCCGCTCCTTGGCGATGGCCTCGGCCGGCACCTCGTCGGCGCTGATGCACATCGGGTTGGTGGCCGCGATGTGCATGGCGATGTCGCGCCCCAGGGCCTCATCGCCGCCCACCAAGTCGACGATGACGCCGATGCGCACGCCATGGCGGTAGCTGTGGAGCGTACCTTCGGCGTTGTCGAAGCGCACGATGCGGCGCACCTGCACGTTCTCGCCGACCTTGGAGATCAGCGCCTCGCGGGCGCCGTCCACGGTGGTGTCGGCAGCGCCGGCCAGCGGCGTTGCGGCGAGCACCTCGACCGCGGTTGCGCCGCTCGCGAGCGCCGTCTCGCCGACGGCGCCGGCGAAGCCGACGAAGTTCTCGTCCTTCGCCACAAAGTCGGTTTCGCTGTTGATCTCGACCATCACGCCACGCTTGCCGTCCTCGGCGATGCGCAGCTCCACGACGCCGTCGGCGGCGATGCGGCCCGCCTTCTTTGCCGCCTTCGCCTGTCCGGACTTGCGCATGGCCTCGATGGCCGCGTCGATGTCGCCGGCGGCCTCTTCCAGCGCGCGCTTGCACTCCATCATGCCGGCGCCGGTGCGCTCGCGTAGCTCCTTAACCAAGCTGGCTGCAATTGCCATGACCCACTCCAAATGCTCAACACGAAAGGGATTCAATGAACAGGCGGCGCAGCGGACCGGCCGCGGCCGGCCCCTGCGTCATGGGCAAGACCTGTCTCAGGCCGCAGGCGCCTCGGCAGCGGCAGCTTCGGGCGCGGGCTCGGCGGGCGGCGGCTCGAAGGCATCGTCGCGGCGGCCGGCCATCGCGGCTGCGGTCTGGCGACCATCGAGCACCGCATCGGCGGCGCCTTCGATGTAGAGCCGCACGGCGCGGATGGCGTCGTCGTTGCCCGGAATCACGTAGTCGACCTTGCTCGGATCGTTGTTGGTATCGACGACGCCGACCACCGGAATGCCGAGCTTGTTGGCCTCGGCGATGGCGATCTTCTCGTGGCCGACGTCGATGACGAACATCGCGTCCGGCAGGCCCTCCATGTGCTTGATGCCGCCTAGGCTCCGCTCGAGCTTGTCGCGCTCGCGGCTCAGCGTCAGCGCCTCCTTCTTGCCGAAGCGCTCGATGGAGCCGTCCTCGAACATCCCCTCCAGCTCCTTCAATCGCTGGATCGATTGGCGCACGGTCTTGAAGTTGGTCAACATGCCGCCGAGCCAGCGATGATTGACGTAGGGCATGCCGCAGCGGGTGGCCTGCTCGCGGACGGCCTCCTGGGCGGCACGCTTGGTGCCGACGAACAGGATGCGCCCGCCGTTGGCGGCGAGCTTGCCGAGATAACTCATCGCCTCCTGGTACAGCGGCAGGGTCTTTTCCAGGTTGACGATGTGGATCTTGTTGCGCTGACCGAAGATGTACGACGCCATCTTCGGGTTCCAGTAACGTGTCTGGTGGCCGAAATGCACACCGGCCTGCAGCATCTCTCGCATGGAGACGTTGCTCATAGTCGATTCCTCTATATTGGGTTGGACCTCCACCTGCCCCATGCTGTAACCCGACGCGGCGGGCACCCGACAGCATGTGTCGACAGATGTGTGGTGTCGTGGCCTCCGCTGCGGCAGATCGCGACGGCGATGCAGCGCCCAAGCGGGACCGTTCTTGGGCAGCGCCGCACGGCGACGCTTCCCGCCGGGCATGCAGCCCAGCCATGCTCAGCACCTATGCTCAGCACCTTCGGGGTACTGAAACCGTTCCGCTCTTGGGCCGATGCTGGTCAGCGCGGCGAAATCACATCGTCGCCCCGGGCTTTGGCCCGAGCGGCGTCGAATTCTGACACTGGTGACAAACAACGGGCTAGTCTCACCTAGGCTCACCTGGACTGGGCTCACCGCGACGCCGCCGCAGGGCGGTCGATGGAAGCTTCCGCAGCGACTGCAAGCATCCTGCACCGGCTGAGGCGGCTTCTGGTTGAAGTTTGCCCGAGTTCGCCGGGTTTTATAACATGGTCGGTCTTTCCCGGGCAAACCTGCGCACCGTCGCCGGCTCGGGCCCCAGGAGGCACTAGACGTGGATGCCGCACAACAGAAGATGGCCGTAAGTATCAAGACCGACGACGAGATCGCCAAGATGCGCGTCGCCGGGCGGCTTGCGGCCGAGGTGCTGGAGATGATCGGGGCCTACGTGGAACCCGGCATCACCACCGGCGAGCTCGACCGGATCTGCCACGAGCACATCCTGAACGTGCAGCACGCGATTCCGGCCCCGCTGAACTACCGGGGCTTCCCGCGCTCCATCTGCACCTCGGTCAACAACCAGGTCTGCCATGGCATTCCAGGCAACAAGCGGCTCAAGAAGGGCGACATCGTCAACATTGACGTTACCGTGATCAAGGACGGCTACCACGGCGACACCAGCAAGATGTTCTTCGTCGGCGAGCCCTCGGTGCTGGCGAAACGGCTCGTGTCCGTGACCCGGGAGGCGATGTACATCGGCATCGCGGCGGTCAAGCCGGGCGCGACGCTCGGCGACATCGGGCATGCGATCCAGACCTTCGTTGAAGGGCACAACTATGCCATTGTGCGCGAGTACTGCGGTCACGGCATCGGCCGGGAGTTCCACGAGGACCCGCAGGTGCTGCACTACGGCAATCCCGCTGAGGGCCTGACGCTCGCCGCCGGCATGTGCTTCACCATCGAGCCGATGGTCAACGCCGGCAAGCGCCAAGTGAAGCTGCTGCCGGACGGCTGGACGGTCGTGACCAAGGACCGGAGCCTGTCGGCACAATGGGAGCACACGATCCTGGTCACACCGGACGGCTGCGAGATCCTGACCCTCAGGGACGAAGAGCGCGCGGCCGCAGCCGCTTGAGTCGGCACGACGCGTTTCCCGGGCTCGATGCACCCGCCGCCAGCGCTGCATCGGCCTCTACCGACCCGGAGCCCGGCGCACGCCGGGACACAGGCATGGCCCAGGTCCGCCCCAGTCCCGATTCCGTGCTCGGCACCGTTGCCGCGTACAAGGCCGAGCTGGCCGCAGCCCGCACATCGCTGTTCGCGCGCTATGACCGCGGCGAGCCCGTCACCGATCTGGTCAGCGGCTGGAGCCGCGACATCGACCGGCTGGTCGCGGCGGCCTGGCGGCGCTTCGTGCCCGCTGCGGAGTCCGCCGCCGTCGTCGCGGTGGGCGGTTACGGACGCGAGGAGCTGCACCCCAAGTCCGACATCGACCTGCTGATCCTGGTCGCCGACGATGCGGTCAAGCCGCTCGCCGAGACCATCGGCGCGCTGGTGATCTTCCTGTGGGACATCGGCCTCGAGATCGGCCATTCCGTGCGCACCGTCGACGACTGCCGGCGCGAGGCGGCCGACGACATCACCGTCGTCACCAACCTGCTGGAGGCGCGGCTCATCGATGGCGATGCGGCGCTCTTCGAGCGCATGCGCACGGTGGTGGGGCCGAACAGCATCTGGCCGAGCGACGCCTTCTTCGCCGCGAAGCGCGAGGAGCAGCGCAAGCGCCGCCGGAAGTACGGCGACACCGCCTACAACCTGGAGCCGAACATCAAGGAGAACCCGGGCGGGCTGCGCGACATCCAGATGATCGCCTGGGTCACGAAGCGCCATTTCGGGGCCGATTCCCTGCATCAGCTCGTGGAGCAGGGCTTCTTGACCGAGACCGAGTATCTGGCGCTGTGCGACGACCAAGCGCTGCTCTGGCGCATCCGCTTCGCACTGCACCGGCTCACGGGCCGGCGTGAGGACCGCCTGCTGTTTGACTACCAGCGCACGCTCGCCGACGAGTTCGGCTTTACCGACCAGGGCGACAACCTGGCGGTGGAGCAGTTCATGCAGCAGTACTATCGCGCCGTGATGGAGCTGAATCGGCTGAACGAGATGCTGATGCAGCTATTCCAGGAGGCAATCCTGCTGCATGACCAGATCGGCCCGCCGGAGCCGCTCAACAAACGCTTTCAGGTGCGCAGCGGCTACCTGGAGGTGACCCATTCGCAGGTCTTCGCCCGCACCCCGTTCGCGCTGCTGGAGATCTTCCTGCTGCTGCAGCAGCACCCGGAGCTGATGGGCGTGCGCGCCAGCACCATTCGGCTCATCCGCGAGCATCGCCACCGCATCGACGACGCGTTCCGCGAGGACGTGCGCGCGCGCAGCCTGTTCATGGAGATCCTGCGCCAGCCGCGGGGCGTCACCGCCGCACTGCGGCGCATGAACAGCTACGGCGTGCTCGCCGCGTACGTGCCGGCCTTCGCGAACATCGTCGGGCGCATGCAGTACGACCTGTTCCACGTCTACACCGTGGATGAGCACACGCTGCGCCTGTTGCGCAACCTGCGCCGCTTCTCGATCCCGGAGCACAACGGCGAGTTTCCGCTCTGCAGCGCCATCGCTCAAGGTATTCCGAAGCTGGAGCTGCTATACCTTGCCGGACTCTTCCACGACATCGCCAAGGGCCGCGGCGGCGATCATTCCGCGCTTGGCGCCCGCGAGGCCTGGGACTTCTGCCAGCTCCATTACCTGAGCGAGTATGACAGCCGGCTCGTCGCCTGGCTGGTGGAGCATCATCTGCTGATGTCCATGACCGCCCAGCGCAAGGACATCTCGGACGCGGTGGTGGTGCAGGCCTTCGCCGAGCAGGTGGGGGATGCGAACCGGCTGGATTATCTCTATCTGCTCACCGTCGCCGACTCGCGCGCCACGAACCCCAAGCGCTGGAGCTCTTGGAAGAACGCGCTGCTGCGCGACCTCTACCAGTCCGCGCGCCGCGCACTATCGCGCGGGCTCGAGAACCCCCAGGCCCAGGACGAGATGATCGAGCAGAAGCAGCGCGAGGCCATGCGCCTGCTCGCCTTCGAGCGCATCGACGCCGACGCCTGCCGCGACCTCTGGAGCCGGTTCGGCATGGACTTCTTCACGCCGAGCTCGCCGGAGGAAATCGCCTGGCAGACGCAGCAGATCCTCGCCGCCGGGCCGGAGGGGCTGCCGCTGGTGCTAATCCGCCCGGTGGTGTCGCGCGGCTGCACCGAGGTGTTCCTGTTCACGCGCGACGAGAAGAACCTGTTCGTGCGCATCACGGCGCTGCTCGATCAGCGCGCGCTCAGCATCATGGACGCCCGCATCACCACCACCGACGACGGCTATGCGGTCAACGCCTTCCAGGTGCTCGGGCCCGATCATCGGCCCATCGACCAGGGCGAAGAAACAGACGAGCTGCGCGAGCTCCTACTCGTGACGCTGCGCCGCCGCGACGACGAGCAACCGGTGGTGAACCGCCGCCTGCCGCGCCAGCATCGGCACTTCCCGGTGGAGACGCGGGTCAGCTTCGCCGAGGACCCCCGCAACCGGCGCACCATGATGCGGCTGACGACACTCGACCGCCCGGGTCTCTTGGCCGAGATCGGCGCCGTCTTCGAGGCCTGCGACATTCGCCTGCAGAGCGCCAAGATCGCCACCATCGGCGCGGAGGTGGACGACGTCTTCTTCATCTCCACCCAGGACGCCGCGCCCATCACCTGCGAGACCGTGCTCACCTGCCTGCGCCAGCAGATTCACGAGCGGTTGGAAACGCCGGCCAGTGCAACCCGCTGACCCACCACCCCCGGCCCGCCGCTGGAACCCTCATGAGGCCATGCCATTGCAGCCATCCGATCTTTCCCGAGCAGAACCGCGGCGTCCAGCGGCGGTCCATTGACGCGCCCCGCGCGCTGTCCTAAAAGCAAGCCAGTAGTCGCTCAGCCAGGGCCCCAGGGCGTTATGAGTCGAATAGCCTCAGCGTACCGATCGACAATCGGTGCCGTTCCCGACTCCGCTCGGGGCCTGCGCCTCGCATCGTGCTGCCTCGCGGCGGCGGTTGCGGCATGGCTCGGTGTCGTGTCGCCGGCCAGCGCGGAGCCGACGGGTCCAGGCCGCAACCCGGCCATGGCGGCAACTGCCGGCGCCGCCGGGAACGCAGAGCGGGGCGACGCCGAGCCTTGGATCGCACCCGGTGACGCAGCGCAGGACCCATACCCCCGCTGGCTGGACGCCGTGCGTGCGCAGCGCCGCGCATTGCAGGAGCACCGCCGGGTCGAGCATCAGGCTCGGCGCCGCGCCATGGACCCCGTCGGCAGCGCCCGGCACGAGGCACTGGAACAGACCATCGAGCGCCGCCGGCAGGAGCTGCGGGACCTGCGGGACCGGCGCGAAATGATGGCGGAAGAACGGCGCCTGTTCATGAACATGGGCCCCTGGGTCACGCCCTGGCCGCCCCCTCCCGGCACCGCACAGCCCGCGCCGGCCATGCCCGACGCCAAGCCGGCAGCCCCGCCGGACTGGCCAAAGCAGTCGCCGCCGGCCACTGAGCTGCCGGAATGGGACAACGGCTGGTACTTTCGAGGGTGGTGAACTCAGCTCCGAGACTGACGTTCCGCCGGCCGTTCGTCGGGATCGAAATCGAAATCGAAATCTTACCCCTAGCCGCATTTGGCTCAAGCGGCACCGAAGTGCTAAACCCTTGTGTCGTGCGATGTCGCTCACCGTCGACAGCGATAGCGATCGCCCAACTTGGGTTCCGCTGCGACGGGTGAACCGGTTATTTTTGACTCTTCACGAAGCTCAGCCCCACCGGCCTGCGCTCGCGGCGAAAAACGCGACGCCCCCGCTGGGAAGCCGCCAACCCGCCCTACTCCACCGGCAGCTTGCGCGGCCGGCGCTTGTCGGGCTGGGGCTCGCTGTCTGCGGTGAGAAGCGGCAGATCCTGCTCGGCGAAGAGGAGCTTCTCGGCTTGTTTCTGCTCGCGGGCGCGAATCATCTTTTCCTGCCGCGACCGGATGCCGTAGCCGAGCGCCGCGCCGCCGGCGGCGGAGATGGTCAGCAGCCCGAGCGTCATGAGCTGCGCGAGCATCAGGGCCACACCGACGCCGACGGTGCCGCCGACGGCGAGCCCGGTCTTCAGCGTCGCGCCGCCGGAGCTCCGCCGGCGCTGCTTGGCGAGCTTGAGCTTGTCCTTTTCGGCCTGCATGCGGATCTTCTCGCGCTCGCGGGAGTGGCGCTTCTGCTGCCGCGCCATGGCGTGCTCCTTGACGCTGCCGATCACGGAGTCGAACCACAGCGCCACCATCACGCCCAGCGTCGCGCCCAGGGCGGCGAACAGATAGGCGGTCTGCTTGAGGTCCGTCATCAGCGCCGTGTAGGTCAACAGCGCCGTGGCCACCTGCAGCAGCAGGATGCCGATCAGGAACTTGAAGATGCCACCGATGCGTGGTCCGAGCATGCGTTGCCCCTGCCGCTCAGCGGCGCTGATCCGTCATGGCGAGCGCACCGCCGGTCGCGGCGCGGATCTGGGCCGTCGTGCGCCGGCCGAGCAGGAACACCCAGTCGCCGGCCGCCGGCGATGACGCATTGGCATCGAGCACGCCATCGGGGAACATGCCGATGAGCCGCTCGCGCACCGCGAGCAGGCTGTCGACGCGCCCCGACAGATCGGGCGGAATCTGCTGGTCATAGGCGTCTACGACGCTGTACATGTACTCGGGGCCGACGCCGCTCAGGTCCACGATCATCCGCGGCGCCTGTGCGCTGCCGGGCACGAGCCTGGGCTCCAGGCTGGAGACGAGGAAGGGCCCGGGCGAGGTCGCGAGCCGCGCCGCAAGCGCCGGCTGCCCGCCCCGACGCAGATGGCTCGCGAGCTCGTCGCGCATCGCCGCGGACAGCTCCGGGCCGGTGCGCTCCTCCAGCGGGGCGCCGTCGCGACCGGCGTACACAGGAACAAGGAAAGTGTGCGCGCTCGGGTCCGCTTGCAGATTGCCGGCGCCCGCCACGAGGACGTAGGTCTCGATGACGCGCAACAGCTCGCGATAGGCGGCGAGCCGCTCGCCCGCCGCCCCGGCGTCCCCGCCGTAGACGATGTAGGTGTAGATGCCATAGCCCGGCTCACCGTGGCCGAAGAGCTGCGCGAGGCTCATCGGCCCGGTCTCGCCGGCCGCGGCATCGCCGCCGAGCGGGAAATACAGCATGGCGTAGTCGCCATCGGCACCGGCGAGGGGCGACGGCGCGCTCGCCGACCAATTGACGCGCTCCCGCCCGGCGAGCAGCAGGCCCGCCGCGGCGGCTCGCTCCACCACCGGCGCAGCGGCGCCGCCGGTGAGGGCGACGGCGCGCTCAATGACCGGCACCGCCGCGTCCGCGCCGCCCCGCGCGACGACCTCCGTGACGATGTCCGCCAGGTCACCGCAGCGGCCGATAATGAGCGCATCCGCGGCCAAGGCGGGCGGCACACCTTGGGTGTTCAGGTCCACCACCAGGCTACGCAGCAGCGATTCCTCGGTGATGCTGGCCGGGCGGTCCGCACAGCGCTCGGCGACCGCCTGGCGCACCACGGGGTCCCCATCCGGCAGCGCCGTGCCGGGGTCCGGGCCGGGCTGCTCGCCCGCATCGGGCAAGTCGGTGACCGGCTCCTCGGCGGAGCGCGAGCGCGGCGGCTGGCGCAGATCAATGCCGAGGTCCGCGCCCGCGCCCGAAGCGGCACCCGCTTGGGCGGTAACGGCGGCCATCTGCGGCCCCGGCGGCGGCTCGACGGCGCCCCGGTCCGGCCCCGCGCAGCCGATGGGCAGCAGCGCGGCCGCGGTGAGCAAGGCGGTGGCGAGTGGATACATGGCGACGACGGCTTCGGGGGCGGGCTTCGGGGGCGGGCTTCGGGCGCGTAAGGGCGGCTCTAAAGTGCAGCTCTGAAATGTGGCTTCGCCCCCGATGATAGCGGAATCCCATCGGCATCCGCAGCGCCGCCATCGTGCGGCGGCTCCCGGTCAGGCGTTGAAATACCGCACCGATGCGCAAAATGACGGCCTTTGTCGCTATTCTCGCAGCCAGAGCCGATGTCATTCGCCCAAGTGGACAAGCCGTTCTCCCCCGCCTGCGAGGAGAACAAAGCACCGATCCTTGCAGTGCTCGCGCCGTTGCTCGCGCAGCGCCGCCACGTGCTGGAGATCGGCAGCGGCACCGGTCAGCACGCGGTGCATTTCGCACCTGCACTGCGGCACCTCGTCTGGCAGTGCAGCGACGTGCCGGCGTACCTGCCCGGCATCAACGGCTGGATCACCGAGGCCGCCCTGGCAAACCTGCCGCCGGCGCTGGCGCTCGACGTCGACGGCGCCTGGCCGGCCATCGAACCGGCGCTGCCCTTCGACGCCGCCTACAGCGCGAACACCGCACACATCATGTCCTGGCCGCAGGTGGAGCGCATGTTCGCGGGCGTCGGCGCACTGCTGCCGGCGGGCGCACCCTTCGCGCTCTACGGCCCGTTCAGCTACGGCGGCCGTCACACGAGCCAGAGCAACGCGGACTTCGACCACGCGCTCCGGCTACGCGATCCGCACTCCGGCGTGCGCGACCTCAACGACCTGACCCGCGTCGCCGACGCCGCGGGGCTCGCCCTTGAAGACGACATCGCGATGCCTGTCAACAATCGCACGCTGATTTGGAGGAAGACGTAGCGACATGAAGGGCCGAGGGCCGAGGGCCGAGGAGTGCTCCCTTCGCCCTTCGCTCAGGTGCCGTTCGACAAGTCGTGCTCATCGCTATCGAAATCGCTATCGAAATCGAACCGAGTGGCGACCGAGCTCATTTCGATTTCGACGCACTTGGCCGGTCCGACGCCGTTCGGAACTTGACTCATCTGCAAGTATTTTGAAGCAAATCCAGGTCGATCCACCGAGTAAGCCGATGACCATCGACAAGCAGTTGGAACAGGCCCGCGCCGCCTGGCGCTGGCGCGGCCAGCAGCGCCCGGACTTCGCCGTCGCGCCCGGCCCGGGACAGGAATCGGTCTGGGACTACCCGCGCCCGCCGGCCTATGTGCCGGACACGCGGCTGGTGGAGGTCTATGCCGGCGAGCGGCGCCTCGCGCGCACCGAGGGCGCGATCCGGGTGCTCGAAACCGGCAGCCCGCCCACCTTCTACCTGCCGCCCGCGGCCTGGGACATGACGCCGCTGGTGCCGTCCGCGCGCCGGAGCTTCTGCGAGTGGAAAGGCCGCGCCGAATACTTCCACGTCGCGCTCGACGACGGGCGCATCGACAACGCCGTGTGGCGCTATCCGGACGCCTTCGACGACGCCGCCGGCATCGCCGGCTGGCTCGCCTGCTATCCGGCACCGCTGCGGTGCTTCGTCGCCGGCGACCAGGCGCGCGCACAGGCCGGCGGCTTCTACGGCGGCTGGATCACGTCGGACATCGTGGGGCCATGGAAGGGCGAGGCGGGCACGGGGCATTGGTAGATTGCTTGGTGCACCGAATGTTGAGGGCCGAGGGCCGAGGGCCGAGGGCCGAGGCGGGCTTCCTCCTCGGCCCCCGGTCCTCGCCCCTCGGTTCAAAGACAACCAGCGGGTTGCGCAACACGCGCTCCTGCCCTGGTCGGTCTGACGCTCTGCCTCGCTAGCGCATGGCCAAGCAGAAGGAACCGGTGACCCAGGCGGTACGCGTGCTGCGCTCGGCCGGGGTCGCCTTCGACGGCTATCCGTACGACTACCAGCACGGCGGCACGGCGGAGTTTGCGACGCAGCTCGGCGTCGATGAGCACCTTGTCATCAAGACGCTGATCATGGAGGACGAGGCGAAGCAGCCGCTGGTGGTCCTGATGCACGGCGACCGCGAGGTCGCCACCGGCGTGCTCGCCAAGGCCATCGGCGCGAAGCGCGTTGCGCCCTGTCTGCCGGCGGTAGCAGACAAGCATTCCGGCTACCAGGTGGGCGGCACCTCACCCTTCGGCACCCGCGCCCGCATGCCGGTGTACTGCGAGCGTTCCATTGCGGCGCTGCCGCGCATCTACATCAACGGCGGCAAGCGCGGCTACATCATCGGGCTCGCGAGCGCGGAGCTGTTGCGGGTGCTGAAGCCGACGCTGGTGGAGGCGGCACAGCCCGGGGAGGCCGAGCGTCAGACCGACCAGGGCACTGCGCGCTTTCTTGCGCAATCCGGTCGTCGCCGCAGGTGAACCAAGGGCCAAGGGCCAAGGGCCGAGGAGGGCTCCCTTGGCCCTTGGCCCTTGGCCCTTGGCCCTTTTCGGTGCCGTCAAGCAATCTAGGGCCGCGAGCTATACTCAAGCGGCTGTTTGCTGCCAGACGAGGAGCCTCATGCCTGCCTTTGACCTGGACCGATCCGGCCCCGCCGGCCTGTGCACCGTTGCGCTTCTGCTGCTGTTCTGCAACGGCGCCGCGGCGTCGAGCTACAGCTTTCTGGACCAGGGCGCCATCCGCTATTTCCGCGGGGACGACGCCGCGTTGATGTCCGCGAACCTGAACGCGGTGCTCGCCGCACCCGAGGGCGCGCCGGCCCGCGACTGGGAGAACCCGGAGACGGGCAGCCAAGGCCGCGCCGAGGTGCTGATGCAGTTCGAGCACGAGGGCCTGTCCTGCCGGCGGGTGCGCATCATGAACCACGCCCGCGGCACCGACACCGTCACCACCGCGGATATGTGCGACGTTGACGGGAGTTGGAAGGTGCTGCGACTACCGCCGGAGTAAGCGCCGAGCCGCGTCGAGCCCCGGTCGGATACCGAAGCCAAGTCGTCCTGAATGTTCGGACTACCACTGGCTGAGCAAGGAACAATGCTATCTCATCTACGTCTATGCCAAGAACTAGGCATCGGACCTGACCGGCCAACCCGGACGCCTTGACCGCCCTGCACGATCGCTAAGTGAAGATTCAAGCATTACGGGTACAACCGTCGCAGCGGCAACGTGGGCTATCGCGATCGAGATCGACGGTGAGCGACATCGCGCGACACAAGGGTTTCGCACTTCGACGCCGCTTGAGCCAAATGCGTTAAGGGGGAGAATCTCGATCCCGATCCCGACACACCGGCAAGCCCATCAGGCCGACGCCTCCGGCGGCAGCGTCGCCCGCACCGCCAGGGTTTGCCGCCGCCGCCAGGGCCGCCGCGACAGCACCCTACGCAGCCCCGCCCGCTGCACGACGCGGCAAAACCCATCGCCGGCATAGAGCCGAAGCTCGGCCAAGGCACCCGAGCGCAGCGCCGCCGGCACGGCGGCGAGCCAGGCATCGAGCCGCTCGGCGGCGGCGGCCCAGGCGTCTGCATCTTGGTCGTGCAGCGCGTCGGCGAGGGCATCCTGCACCACCAGCACGCGGCTGGCGGGCGCCGCGAGCAGCGTCGCAAGCGGCGTCTCCGCGACCATGGCAACGCCTGCCGCCAGCGCGAGCCCCTGAAGCAGCGACCCAGTGCCGACCGCGAGGTCCGGTGGCGTCGCCGGCCGCGCCCAAGCGCCACCACCCCAGCACCAGAGGCCGTTCACGGCGGGCCTGCCGGCGGCCTCGCGGCGGCGGCTCACGTCGTGCTGGAAGAGCAGCATTTGCGCCTCGCTCATCAGCGCGGCGAAGCGCCCGGCGTCGGCGCCGGTGGGCAGGGAACCGTCGATGTGCCGGCCCACCACCGCGGCCAGCGGCGTGGTGGCGAGCGCGAGCGGCGGCTCGCAGCGAAGATACCAGCGATCCGCCACCGGCGCGTGCACACGCAGGCCGTCGGCGGCGAAGTGTGCGTTCAGCGCCGCCACCAGCGCGTCAGCCTCCGCTCGGCTGATGCCCAGATGGCGGGCGTCGAAGAGCCGCAGCAGGTCCCGGTCCGCGCGCAGGTGCACGGGGTCCGCGTGCAGCCACCAGCCCTGCCCGTCCCAGCCAGGGTCGTCGGCGGCGAGCGCATAGGGCGCACTGGCCTCGGCACCGAAGCAATCCAGCAGCAGCGTCGGTAGGTCCGCACCGGCGGGCTCAACCCGCGCGCGCTCCAGCAGCAGATCCAGCGTCGGCGTGCGCGGTGCCCGCTCCAGCGCCGGCACCGGACCCAGCAGGCCGGGCACCACTGCTTGAAGTGTGAAGCTCGAAGTTTGAAGTTTGAAACGGCCACGACCGCGTCGCACTGCATCCCCTCCCATCTCAAGCGTCCTCCCCTGTCACGATTCCCCCTTCACCCTTCAAGCTTTCCGCCCCTTCTTCCACTTCAAACTTCACCCTTCAAACTTCACCCTTCAAACTTCACCCTTCAAACTTCACCCTTCAAATTTCAAACTTCAAACTTTCTTTATCCTTCTCCCTTCAAACTTCAAACTTCAAACTTTCTTCAAAGCTCTCTGGTCGCCGAGAACCGAATATCCGGCCAGCGCTCCTCGGTGAGCGACAGGTTCACCCGCGTCGGGGCCAGGTAAACGAGCTGGTCGTCGCCGTCCAGCGCCAGGTTCTCATGGGCCTTGACCTTGAACTGTTCCAAGAGCTTCGGGTCCTTGCAATTCACCCAGCGCGCGGTCTGCACCGACACGGGCTCGACGATGGCCTCCACGCCGTACTCGTCCTTGAGCCGATACGCGGCCACGTCGAACTGCAGAATGCCGACGGCGCCCAGGATCAGGTCATTGTTCTTGAGCGGGCGAAACACCTGGGTTGCGCCCTCCTCGCAGAGCTGCAGCACGCCCTTCTGCAGCGCCTTGGTCTTGAGCGGGTCCTTCAGCACCACGCGACGGAACAGCTCCGGGGCAAAGTACGGGATACCGCCGTATTTCAGGTCCTCGCCCTCGGTGAAGGTGTCGCCGATCTGAATGGTGCCGTGGTTGTGCAGGCCAATGATGTCGCCCGGCCAGGCCTCCTCCACGCGCCGGCGCTCGTCGGCCTGGAAGGTGATGGCGTTGGCCACCTGGACCGTCTTGCCGATACGCGCGTGCTTGAGCTTCATGTTCTGCTTGTAGCTGCCGGAGCAGACGCGCAGGAAGGCGACGCGATCGCGGTGCGCCGGGTCCATGTTCGCCTGGATCTTGAACACGAAACCCGAGAACCGGTCCTCTTCCGGGTCCACAACACGGCTGCCGGCCTCCCGCGGGCGCGGCGGCGGCGCGTACTCGACGAAGGCATCGAGCAGCTCCTTGACGCCGAAATTATTGATCGCGGAGCCGAAGAACACCGGCGTCTGCTCGCCGCGGCGGTAGGCGTCGAGATCCAGCGGATGGCTCGCCCCCTGCACCAGCTCCAACTCGTCGCGCAGCTCCGCGGCCTGATCGCCGAGCAGCTCGTCCATGCGCGGGTTGGCAAGCCCCTCGATGACCTCGCCGGTCTGGATCTTGCCGCCGTGGGTGGCGCTGAACAGGTGCGTGCGGTCATGGCGCAGGTCGTAGACGCCCTTGAAGCGCTTGCCCATGCCGATGGGCCAGGTCACCGGCGCGCAGCGGATCCTCAGCACGTCCTCGATCTCGTCCAGGATCTCGACGGCGTCGCGCCCCTCGCGGTCCAACTTGTTCACGAAGGTGAGGATCGGCGTCGTGCGCAGTCGGCAGACCTCCATCAGCTTGATGGTCCGCTCCTCCACGCCCTTGGCCGCGTCGATGACCATCAGCGCCGAGTCCACCGCCGTTAAGACGCGATAGGTGTCCTCGGAGAAGTCCGCGTGCCCCGGCGTGTCGAGCAGATTCACGATGGACTCGCCGTAAGGGAACTGCATGACCGACGAGGTCACCGAGATGCCGCGCTGCTTTTCCAGCTCCATCCAGTCGGAGGTCGCATGCCGCGCCGCCTTGCGGCCCTTGACCGTGCCGGCCATCTGGATGGCGCCGCCGAACAAGAGCAGCTTCTCCGTCAGCGTCGTCTTGCCCGCGTCCGGGTGGGAAATGATCGCGAAGGTGCGCCGTCGCGCGACCTGCTCGTGAAGCTGGGACATGGATGCGTCGCCCGGGTGCGAAGCTGCAGAGAAAACCGGTTATCTTAGCGCGGCAGGGACGGCACAGCCAGCGACGCATCGTCATCGATCCTGCCAATCAACCGAGCCGCACTACCTTGTTCCATGCACTGAGGTCCAGCTTCGCCGAACGTCGCACCCTGGGGGATCTTCGCGCCGATGTGCTCGCGGGGCTTACCGTCGGCATCGTGGCACTGCCGCTGTCCATGGCGCTGGCCATCGCGGTGGGCCTGCCGCCGCAGCACGGGCTCTACACGGCCATCGTCGCGGGGGCGGTGATTGCGCTGACGGGCGGCTCGGCGGTGAACATCTCCGGGCCGACGGCGGCCTTCGTGGTGGTGCTGCTGCCCATCGTGCAGGCGCACGGGCTGGGCGGGCTGCTCATCGCCGGGCTGCTCGCGGGCATCTTGCTCGTGGGCATGGGTCTCGGGCGGCTGGGCGCGCTGATCGAATTGGTGCCCTACCCGGTGACAGTGGGGTTCACCGCGGGCATCGGCGTGGTCATCGCGGCCTTGCAGATCAAGGACCTGCTCGGGCTGGACCTGGCCCTGGCGGACGGCCACTTCACCGACCGGCTGGCGGCGACGCTCGGTGCACTGCCGACGCTGCGCTGGCAGGAGGCGCTGATCGGCGGCGCGACGCTGGCGGTGCTGATCCTGTGGCCGCGCATCGACAAGCGCGTGCCCGCGCACCTGGTGGCGGTGGTGGTGGGATCGGTGCTGGCGTGGACGGCCGGGCACCTGCTCGAGGGCTTCAGCGTCGCGACCATCGGCTCGCGCTTCCACTACGACATCGGCGGCCTCACCGGCAGCGGCATCCCGCCGCTGCTGCCCGCCTTCGCCTGGCCCTGGGAACAGCCGGGGCCGGACGGCCGGCCAGTCGGGCTGTCGTTTGAGCTGATCCGCGGCCTGTTCGGCTCGGCGCTCGCCATCGCCGTGCTTGGCGCGCTGGAGTCGCTGCTGTGCGCGGTGGTGGCAGACGGCATGTCCGGGCGCCGGCACGACCCCAATGACGAGCTGATCGGCCAGGGCATCGGCAACATCCTCGCGCCGCTGTTCGGCGGCATACCGGCCACGGCCGCCATCGCCCGCACCGCCACCAACGTGCGCGCCGGCGCGCGGTCGCCGCTGGCGGGCGTGGTGCACGCCTTGTTTCTGCTCGCAGCGGTGCTGGTGCTGGCGCCATGGCTCGCCTATGTGCCCATGGCGACCATGGCGGCGCTGCTCGTGATCGTGGCCTGGCACATGAGCGACGCGGACCACTTCGTGCGCACGCTGCGCATCGCGCCGAACGCGGACCGGGCGACGCTGCTCGCCTGCTTCACGCTGACGGTGCTGTTCGACATGGTGATCGCGGTGGGCGTCGGCATGGCGCTCGCGAGCGTCCTGTTCATCCGCGCCAGCATCGCACTCACCGACGTCAAGCTCATCGACGACACGCGGCCGGAGCACGCGCACCAAGCGGCGCTGCCGCCCGGCGTTGTTGTCTACGACATCAACGGGCCGCTCTTCTTCGGCTCCGCGCAGCGGGCGCTGAAGAGCATCGCGGTGGTGAACCCCGACATCCGCGTCGTCGTGCTGGACATGGGCGACGTGACCATGCTCGACATGACCGGCATCGTCGCCATGGAGTCCATCGTCAAGGACCTTGCCGGCCGCGGCGTGGCGCTGGTGGTCGCAAACCTCGCACCGCGCATGCTTCTGAAGCTGCGTCGCGCTGGCGTGCGCCCGAAGCAAGGGTCCGTGGAGCTGGCGCGGAACCTGTCCGAGGCGCTGGACATCGCCGGGCGGATGGCCGGCGCGCCGGCCGCGCGCGGGGACGGAACGGCGACATGAGCGCGTAGCGGCGCCTCTACGTTCAGGTATACAAGAAGCGCACGAGGTGAAAGTACAACGGCGCCGCGAAGCACAGGGAGTCGATGCGGTCCAGCACGCCGCCGTGGCCCTCGATGAGGCTGCCGAAGTCCTTCACGCCCAGGTCGCGCTTGATGGCGGAGAGCACCAGACCGCCCGCGAAGCCGGCGCAAGTGATGGCCAGCGCAATGGCCAAGGCCCCTAGCGGGCTAAAGGGCGTGATCCACCAGAGCCCCGCGCCCGCGAGCGATGCGGCACCGATGCCGTAGAGCGTGCCCTCAACGGTCTTATTGGGGCTCACCGTCGGTGCGACGGGCCGCCGGCCGAGGGTCTTGCCGAAGACGTACTGCAGCACGTCGCTGAGCTGCACGACCACCACCAGAAACAGCAGCAGCTTGGCGCCCTCGTGCTCGTAGCCCGGGATCTGCAGCATCAACAGCGCCGGCGCATGGCTCACGCAGTACACGGCGAGCATGAGCCCCCACTGGATCTTGGCGGTGCGGGCGAGAAAGTCCTGCGTGTCCCCGGCCAGCGCGCTGCGCAGCGGTATGAACAGGAAGGCATAGACGGGGATAAAGATCGCGAACATCCCGTACCAGCCGCCAGCGACGAAGCCGTACTGCACCGGGATGAACACGAAAAATGCCCAGAACAGCGCCCGATGGTCGCCGCGGCGCGTCGGCGTCAGCGTAATCAGCTCCCGCAGCGCCACAAACGACAACAGCGCGAACAGCACCACGGAGCCGATGCCGCCGGTGGCGAGCGCCGCGACGAAGACCGCGATCATCACCCACCAGGCGCGGATGCGGGCGTTGAGGTTCGCGATGACGGCGGCGCGCTTGCTCGGATCGACGTCCTGATCGACGCCCTGCCCGCTGCCGGCGCGCTCGCGCCGTTGCAGCCGCCAGCCGACGACGCTCGCCACCGACAGCAGCGCGATCACGCCGCCGATGAGCCACAGCGTCTCGGCGTCGAAGCTCACGGACATGGCGCGGCGCCCGCCTGCCGAGCGCCACCCGCGCACTGCGCGCGCAGCGCCAGCAGGCAATCCCGCGCGCGGCCGAGGAAGGCCTCGCGGCCCTCGCCCGGCTCAAGCCGGATCGCAACACCGAACAGCGCGCGGCCGATGAGCGGCACCGGCAGCACCTCGCCCTTGGGCAGGATGCGGCTCAGGTTCTCCAGATGCACGGGCACCAGATCAACGCCGGGGTGCCGCTCGGCAATGCGATGGAGCCCCGGCTTCAGCGTCGCGAGCGCGTCGCCGTCGCCGCGCGTGCCCTCCGGAAACAGGATCAGCGAGTCACCGGCACCGAGCGCAGCGTCCAGCCGGTGCAGGGCATCCCGCGCCGCCTGCGCACCCCGCGGGATACACAGCGCATTGAGCACATCGACGGCGACCCAGCGTCGCAGCCCCGGCCGATCCCAATAGTCCTGCGCCGCCACCGGGCGGGTGCGCACGCGCGCTGCCGGCGGCAGCGTGGACCAGATGACGAGCGCATCCAGGTGACTCGTGTGATTGGCGAAGTACACGCGCTGCCGCACGCCCGCGGCGGCCAGCTCCGCCACCCCCGGCCCATGCGCGCGAACGCCGGTCACCAGCCGGGTCAGCACCACCAGCAGGCCCGCGGCGAGCCGGGCGGATGCGCGCGGCGCCGTCATGCTCCCGGCCCGGCCCGTAGCGTGGCGATCAGGCGCCAGGCGCGGCGGGCGGCCGTCCAGGCCGTGCCGAGCACCAGCACCAGCAGCGTGAGCATGAGCACTTGGCCGTCCCAACCGGCCGGGATCAGCGCCGCCGCGAGCAACAGCCCCAGGGTCAGCGCAGCCATGCGGTGCGGCTTGGCCATGGGCCCGCGAAAGTCCTCGGCGACGCCGAGCGCCGCGCACTGGCAGCGGATATAGGCCGTGAGCAGCGCGAGCAGGCCGGCCGTCCAGGCCAGCTCCACGGACCACGCGAGCCCGCACGCGTAGCCGGCGGGCACGATCAGCAGCGGATCGGCGATGCGGTCCGGAAGCTCGTTGAACACGGGGCCATCCGGGCCGCCCAGGCCGCCCTCCAGCGCGACCATGCCGTCCAGCATGTTCGCCAGCAGCCGCAACTGAACACAAACGGCCGCGAGCACAAAGAGGCTGCCTCGCGCGCCAGGGCCGGCCGCCGCGGCGCCGAGCAGCGCGGCCGCACCGAGCGAGGCAAACAGCATGCTCGCGACGGAGATGGTGTTCGGCGCCACGCGCGCTCGCACCAGCGCGCGCGCGAGCGCGCCGGCCCAGGCGGTGCCGCGGGTCTTGAGCGGTCTGCGGGCAGGGGTCGGCATGGGCGCAAGTGTAGGCGAATCACCCATCCGGGGGTGCGCGCAATCGCCTGCTGAAGGTCAGCAGCCCGCACTCAGCCGCGCCCCTGCCGCCCCCCACGCAGCAACAGCGTCACGCCCAGATACAGGCCGCCGCCAATGAGCAGCGTAAGCTCGGCGGCGACGAACCAGGCCAGAAACAGCATGCCCACCTGCCCCGGGCCGAGGTCGCCGGCCGCGTTGGCAACCTCGCCCGGCGTCTGATGCAGAAAGGTGACGGCCGTCATGACGAAGGCGATGGCGGCGGACCAGGCGATGGAGATGGCCAGGAGCGATGGGGCTTTGCGGGGCGTCGGCATAACAAGCTCAGTCGATTGGGGTGGGGGTGGGTGCAGGTGCGGGAGCGGGAGAGGGAGCGGGATCGATAGACACTGGTGTCGTGCGAAGTCGCTCAGCGTCGATTGCGATATCGATATCGATAGCGATAGCGATAGCGATTGCGACGTCGATTTCGATACGGCTGGCACAAACTGAGCATCCTCCCTCACTCCCCCAACAGCAGATCCTTCGCGGCGTTGATCTGCGCGGCCAGGTAGTCACTGCCGCCGCGGTCCGGGTGCAGGCGCTGCATCAGGCGGCGATGCGCGGCGCGCACGTCCTCGGCAGTAGCGCCGGGCGTTAGACCCAGGATGGACCAGGCGTCCTCCTTACTCATGCCGCCGCGCGCCGGCGCCTGCCCGCTGCTGCTGCCGCCCGCACCAGCGGCCACGGCCTCGCGCCAGTCATCGCCGTGCTCGCGGTCCAGATACGCCGTGAGCACGGCGGCGGAGCGGGCGTCCGCCTCCTGGTATAGCTCCAGCATCCGTAAGAGCTGCGGCAGCGCCAGCGCAGACAGGCGCTGACCCGAGAACGGCCCCTCGCGCACGCGGCCGTCGAGGGTGCCGTTGGCATGCTCCAGCGTCATGTCCAGATAGCGGGTGCGGATGGACGACTGCCCGCCGGCCGAACCGGCGCCCGGGCCGCCGCCGGCCCCGCCGCCCGCTGCCGTGCCCGGTGCAACGAGCCCCAACGATTGCAACAGCCGTTGCAGCGCCGGCAGCATCCGCAGCAGGTTCAGCGCGCGAAACAGCACCGGCACTGCAGCGGCAACGGCCGCGAATATCGGGTTGAGCCGGCCGGACACGACGGCCAGGATCACCAGCGCCACGGCGCCCCAGATGAACGCCTTGCGCAGCACCGCCGCCACTTGATGCGCGGGCGTGCTGCGAAACCAATACAGAAACCACCAGACCGCGGCGACGAGCGCGAGCAGTACAATCAGCCGGCCCATCGGCACCCTCCCCGTTCAGAGACCAATTCCAGCCCCAAGCCCGACCCCAAGCCCAAGCCCAAGCCCAAGCCCATCACCGCTCCAACTGCCGCGTCAGCGCCAGCACCGCACCGCCGCGCTTGCGCCCGAAGTCCGTCAGCGCGCGCCGCCCGCCCGCTGCGAACACGGCAACGGCGCTGAGCAGGTCCTTCAGCGCCTGCGGACTATTGGTGTCCAGCGGGCACCAGGCACCGCCGGACAGCCGCGCAATGTCCCGCAGCACCCGCTCGGCACCCGGCTCGCGCCCCTCCTGGAACACGAACACGGGCACGCCGAGCAGGCCCAGCTCACCGGCGCGACCGGCCAGCGCGTCGTGATCCTCT
Source organism: Thiohalocapsa sp. ML1 (assembly GCF_001469165.1). GTDB lineage: Bacteria > Pseudomonadota > Gammaproteobacteria > Chromatiales > Chromatiaceae > Thiohalocapsa. The sequence continues at coordinate 81,360 of NZ_JABX01000009.1, read as the reverse complement.
TCCACGCAGTCGCCGATAAACACCAGCGCCTGCACCGGCCCGCGGCCGGCCTCGGCCTTGGCGTGGTCGAGCACGCGGGCGATCTGCGTGAGCCCGGCGGCGCAGAAGACGCGGGTCATACGCGGCAGCAGCTCCTCCGCGCTGGCGTACCAGGGCGAGGCCGAAAATTCCCGGAAGCCGCCGTAGTGCACGAGCTGCACCTCCAGCCCGCCCAGGTCACGGGTCTCCTGGAACATCGCGGCCTGGATGCTCGCGGCGCGGTCCCAGCTCGGCTCGCGACTCGCGGTGGCGTCCATCGCGAAGATCAGCCGCCCGCGCGGCCCGGCGGGCCGTCGCTGCGGCGTACTCGCCACCTGCGAGAGAAAGGCGTCAACGTCGCGGGACGACGCGGGGGTGTCCAGGTCTTTGCGGGGTGCACTCATCGTGGTCTCGTGGTCCGGTTTCCCTCGGCGGCGGGTCGGTCTCTGCGCCGGACCAGCCGCCGATGCGGGGCATGCTAACGGCCATGGCGACCAGCGCCACCCCGGAGGATGAAAGGCGCTGCTCGCCATGGCCGTTTCCCTCACCCCGGCCCTCTCCCAGGGGGAGAGGGGGACTAAGGAGCGCGCCGCGCGCGACTTTCATGGTAAAGCAACTTGCCATAGTTGGACCTGCAAGCAAGGCGCCGGTGCCGTGCCGCGTGGCAGGAACAGCGTGAAGAAGGGCCGAGGGCCGAGGGCCGAGGAGGGCCGCTTTGGACCTCGGCCATCGGCCCTCGGCCCTCGGCCCTGCTCCAGGCGTCTAGGCCCAAGCATCCAGGTCCGCCGGCACATCGACATCGCGCAGCACGCCCGGGTCGTCCACCGGCACGCCGACAATGCGGCCCGGATGCTCTGCCAGCAACGCCCGCGCGCCGGTGTCGCCGCGGAGCGCAAGCAACTGCTCGCGCCAACACCCCGCGAAGCCCACCGGATGGCCGCGTCGCCCCGCCAGCACCGGCGCCGCAAGTGCCGCACCGCCGGCCAGCGCGGCGGCCACCGCCGCGATGCTCGCGGGCTGCACCCGGGGCATGTCCGCCAGCGCCACCAGCCAGCCGTCGGCCTCGGGAGATGCCCGCACCCCGCAGGCCAGGCTGTGCCCCATGCCCAGCTCGGCCTCGGCACAGCCGACCACGCGCACGCCGAGCGCCGCCAGCAGCGGCCCGATGCCGTCCTCCGCGGCGCGCACCACGGCCAGCACCTCGCGGCCAGCCGCCAGCAGATTCCGTGCGGCGGCGACGCCCACCGGCGTGCCGTCCGGGAGCCGCGCCGCGAGCTTGTCGGCGCCGAAGCGACGCCCCGCGCCGGCGGCGAGCAGCAGGGCCTGAATCTGCATCAGCCGATGTCGGCCTGCGGGCGACAAGCGCCGGTATCGTCTTGCAATTTCCTCATTGCTCGGTCACCAGTCCGCAAGCGAATGGCGCTAGACTCTGCCGGCCCGCAATGGCCGTCAAGATCACCACACTCAGAGGATATCCGCCATGGCCTTCAAAGACATGCTCGACCAGATGCTCGCCGCCGGCAAACAGCTCACGGCGCAGGGATCGAGCCTCGCCGACCAACACCTCAAGCTGCCGGAGGCCGGACCCGAGCGCGACGCTTTGCTCAACAACCTCGGCAAGGGCGCCCTCGCGGGCGGCGCACTGGTGGCGCTGCTCGGCACCAAAGCCGGGCGCAAGCTCTCCGGCAGCGCCGCCGCGCTGGGCGGCCTCGGGCTGCTCGGCAAGGTCGCGTTCGACGCCTTCAAGACCTGGCAGGCAGACCAGGGCGACACCGCGAACCCGGGCACGCCGGTGGCCGAGCTGCCGGGCGCGCAACAGGAGGAGCGCAGTCATCTGCTGTTCAGGGCCATGATCGCCGCCGCCAAGGCCGACGGCCATATCGACGACGCAGAGCGCGCCGCCATCCAGGGCTCACTCGCCAGCCTCGGCCTCGACGACGACACTCGCCTCATGATGGAGGCCGAGCTCGCCCGCCCGCTGGACGTGCAGGAGATCGCCGCCGGCGCCGACTCCCCGGAGGCCGCCGCCGAGGTCTACCTCGCATCGCTCTTCGTCATCGACACGGCCAACCCCGACGAGCAGGCCTATTTGGATACGCTCGCCGGCGCGCTCAACCTGCACCCGGAGCTTGCCGCGCAACTGCGCAGCCAAGCGCAGGCCGCCTAAGCCCGCTGCCTGACCAAACCCGCCCGCACGGCCGGCAACCGCTGGCCCGCCGGGCTTCGAGCTGCGCCACGGATAACCTGCGCACCGCAGCGAGTCCGGCACCCCATCCCCGCCCGGCGCCGGCCCGCCCGGCAGCGACGGCGCGGGCGCACCGTCCCGCGCCACGGTTGGATGGCTCGACGCCAAACCCTTCGCCGAGCCGCGCCACTGCGCCTACTCCACGCGCACCGCCCAAGCCGCCTCCGCGGTCTGCCCGAGCATCTGCATAGCATCAACGATCTGCACGAGCTGCCAGGGCCTAAGCCCGGTGTTGCGGCCCTGCGCGGCGAGGTAGCAGTCGATATCCGCGGGCGTCAGCTCCGCCAGCCGCCGTGGCTGCATGGCCTTCACAAATCCCTCCGCGCGAACCACCGACCAGGGATGCGCGTCCTCCCGCATACCCTATTCGTGACCAGCGTCAAAAACTGGGTCCAGAAGGCACCGATTGTCTGCTGGACGGTTGTCGCGGGCTCCGACATGGGCTAGCTTCGTTCTCGTAGGACCGGATCAGGGAGCAGAGGATGCCGGCGGGTCGCCGGCGACGGCCGACAGTTCACTGACTGGCTACAGTGTGTCTAGCTCAAGAGCGGCACATTGTGGATAGTCTGATATTTCTGATTCTGTCCATTACACGTTGAACTAAGTAAATAAACAGTCCCCGCCAAGGACGCGCGCGCAAGCGACTGATTCACTTATAGATCATTCGCACATAACCACCCGAAGCGACGCGCTCCGCCGAGCGGACTATACTGCATGGATGAGCAGCCGCCTCGAATCGGCCGAGATTCGCCGCGAATTCCCGGCCGACTACGACCCGCCCGCGTTCGAGCTGGCCGAAGTAGTTCGGCTGTACGGCAACGACTACCGCGCCCGCTACCACCAGAGCTTCGAGCAAGGCCGCGCCCTGCACGCCATCGAGACCTGCCGCACCAACGCCCTCGGCGGCCATGTCGATCAGTGCGACCGGTGCGGCCACACCGAGATCAGCTACAACTCCTGCCGCAATCGCCACTGCCCCAAGTGCCGCGCCTCCCAGCGCGCCGCCTGGGTCGATGCGCGAGAGCTGGAACTGCTGCCGATCCAGTACTTCCACCTCGTCTTCACCCTGCCCGACGCCCTCGACCGCCTGGTGCAGTACCACCCGAGCGCGGTCTACGCGGCGCTCATGCGCGCCGCCGCCGAAACACTGCAGACCTTCGCCCGCAAGCGCTGGGATGGGGATCTCGGCATAGAGGGAAAAGGGGTCAGAGCCGAATGGCGCTAACTTAAGAACCGACTATTAAGAATCAGTAACTTATAGTCCTCCTGCGTCGCGAAATCGCGAGATTGCAGGACGCTCAGGGAGCGGAATCGGGCGGAAACCCTGCCGGGGCCGGCCTGCCGCTAGAGTTTCCTACCCCGCAAGCATCTGATTGGTATGGACAAGAGGCTTAAGTTAGCGCCATTCGGGTCAGAGCCCTTATTAAAAGGAAACCGGGTCAAAGGAAACCCGGCCAGGTCTTGCAATCATGTTCCGGGCGATGCACTCGTGGCCCGGCGATCGCTCGCGATGACACGGCGGCAATGCCCGCTCGGTGCATCGTCCGAGGTGCTGCGCCGCGCGACATCTGCGCCGGTCGCCGCCTACAATCCGAGGGCACACCCCACAACCCGAGGCCCGACGGCACGACGGTACCCGTTACACAACAGAGGGCCTGCGCCATGAGACAGCCCACCGAAGACATCACCGAGCGCCTACACGCCGAGATCGACTTGACGCCCGCGCGTTACCGGCCACTGCTGCTGCGGCTGGTGCACTCGTTCCGCGAGGGCATCGAGGCAGACGAGCCCTGGCCGAGCGCTGCCGACTCCCTCCGTGACGGTTGGCGGGATGTCAGCGCCGGACGGACGCAGCCACTCGATAGCATCTGGGACGGTATCGACGCGGATTGAGCTGATGATCATCCGGTATTCGGATGCCTTCAAAGGTCAGCTCAAGCGCCTCAGCCATCGCTACCGGCGCATCCGCAGCGATCTGCAGCCATTGCTGGATCGGCTCAGCGCCGGGGAGACCCCGGGTGATCGCATCCAGGTGCCGAACGATGTGCTCTATAAGGTCCGCGTCAGGAACACTGATGCAGCGCGCGGCAAGCGCGGTGGTTACCGGATCATCTACTACGTCCAAGCGGAGTGCGAGATTCTGCTGGTGGCGATCTACTCCAAATCCGACCAAGGGGACATTGCTCACGCGGAGTTGCTGGACATCATTGATCCGCACGACTGAGCGCTTTCCTCGAGCTCAGCTTCCGCGACATGAAGAGCCAGCACTTCGGCGCAGGCCTGGAGTGCAGCGCCTCCAAGGGCGCGGGCCGCTTCACCGTGCTGGTGCTGATCGCCTCGCTGGCGGCGATCCTGCTGTGGCTGATCGGCACCGCGGCGGAGCGCAGCGGGCTGCACGAGCGGCTGCGGCCGAACACGCGCAAGCGGCGCGCGTACTCGCGGGTGTTCCTCGCCAGGCTGCTGTTGACGTTGGCGCACTGCCAGGCGGCCGTCGCCTCGCTCGCCGATGCCATCGGGCCGCTGGATCAATGGGTCGCCAGTCATCACGACGCGTTACTGTCCCGATAAACAGTTGGACGAGGGGATTCTGTGGGGACACCTCAGGGTCAGTGCGGCCTGGCAAAGGCCGCGTGTTCTATCGGGTGATAGTCCCGCCTGGGTCATCGTGAGCCGCGAGCCCAGTATCGAGCCTTGCGGCGTGACTGGTAACAGGCGCGTCGATGCGTAGGCGCGAACGCAGGCAAGGTGGGAGGAGGATGGGGTCCGGTCTCCCGCGTAACGCCGCGGACAACCGAGCGCCTGAACAGAACATGGGCCACGCGAGACGTGAACCCACGCCCTACACGTAATGTGATCCCACGCCCTGGTTTGACCCGAAGCCCAGGTTCTAGGCCAAGGCCGCGCGCCTGCTCGGCAAGACGCAGCGTCAGATCGCCTACCGGGCTCAGGCCATGAGGATCCGGGTGAAACAGTTTTGAGCGGCGCTGGACGGGGAGCGCATCTTGTGATGCGATGCTCCGCAACGGCATAGGCTTCCGTGCCGACCGCTTGGCCATACGCATCGCTGGAGCACCGTCATGCAGACCAGACAACTGATCGACGAAGCACGAAGCCTATCCTTGAAAGAGAAACTGCTTTTCGTCGAGAAAATCTGGGGCAGTAGCGCCGCCGAGGGAGACGCACCGCCGCTCAGCTCATGGCAGGAAGCCGAGCTCGACAGGAGGGAGCAACTCTTTGGTGAAGGTACTGAGCAGTTGCATGCCGCAGACGAGGTTCACGCGAAGTTGCGAAAGCGCCGGTAAAGGCCTTCTATACCGGCCGTGCCGTCACCGAGCTGGAGGCTGCGCAAAACTGGTACGAGCAACAGCGAGCATGTGCACTGTGAGACCGTGACCCCCTGCGTTTTCTGACCCCCTGCGTTTGCTATGCAGAGACCGATACGGCAATTCACGTATGACCTGGGGAAGCCAAAGATTGGCTTTTAACTGAGGTTCAACCAGATGACAGACAATATCGAACACTTGGTGCTTGAGCAGTTTCGCGCTCTTCGGAACCAGATTGCAGCGATGCAAACTGAAATACACTCCGAATTCTCGGATGTAAAGCACCGGATCAGCCGAGTGGAAACGGCGATTGCAGGGGTTCGCCGCGACGAAGCCGGAACGGCGGAGGATATCGCACGCCAGCAGGTATCTATCGATCAACTGAACGAGCGGATTGTCCGCATTGAAAGGCGCCTCGAACTGCGCGATGGGTAGAAGAACGGAATTACGGTGACCGTGCGGCCCGGCAAGGCCGCGTGTTCTAGGCCGCCACTTCTTCGTCCAGCGCGAAGCCATCACCGCTGCCGGGCCGCGCTGTTTCAATCCTTGCTACGCTGATTCGGCTTCTCGGTAGCGCCGAAGCTCACGCTTGATGGCCTCGGACAGCTCAAGGTCTGCGAACATCGCGGCGCTATAGAGATAGCCGTCGCATAGCAACGGCCCTGCCCTGCCAACGACGGCGGCGCATCCCGCACCGCAACCAGGCTCAGCCGGGCTCAACCGGGCGCAGGTGGTGCCGCGGGCGCCGGCGCTGCCCTGGGGCTGCGCAGGTCGGTGCCCCGCAGCGACTCCCAAGTCACGTACAGCGTCGGGATGACGATCAGCGTCAGCAGCGACGCCACCGCGAGCCCGCCCATGATCGCAAAGGCCATGGGCCCCCAGAACACCGTCGGCGCGATGGGGATGAGCCCGAACACCGTGGACAGGGCCGTCAGCAGGATCGGGCGCACGCGCGAGGTGCTCGCGTCCACAACCGCGTCCCAAATCGGCCGCCCGGTGGCGCGCTCCTGCTCGATCTGCGAGATCAGAATCACCGAGTTCTTCGCGATCATGCCGATGAGCGCGAGGATGCCCAGGATGGCGACGAAGCCGAGCGGCCGCCCGGACACCAACAGCGCCGCCACCACGCCGATGAGCCCGAGCGGCACGACGGCGAGCACCATCACCATGAGCGGGAAGCTCCTGAGCTCGAACATCAAGAGCGTCAGCATCAGGAACAGCATCAAGGGCACCACCGCGAGCACCGAGGCGCGGGACTTCGCGCTCTCCTCCACCGTGCCGCCCACCTCGATGCGGTAGCCCACGGCCAGGGCCTCGGACAGGGCGTCGATGGACTCGGCGAGCCCCTCGACGACGGTCTCCGGCAACACGCCGGGCGCGGTGTCGGCCTGGACGGTCAGCGTCGGCACCCGGTCGCGGCGCCAGATGAGCGGCAGCTCCTGGCCGAAGTCGAAGGTCGCGATCTGGTTCAGCGGCACGGTGCGCCCATCGGCGAGGGCCACCGGCAGCGTCTGCAGGCTGCGGGTGGAGAGCATCTGCCCGCCCACCTCGCGGGCGACGACGTCGATGAGGAAGATGTCGTCGCGCACCTGCGTCACGGTGCTACCGGAGATGTTGGTGTTCAGCACCGCCGACACAGCCTGCGATGACAGCCCCAAGCGCCGCGCCTCGTCCTGGTCGATGCGGATGCGAACCTCGCGGGCGGGCTCCATCCAGTCGAAGTTGATCTGCCGGGCGAGCCCGGAGTCCGCCATGACCTTAGCGAGCTCAAGCGCAATGCCGCGCAGCACGTCCGGGTCGTCGCCGGTGACGCGGTACTGCACGGGCCAGCCGACGGGCGGCCCCAGCTCCAGCGGGTAGACGCGGGTCACGGCCTCCGGGAAGGTCTCCGGCAGCAGCTCCGCAAGCCGCTCCTCGATGCGCAGGCGCCCCTCGAAGTCCTTCGCCACCAGCACCGCCTGCGCGTAGAAGGGGTTCGGCAGTTGCACGTTGAGCGGCAGATAGAAGCGGATCGCGCCCTGACCGACATAGGCGCTCCAGTGCGCGAGGTCCGGATCCTCCGCCAGAATCGCGTCCAGCTCCTCCACCGCCGCGGCAGTGGCATGGATCGAGGCGTTCTGCGGCAGCGTCAGGTCCACCAGCAGGTCGGTGCGATCGGACGCCGGAAAGAACTGCTGCGGGATCAGCCGCACGCCGGCCAGGGCCACCGCAAACACCGCCACCGTCAGCAAGATGGTCAGCCAGCGCAGCCGCATAGCGCCGTTCAGGAGCCCGCGGTAGAGCTTGAGCGCTGCACCGGGCTCATCGCCGTCCGCTGCGTTCTGCTTCGGCGCCTTCAGCAAGGCCATGCCGAGCAGCGGCGCGAACACCGTTGCGACGAACCAGGACACCAGGAGCGCGATGGCCACCACGGCGAAGATCGAGAAGGTGTACTCGCCGGCGCTGCTCTGCGCGAAACCGATGGGCACGAAGCCGGCGATGGTCACCAGCGTGCCGGTCAGCATCGCAAAGGCCAGCGTCTTGTAGGCGTAGGTCGCGGCCAGCGCCTTCGGCTCGCCGAGCGCGAGGCGGCGGGTCATGGCATCGATGGTGGTCATTGCATCGTCCACCAGGAGCGCCAGCGCGATGATCAGGGCGCCCAAGGAGATGCGGTGCAGGTCGATGTTCGCGATGTCCATGACCGCGAACACCAGCGCCAGCGTCAGCGGGATGGTCAGCGCCACCACGGTGCCGGCGCGCACGCCGAGCGCGATGAAGCCGATGGCCAGGATAATCGCGATGGCCTGCCACAGCGAGGTCGTGAAGTCCGAGATGGCCTCGTCCACCGTCACCGGCTGGTCGGCGACGCGGATCACGTCGATGCCGAGCGGCAGCTCGCCGAGGATGGCGGCCATCTGCGCCTTCACCTCGTCGCCGAGCTGAAGGATGTCCCCGCCCTCGCGCATCGCAATGGCAAGACCGATGGCGGGCGCGCCGTTGACGCGGAACATGGGCTGCGGCGGGTCCGCGTAGGCGCGGCGCACCTGCGCGATGTCGCCGAGCCTGAGCATGCGCCCGTTCACCGCAAAGGTGACGTCGAGCAGGTCCGCCGTCTCGCGGAAGGCCCCGGAGACGCGCAGCGAGATGGCCTCGTCGCCGGTTTGCAGCACGCCGGTGGGCGTGACCACGTTCTGCGCCCGCAGCGCCTCCACCAGCACCGCCGGGTTGAGACCGAGCCCGGCCAGCTCCTCCATCCAGAACTCGACGAAGAAGCGCTCGTCCTGGGCGCCCAAGATGTCGATCTTCGAGATGTCGGGCAGCCGCAGCAGTTGCGAGCGCACGTCCTCGACGTAATCGCGCAGCTCCCGATGGCTGAAGCCGTCGGCGGTGAAGCCGTAGATGATGCCGTAGGTGTCGCCGAACTCGTCGTCGAAGCGCGGCCCGATCAGCCCCTGCGGCAGGGTGTGGCGGATGTCGCCGATCTTCTTGCGCACCTGATACCAGACGTCGTCGATGACCTCCGGCGGCGCGCTGCCCTCCAGGTCCACGAAGATGGTCGTGCTGCCGGCGCGCGTGAAGCTGCGCAGCGTGTCCACGTGGGGCGCCTCCTGCAGCGTGCGCTCCAGGCGCTCGGTGACCTGATCGAGCGTGTCCTCAAGCGTCGCGCCGGGCCAGGCGGCGCCGACGACCATGGTGCGGATGGTGAAGGCCGGGTCCTCCGCGCGGCCGAGCTTGTAGAAGGCGAGGATGCCGGCGACGACGGCCACGATCATCAGGTACACCACCAGCGCGCGGTGGTTGATGGCCCATTCGGAGAGGTTGAACGGCTTCATTGGGCGGCCTCGTCCTCGGCCGTATCAGCCGCATCCGTGGTCTCGTCGGCGGGCGCGTCCTCGGCCGCGGCGGGCGCGGCCTCCGGGGTTGCCGGTGCCGGCGGCGCGACACCGAGCAGGCGCACCTGCTGCTCCGGGCGCAGCGTCTGCACGCCGGCCGTCACCACCAGCTCGCCGGGCACGAGGCCGTGCTCCACCAGCACGCTGTCTAGCTCATGACCGAGCACGGCGATGTTGCGCAGCGCCACGCGCTGCACGTCCGGGTCCACCACCCACACGGCCGGCTGGCCGTCGGCGCGGGTCAGCGCCGCCGCCGGGATCACGAGACCGGCCTCGGCGCCGCCGACGGCCACCTTGCCCGTCACGGTGGAGCCGAGCCGCAAGGTCGCCGGCGGGCTCGCCAGCCCGACCCGCACCTGGAAGGTCCGCGTGACGGGGTCCGCCTGCGGCGAGACCTCGCGCACGCGGCCCACCGCGCGCACGCCGGGGTCGGTCGCCGAGATCACCTCCACCTCTGTGTCGGCGGCGAGCGCATCCTTCACCCGCGGCGGAAAGTCGAACACCGCATCCCGCCCGCCCTTGCGCGCGAGCTGCACCACCATCTGGCCGGCGGCGACGACCTCCCCCGGCTCCGCGCCGCGGGCCGTCACGGTGCCGGCGGCGTCCGCCACCAGCTCGGTGAACGAGAGCTGGTTGTCCGCGGTGCGGAGCTTCGCCTCGGCCGCCTCGACCTGCGCCCGGGCGGCGTTGCGCGACTCCACGGCGCGGTCGAACTGCTGCCGGGCGACGAAGCCGCGCTCCACCATCGGCTGATAGCGGTCGATGGTGTTCTGCGCCTCCACCAGCCGCGCCATGGCGGCGGCGACGTTGGCGCGGGCGGCATCGACGGCGTTCTGCGCCGTCTCCGGATCGAGCCGCGCGACGATCTGTCCCGGCCGCACCTGGTCGCCGACATTCACCGCGCGCGAGATGAGCTGACCGCCGACGCGAAACGCCAAGTTGATGGTGTCCTCGGCCTCGATGGTACCGGTCAGCGTGATCGTCTCACCGCCGCCGACCTCGACGACCTCGGCGACGCGCACCGGCCGAATCGGCTCCGGCGCCGCCACCTCGGCGGCCGGGTCGAGCTCGCAGCCGCCGAGCAGCAACGCGGCAGTCAAGGGCACCAGGGGGAAGAGTCCGCGTCGAACCCCCGGCGAAAGCGATAACCCCACCTGATACATAACGCACTCCTCGGCTGGCGACGCTGCGCGTCGCGTGGATATTCGGTCAGTGACCACGTGGTCGAAGCTTCGTCGTGCGCGGTCCGATGACGACAACGCCAACGACAAGATTGCGCGACGGTCTTGTTCGATGGCTGCCGGCGCCGGAGACCAAGACATACCGGGCGCTCGCGCCGGGGCATTCTGCCAGTTTGCGGACAGCGGTTGCCCATGCCGCGGCGGGAATCGCGGGATCTCAGGTCAGCACCGCCAGCGCCTGCGCGAGCAGGATCGCGAGCAACAGAGCACCCGCGACCCGCCATTCCCGCAGCCGGCCCTCGACGCCCGCCAGCCCGCGCCCGAGCGCCCCGACGCGCCGCTGCCACGCCGACTGCCCCGCCGCGATGAACAGCACCACCGCCAGCGCCACCGTCAGCACCGGCCCCGTGCTGCTCCAGAAGCCGCCGGCCGCGAGCGCCCCGCGCATGGCGCCCGCCACCGCGGCAGCCGAGGCCATCTCCGCCCGGCCGACGTCGAGCAGCGCGAACCAGCCAGGGGGCAGGAGCCCGAGCAACAGCGCCGCGAGCGCGAGCAACCCCGGCACCAGCAGGCCGAAGCCGCCGGGGCGCTCCGCGAGGTGAGGCGCGGCCGTGCCGCCCGCCGCCGGTCGCACCGCCACCGCGAGAATCCGCGCCAGATAGGCCGCGCTCAAGAGCCCGCCAAGATCCAGCACCAGCCGCCACCCCCAGCCCTCGGCGCCCGCCGCGCTGCCGTAAAGGGACTTGACCAGATAGCCGCCGCTCGGCGGCAGCCCCGCCAGCGCGAGCCCGGCCAGCACGATAACAACAAGCGTCATGGGCAGCGCCCGGCCGAAGCCGCCCAGCTCCGCGAGCCGGTCGTGCCCGAAGGCCACCTGGACGCGCCCGGCGAGCAGAAACAGCGCGGCCTTGGCCAGCGCGTGCGACACCACTTGGAGCAGCGCCGCCGTTGCCGCCGGGCCGCCGCCGGGGCCGGCCGCCAGCGGGAACAGCAAGAACAGATACCCGAGCTGCGCCAGCGTCGAATAGGCCACCAGCAGCTTCAGCCGCGCCTGCATCAGCGCCATCAGGTTGCCGAGCAGGATTGCAAAGGCGCCGAGCGTGCCCAGCACGAGCCCGATGTGCAGCGCCCCGGGGTCCGGCACAAGATCCAGCCAGAGCCGAAACAGCAGAAAGAACGAGCCCTTCACCACCAGCGCCGACAGCACCGCGCTCGCCGGTGCCGGCGCCCCGCCGTGGGCCGGCGGCAGCCACAGATGCAGCGGCATCAGCGCCGTCTTCGCGAGCAGCCCGGTACTCATCAGCACCACCGCTGCGAGGGAGCCGCTCCGCACCGCGCCGGTCGCACTGCCATCCGCGCCGCCGCCGGCGAGGGCCGCCGCGATCTGACCGATGTCCAGCGTGCCGTGCAGCCCCAGCATGAGCCCCGCGCCCAGCAGGTACAGCGCGGAGCCGAGCAGCGCGAACAGCAGGTACCGAAACGCCGCCTCCAACTGCGCCGCCCCGCCCTTGAGGCACACCAAGGGCACCGCGGAGAAGGTGAGCACCTCGATGGCCACGTACAGGTTGAACAGATCGCGGCCAAGATAGAGCCCGTTCAGCCCCGCCCAAACCCCGAGCAGCAGGGTCCAGAACGCGAGCGTCACGCGCCGGCCCGCGGCACCGACGCGAAACTCCCCGGCCGCGTGCAGGCCGACCAGCACGAGCACGGCGGCCGTCAGCACCAGCATCAGCGCCGCGGGTCCGTCGAGCGCCAGCTCGACGCCGAGCGGCGCGGCCCAGCCGCCCAGCGCGTAGGTCAGCGGCGCACCCGCGGCGAGCAGCGCCGCCGCCGCGGCCAGCGCCAGCGCAAGCCCGAGCAGCAGGCTCCCGAGCGCGAGCAGCCGCGCGCCGCGGGCGCCCAACAGCGGTGCCAGCAGCGCCGCCAGCACCGGCACCGCCAACAGCGGGAACAGGAGCTCCGCCGCACGCGGCCCGGCAAGCCAGGGCTCCAGCACGGCGGCCAGCGTCATGCAGCGCCCGTCCCGTCGGATTCGGGGTGCGCCGCTGCGGCGGTGGCGCCCGCAGGCAGGGCGGCGCCGCGCGCAGCGCCGGCTTCCCGCCGCACCGCGGCCAGGCGCACCAGCAGCGCGACAGCGAGCGCCGTCGCCGCGAACGCGACGACGAGCCCGGTGATGACGAGCGCCTGCGGCACCGGGTCACTCGCCGAGCCGCCCGCGAGCCCACCACGGCGGGCGACGGCGCCGAAGATCAGAAACACGCCGCTGCCCATGAGGTTGAAGCCGAGCAGCCGGCGCAGCGCGCTCCGACCCAGGATCGCGCCATACAGGCCAACGCCGACCAAGCCGGCGCCGCAAAGACCGTATAGCTCGGCCGCGGTCACGGTCGCGCCCTCGGCAGCGCCGGCGGCCCCGCCACCAGCAGCGCGAGCGCGACGGCGACCGAGAGCGTCTTCGCGGCCTCGATGAGCAGGATCAGCGGCTTGGTGAGCGCCTCCGGATAGGCCAGATAGGCGTCGGCCGCGACGACCCCGGCGAGCCCGATGAGCAGGAACACCAGCGGGCCAAGCATCAGCCCGACGCGGGTCAGGCGGCTTCGCACCGGCGGCGGCGCGCCGAGCCGCGCGAGCCACACCAGCGCCACCATGGCCGCGAGCAGCGCGCCGGCTTGGAAGGGGCCGCCGGGATGGTCCGCGCCGGTCCAGAACAGGTGCACGCCAACGACGAGGCCGACCGGCGGCAGGAGCCGCGCCAAGAGCACCAGCGCCGGGTCAGGCGCATCGCTGTCGAGCGCCCGCGGGCGCTCGCCCCAGGCCGCATCGGCACCGACGGACCAGAGCCCGATCACGGCAAGCGCCAGCACGGCCGATTCGAGCAGCGTATCGACCGCACGGAAGGCGACCAGCACCGCGGCCACGGGGTTCTTGAGCGCGGTGGCGGACTGCTGCTCGGCCACCGCCGCCACCAGGTTCGGCGCCGGCTCCGGCAGCGTCAGCACCAAGACCGCGAGCCCGGCGGTGACCGCGCCGCACAGGAGCCCGACCAGCACGCGCAGCGGCCAGGTCGGCGGCGGCCCGTCCGGTGCATCGCCGAGCCGCGCCGCCGCCATCAGCAGCAGCAGGCCCATGATGCCGCCGAGCGCCGCTTCCGTGAGTGCGACGTCCAGCGCCCCCAGCCGCACCCAGACAATGGCGACAATCAGGCCATAGGCCGTGAAGCCGATGATGGCGGAGCGATCGTGCCGCGTCGCGATGAGCCAGAGCGCCAGCGCCAACAGCGCAACGACGAGCGGCAGGTCCGCCAAGCGGGGGTCCGGCAGCATCAGCGGGTGCCCCCTGCGTCGCGCGCCGCATCGCCTCGGCGATCCGGCTCCGGCGTCGGCCCGGCTGCATGCAGCGCGCCCGCCAGCATCTGCCCGGTGGCGCCGCCGACGAGGATCACCAAGAGCCACAGCGCGATGAGCTTGAGCACGCCGTAGGGCCAGCTCGCCTGCGCGAGGAGCCCGACGACGACGAGCCCGAGCCCCAGGTTGTCCGCCTTGCTCAGCGCATGCAGCCTGCTGAGCGAGTCCGGAAAGCGCATGAGACCGACCCAGCCGGCGAAGAAGAACAGCGCGCCCGCCGTCACCAGCACCACGGTAAAGACGTCCGCCCAGATCATCTAGCGAGGCTTCTCCTCAGCCACCAGGGCCAAGGGCCAAGGGCCGAGGGCCAAGGAGGGCTCCCTTGGCCCTCGGCCCTTTTGCCTGCAAGCGCCTTTTGTCGTCGTAAAACTTGATTCATCTGCAACCATTCGGCGCCCTCAAGCACCTCTTAGGTCTCTCCCGCCCCAGGCTCGGACGGCGACCCCGCGGGTGCGCCGGCGCGCAGGCCGGCAACGAAGGCCACCGCGACGAAGGCCGCAAGCAGCACCAGCACCAGCGCGAGGTCCGTCGCAGCCGTCAGGTCCACGGCGCTGCCGAGCAGCAGCAGCGCGGCGACGCCGCCGGTGCCGAGCAGTTGCGCCGCCATCAGGCGCTCGGCATCGCCGGGGCCGCGCAGCACGCGCAGGAGCCCGAGCAGGACCGTCAGCAGAATGAAGGCACCGGCACCGAGCAGGAAGGCGGTCATCGCGCCGCCGGCTCCCCGCCGGCGCCGCCATGGTCGCCGAGCATCCGGCGGAACAGCGCCTCATCCACGGCGTATGCCCCGGCGACGTCCTGATCGCGATGGAGGCAGTGGATCAGCAGGTGATCGTGCTCGCCGGCGCCCACCGTCATGGTGCCGGGGACCTGGCCCATCAGGACACCGAACAGCGCCCGGCTGGTGCCGTCGGGCAGCGTCGTCGGCTGCCGCAACAGGCCGGGCGCCAGCGGCAGGCGGGGGTCCAGCGCCAAGCGGGCGACATCGACACCGGATCTCATCGACTGCACCACGAAGCGCAGCAGGAATCTGAGCATGGGCCAAGGCCGCGGCCTCCGGCGCGTCGGCGGCAGCAGCCGCAGACTCAGCAGCGTGGCCGCCACGGCGGCAAGCGCGCCGACGCCCAGGCCCGCGCCGACCTCGGCCGGGGCCAGCGAGCCCGGCTCCAGCAGCAGGAGCCAGAAGCCGAAGAACAGCATCAGGCGGGCGAAGAAGGCCCGTATTCGGTAGGGCGGCATGAGCGCGCTCCGCAGCGTCGTCTTCTCGATCGTCGTCGTCTCTATCGTCGCTTTCCTATTGACGCTCATCCCGACCCGGCCGGACGCCGTCGGCGAGCGGTGCGGCTCGCGGCATCCGGGGGCGGCACGGTGCCAAGCCCCCGGCGCCGAAGGCCAGCCGATCATTGGCCGGCTTGGCCAAGATCGGCAGGACGGCCGCGCCTTTCGGGGCTCAGGCCTTCGCGGCCTTACCGCTCAACGGCGTCGCGGTGCGGTACATGAGCCAGAGCGACAGCCCCAGCACCACCAGCTCCGCCGTCAGCAGGATCAACAGCGTGATCAGGCTGATGCCGTCCAGCGCCGAGATCGACTGGTTGGGATTGGAACCGATGTTCGGCGAGATCATGAGCCCGGTCTGCGGGTTCGCCAACATCACGAACAGGATGCGGCTCGACTCGGAGAACAGCAGCAGCATCGAGAACACGATGCCTATGCCTGAGGCCCAGACGCCGATCCAGACGGTCTTGAGCACGCTGGCACCGCTGAGGCGCGTGTCCCCCTCCGCGATGCGCCGCCCCAGGCCCGGATAGCGGAAGAACCAGACCGCCGTGAACACCGCCACGAGCAGGCTGCCCCAGGACAGAAGGTTGCTCAGATCGATGCCCCGGCGCGCGGGGGAGTCCGGCGTAAAGCCGAAGAACATGTACATGGCGAGCACCAGCGGCAGGCTCAGCAGCACGAGCTGAATGACGAAGCCGATCCAGCCGAGCTTGGTGAACGTAGCGCCGAGTTGTTGTGGATTCGCAGGAGGCCAGGATGCGACAGGCATAGGAGTAACTCCTTAGAAGATTGGATATGGCCAGCATGTGGACGAGCCGCGCGTATCCTAGCACCGCAAGAGTGTTCTTAGCCGCCCGGAAAGCTGCCGGGCGCTCGGCCCAGCCACCGCCCGCCAACGCTACCCGCCCGCCGGTTAGCATTGATAGACGGGCGCGGCGGCAAGCACCTGCATCAGTGGACCGGCGTAGCGCAGCTTCCGCCGTCGTCCCAGCGCAGACCGACCGCGAAATCGACCGCGACGCACCAACGGCCCGATCTGCCGAACGGTCGGTGAGAATCTTTATCAACAGGGGCATACTCTAACCCCACAGAGATCGCCAGCATTGCCAACGGCAGGTCCGCGCGCCGGCCCAACCCGCATCGGCAAGCCCCCGGCGGACCTCCCACCCAATCTGGAGCCAAACTTGGAGACCATCGTCGCCGGAATCCCTATGGACCCTGCCGACACCGATACCACACGGCCCGACGCGCCCGCCCCGGCCGCCGCCGATGAGCCCTCCATCGCGGCAGGCCCCTGCGCCCGCGCCCTGCTCGACGCCCTGCCCTCGGCCGCCTACACCTGCGACGCCGACGGCCGCATTACCTATTTCAACGAGCAGGCCGCCGCGCTCTGGGGCCAACGGCCCGAGCTCGGCATGCCGGACCTGCGCTTCTGCGGCTCGTTCCGGCTGCGCCTGCCGGACGGCAGCCTGCTCCGGCATGAGGATTCGCCGATGGCGCGGACACTGCGCGAAGGCGTCGGCTGCCGCAACCAGGAGGTCGCCATCGAGCGCCCGGACGGCAGCGTCGTGGACGTGCTGGTCAACATCGACCCGTTGCGCGACAGCACCGGGCGGGTCGTCGGCGCCGTCAATGCCTTCGTCGACATCACCGACCGCCGCCGCACCGAGCAGGCGCTGCGCGCAAGCGAGCAGCGCCTGCACTGGGCGCTGGAGGGCGCCGGCGGCGGCGTCTGGGACTGGGACCTCGACGCCGGCGCTGGCTGGTGGTCGCCCGAGATGTACGCGCTCTGCGGCGTCCCGCCGGAGACGCCGCTCGGCTGGGACGACTTCCTCCAACAGGTGCATGCCGAGGACCGCGAGGCGCTCGTCGGCGCCGTGGCCGCCGCCATCGCCACGCAGCAGGATTTCAGTTGCGAGCTGCGCATCCGCCACCCGGAGCTGGGCGAGCGCTGGATGAGCTCCCGCGGGCGCGTCATCGCGCACGGCGGCCGCCCGCGGCGCCTGCTCGGGCTGACCATGGACATTACGGAGCGCAAGGCGGCGGAGGGCATGCTCGCCGAGAGCGTCGCGCGCTTCCGCCGCCTGGCCGACGCCATGCCGCAGTTGGTCTGGACCGCGGAACCGGACGGCACCGTGGATTACTATAACGACCGCTACCGCGAATACGCAGGCATCGAGCGAGCCGCCGACGGCGCCTTCGACTGGCAGCCGGTGCTGCACGCAGACGACCGCAAGCCGACCACGGACGCCTGGGCACGCGCGGTCGGCACCGGCACCACCTACGAGTGCGAGCACCGCATCCGCATGCGCAACGGCAGCACCCGCTGGCACCTGAGCCGCGCCGTGCCGGTGCGCGACGACGCCGGGCGTATCGTCAAATGGTTCGGCACGGCCACGGACATCCACGACGTCAAGCGGGCGCAGGAGGCGCTGAGGGACGCCGATCAACGCAAGAGCGAGTTTGTCGCCACCCTCGCCCACGAGCTGCGCAACCCCCTGGCGCCCATCCGCAACGCCATCGCGCTGCTCAAGCTCGCCGAAGGGCTCCCGGACAGCGCCGCCGCGGCGCGCGACATCATCGACCGCCAGTCGCGCCATCTCGTGCGGCTGGTCGATGACCTGCTGGACATGAGCCGCGTCACCCGCGGGCGCCTGCAGCTCAAGCGCGAGCGGGTGCGGCTTGAACAGATCGTGGCGCAGATGCAAGAGGCGATGGCGGCGCAGATCGAGGCGCGCGGCCAGACGCTGGAGCTGCTGTTGCCGACCGCCCCCATCGAGCTGGACGCCGACCCGGTGCGCCTGACCCAGGTGCTGGTCAATCTCGTGGACAACGCGAGCAAGTACAGCGACCCCGGCGGTCACATCTGCGTCAGCGCCCGGCGCGACGGCGACCGGGTCGAGATCGCGGTCAGCGACACCGGCGTCGGCATCGCCGCGACGGAGCTGCCGAAGCTGTTCGACATGTTCGCGCAGGTGGGCGAGCCCAGCGGGCGCGGCGCAACCGGATTAGGTATAGGCCTCGCGCTGACCCGGCGCCTGGTGCAGATGCACGGCGGCAACATCGAGGCGACGAGCGCCGGCCCCGGCTGCGGCAGCACGGTGACCCTGCGCCTGCCGCTGGCCGCCGCGCCGTCGGCACCCGCCGAGCCGACATCGGCGTCCGCGCCGGCGCCACGCGAGGACGCGTCCGCGGACCGCGGCAAGCCCCGGGTGCTGATTGCCGACGACAACCAGGACGTGGTGGAGTCGCTGGCGATGTTGCTCGAGCTGCGCGGCTACGACCCCATCACCGTGAGCGACGGCTTGCAGGCGGTGGCGGCGGCCGAGCAGCAGGCACCGGACATCGTGCTGCTCGACATCGGCATGCCGGGCCTGGACGGCCACACCGCCTGCCGGCGCATCCGCGAGCTGCCGGAGGGTCGGCACCTGCGCATCATCGCGCTCACCGGCTGGGGCGAGGCGCGCGACCGCCAGCGCTCCCGCGAGGCCGGCTTCGATGGCCACCTCGTGAAGCCCGTCGAGGCAACGACGCTGCTGGAGCTGCTCGACCAGGGCTGAGCGCGGCCCCTGCCGCGTCCGCCGCGGGAGCAGCGGCGCCGTGGCGCGTCGGCGTCTCGCCGACGACCGGGAGCAGCGGCGAGGCTAAGAAATCGGTATCGAAATCGAATTCGCGCCGCTCATCGCCGTCCCCAGTGTCATGTCCTATCGACTCCGATAGCGATTTCGATGCCCTGACTGGAGTGTTGACCTCCAGGTCAACACCCACAGAGCGCGATGCACTGATTATCGCGAATTGCGGAGCCGACCTGGAGGTCGGCTCTCCGGCCAAGTCCGGCCCGGCCCGGCCGGGCCGGGCCCGAGACGGCCTCGGAACTGACTCGCTGCCGCACTAACCCCCCAGCGCGCGCTCCAGCTCGGCCAGCGAGACCGGCTTGACCAGGTGCCGGTCGATACCGGCGCGGCGGCTGCGCTCGCGGTCGGCATCGCGGCCGAAGCCGGTGACGGCGATGATGCGCACGCCAGATAGGCCGTCGATGCGGCGCAGGCGGCGCGCGGTCTCACAGCCGTCGAGGCCGGGCAGGCCGATGTCGAGCACCACGGCGTCGGGCCGGCGCTCCGCTGCCGCGCGCAGGCCTGCCGGGCCGTCATGGGCCACGGCGACGCTGTGCCCGCGCGCCTCCAGCAGGTGTTGCAGCCCGTCGGCAAGCTCCTGGTTGTCCTCGATGAGCAGCAGGTGCCGGCCGCGCGGCGCAGCCTCCGCGCCGGTCGGCGCCGCCGTCGCTGCGGCGCGCGGCACCCCGCCTGCGCTGAGCGGCAGCGTGACGACGAATTCCGTCCCCCGGCCGGGGCCGTCGCTGTGCGCGCCGATGCTGCCGGCATGCATCTCCACCAGCGTGCGCGCGAGCGTCAGGCCGATGCCGAGGCCGACGTGCCGGCCGTGCTCGTCGCGCTCCTGGTAGAAGGGCTCGAAGATGCGCTCCAGCGCCTCGGCCCGCACGCCGGCGCCGTTGTCCTGAATCGCCACCTGCACGAGCCCGCGGCCGACGGACAGCGAGACACTGATCGCGCCGCCGTCCGGCGAGTAGCGGGTCGCATTGGTGAGCAGGTTCGCGAACACCTGCCGGAGCCGCAGCGGGTCGGCCAGCAGCGGCACCGGCGGCCCGTCGAGATCCAAGTGCAAGCACTGGTTGCGGCGCCGGATCTCGTCTTGGACTTGCGCGACGGCGTCACGCAGCACCTGGCGCAGGTCGGTGGGCTCGCGCTCCAACGCGAGCTTGCGCCGGTTGATGCGCGAGACATCGGCCAGGTCGTCCAGCAGGCGTTTGATCTGCCGGGCCTGGGTGCCGATCATGCCGCGGCAGCGGCCGGCCTGATCGCTGTCCGCGGGCAGGCTCGCGAGCACGTCGGCGGTGACCATCAGCGCGGCCAGCGGATTGCGCAGCTCGTGGCCGAGCATGGCCATGAACTCATCGCGCTGCTCAATGCGCTCGGCGCGCTCGGCCAGCAGGTCGCGGATGCGGTACTGCTGGCGGCGCTCCTCAAGCGCGAGCCGGAGCGTGCCGATAAAGGCGGCCATGCGCACGGGTCGCTCCAGCAGCGTGACGCGCCCGTAGGCGTCGTAGCGGTCCAGCGCGCCCAGCCGATGCGTGGCGTGGCGCCCGCCGAAGACGATGACCGGGATCGCCGACCACTCCGGCTGCTCGGCAACATGGTCGCGGATGCCATGGCCGGCCGGCCCGGCGAGGGCCTCTTCCGCGATCACAAGCACGGCGGCGGGCTCGCGCAGCGCGGCGCAGAAGGCGGCCACGTCCGTGTGAACCTCGCCGCTGAACTCGCCGGCGGCCAGAAAGCGGCGGCAGACCTCGGCATCGCCGCGGGTGGGCGCCAGCATCAGCACCCGCTCGGGCGCGGACGCACCCTTCACAGCAGCGGCTGCCGCGCGCCGACGTACTCGGGCACGCCGGAGAGCACGCCGCGGAACTCCGACAGCGGCTCGCCGACGATGATGCCCTTGGGGCCGATGCGGAACTCGCGGATGGTCCGCTCGTGGTCGCCGTAGCGCTTTTTGATCACGGACATGGCGTAGCGCATGCTGCCGTAGGCCTCGAAGTAGCGCTGGGCGATGACGGCATCGGTGATATACGACAAGTCCAGATCCAGCCCCGCCTTCTGACTCAACGGGCTCGGCAGCGCCAAGGTCACCAGGGTCAGCACGCGATGCCTGCCGAGCCACGACAGCAGATGGTGCACGTGCAGGCTCATGAAGCGCTCGTCCGGCATCGCCTGTAGATAGCCGTTCAGGCTGTCGATGGCGATGATGCGGGTGCCGCGCTCTAGGACTTCCGTGCGCAGCTCCTGCGCCAGCTCGCCGGGTGCAAGCTCGGCGGGGTCGATCTGGCGCAGCTCCAGCAGCCCGGAGGCGAGCGCCGCCTCGATGTCCAACTGCTGGGATTTGGATCGGAGCTTCAGCGTCTCCTCGGCCTCATCGAACAGATAGAGCGCGGCGCGCTCGCCCCGCGCCACCGCGGCGAGCGCGAACAGGCACACCAGCGTGGACTTGCCGCAGCCGGGCGGCCCCAGTATGCCTAGGCTCGTGCCGCGTTCCAGGCCGCCACCGAGCAGCGTGTCCAGCTCGGCGACGCCGCTTTGCACCTGGCCGCCGGCCGCGGGCTCGGTCGGCGCCGGGGTCTCCAGCCGCGGGAACACCTGCACGCCGCCGGTGGCGATGCGCATGTCATGGCAGCCGCCGCTGTACGGCTGCCCGCGCAGCTTGGGCAGCCAGAGCCGGCGCCGCGGCGGACCGTAGTCGCCGATGCGCTGCTCCAATTGGATCAGGCCCCAGGCGAGGCTGCGCGGGCGAAGCTGCTCGCCGCCGGTGAGGTCGTCGGTAAACAGCATGGTGGTGCCGAGCGCCTGCGCCTTGTCGCGGAACTGCTCCAGGCGGCGGCGGAACTGCCAGGGCTGGGTGCAGAAGTCCCGCAGCGCGCCGAGGGTGTCGAGCACGAGTCGCGCGGGCCTCAGTGCGTCCATCTCGGCGAGCACCGCATCGACCCGCTCATCGAGCTCCACCTCGGACAGCTCGAACAGCGCCGTCGAGCGCACCGCGTCCGGTGCGGCGAGGTCGCGCAACGCCAGACCCGAGAGGTCCCAGCCGTGGGAGGCCGCAGAGGTGCAGAGCTCATCGGCGCACTCGGCCATGGAGATGACCAGCGTCGCCTCGCCGCGGCGCACGCCCTCCAAGGCGAACTGCAGCGCGAGCGTGGTCTTGCCGGTGCCGGGGGCGCCTTCGACGAAATAGATGTGGCCCGCGCGCAGGCCGCCGCCGAGCACCTCGTCCAGCCCGGGGACGCCCGATGCAATCAATGCCGATGACCTAGCAGATGAGCTAATCAAGCTTATTTCCCTCCAAACAGTGATCGAGTTCCCCCCGACCCCGCCGATCGCCGGGTACTGGGAGCGCCGGCTTTCCAGCCGGCTCGCCGCCGCCCCGGACTGGGAGCGCCGGCTTTCCAGCCGGCTCGATGCCGGCCCGGACTGGGAGCGCCGGCTTTCCAGCCGGCTCGATGCCGGCCCGGCGGCGTCTGGGCGACGGCGCTTGCGCGGCCGCTCGATCAGCATAGGCGATGGTTTGGCGCCAGCGCCGCAGATCGCGCGCCGGGGGCGTCGAGCCCCCGGCGCGCGAAGCCGGCTGAAAGCCGGCGCTCCCAGGTCACAACGGACTGTAACTTAGGACTTTTACTGATGCCATAGGGCAACCACCGAGGCGGGCGATAGCATCGCATGGGGTGGCCGCCGAGCCAACTGGGGCGCGCAGCCGCGCCAGCCGCGTACCCCGGTCGCCAAGCCGCCGCCGGTGCATTTGCACCAGCGCATGGGGCATTTCACCCATCTGCGACCACGCAGGCGCGGCCTCGTGAATCCCCGATGAGCGCAGATCCTCGGTTGGCACGCGAGCATGCGCCCAGGGCGCCTGCCATGCCCGCGGTCGGCACGAGCCATGCTTAGCTGCTGACCGAGCCACCGTGCCCGCGCCCCGCTATCAGCGCCGGCGCGGCCCACCGGAAACCGCCGCCGGACCCCTTGCCATGCCCAAAGCCCTCGTGTTGCCGCTCGCGGACCTGAGCAACGCCGACGTGCCCCGCGTCGGCGGCAAGAACGCATCCCTCGGCGAGATGATCGCCGCACTCGCCGGCGAGGGCGTGCGGGTGCCGGACGGCTTTGCGACCACCGCCGACGCCTACCGCCGCTTCCTCCGCGAGAACGCGCTGGAGGACCGCATCCGCGCGCAGGTCAACGCCCATCGACACGGCGAGCAATCGCTGCGCGAGACCGGCGAGGCCATCCGCGGGCTGCTCCTCGACGGCCGGCTGCCGGAGGATCTCACGGACGCCCTCCGCGGCGCCTACCGCAAGCTGGCCGAGCAGCTCGGCCGCGCCGAGCCCGACGTCGCCGTGCGCTCCAGCGCCACCGCCGAGGACCTGCCGGAGGCGAGCTTCGCGGGGCAGCTCGAAACCTTTCTGAACATCCGCGGCGAGGACGCCCTGCTCCGCGCCGTGCTGCGCTGCTACGCCTCGCTCTTCACCGACCGCGCCATCGCTTACCGCGACGACCACGGCTTCGATCAGCTCAAAGTCGCGCTCTCCGTCGGCGTGCAGCAGATGGTGCGCAGCGACACCGGCGCCGCCGGCGTCATGTTCAGCCTGGACACGGACACCGGCTTCCCGCGCACGGTGCTGATCAACGGCGCCTGGGGGCTCGGCGAGACCGTGGTGCAGGGCAGCGTGGACCCGGACGAGTTTCTGGTGTTCAAGCCGCTGCTCGATGACCGCGCGCTCACGCCCATCGTCGCGCGCAGCATCGGCGCCAAGGAGGCGAAGCTCGTCTACGCCGACGACCCCGACACGCCCACGCGCCGGGTCCAGACCGGCGACGAGGAGCGCCGCCAGCCCGTGCTCGGCGACGACGAGGTGCTGACCCTTGCCCGCTGGGCGGTGCAGATCGAGCGCCACTACGACAAGCCCATGGACATGGAGTGGGCCAAGGACGGCGAGACGGGCGAGCTCTTCATCGTGCAGGCGCGGCCCGAGACCGTGCACTCGCAGCGCCAGCCCGACACGCTCAAGACCTATCGGCTGAACGCGCACGGCGAGGAGCTGGCGCGCGGCTACGCCATCGGCGACGCCATCGCCGCCGGGCCGGTACGCCGGCTCGCAAGCCCGGACGACAGCGACCGCTTCGAGCCGGGCGACGTGCTGGTCACGGGCATGACGGACCCGGACTGGGTGCCGATCATGCGCCGCGCCGCGGCCATCGTGACGGACCACGGTGGGCGCACGTCGCATGCGGCCATCGTCAGCCGGGAGCTCGGCCTGCCCGCCATCGTCGGCACCGGCGACGGCACCGAGCGGCTGGAGGACGGCACGGAGGTGACGGTGTCCTGCGCCCAGGGCGAGATGGGCTTCGTCTACGCCGGCACGGCGGACTTCGAGGCCGAAGACATCGATCTCGACGCGATCCCCGAGACCCGAACCAAGATCATGCTGAACCTCGCGAACCCGTCGGCGGCCATGCGCTGGTGGCGACTGCCGAACGATGGGGTCGGGCTCGCTCGGATGGAGTTCATCATCAACCAGCACATCAAGATCCATCCGCTCGCGCTGCTGCACCCGGAGCGCGTGGACGACGCTGCACGCGCCGAGATCGACCGGCTTACCCGCGGCTACGAAGACAAGGCGGAGTACTTCGTGGACCGCCTCGCCCGCGGCATCGCGCGCATCGCCGCCGGCAGCCATCCGCACCCGGTCATCGTGCGCCTGAGCGACTTCAAGACCAACGAATACGCGGACCTCATCGGCGGGCGCGCCTTCGAGCCCGCCGAGGCCAACCCGATGCTCGGCTGGCGCGGTGCGAGCCGCTACTACAGCGACGATTATCGCGACGGCTTCGCGCTGGAGTGCGCGGCCATCCGCCGGGCCCGGCTGGAGATCGGCCTCGACAACATCGTCGTCATGGTGCCCTTCTGCCGCACGCCGAAGGAGGCGGACCAGGTGCTCGCCGTGATGGCCGAGTACGGGCTGGAGCGCGGCGAGCACGGCCTTCTGGTCTACGTGATGTGCGAGGTGCCGTCCAACGTCATCCTGGCGGCGGACTTCGCCGCGCGCTTCGACGGCTTCTCCATCGGCAGCAATGACTTGACGCAGCTCGTGCTCGGCGTGGACCGGGACTCCGACCGGCTCGCGCACCTGTTCGACGAGCGCAACGACGCGGTGCGCCAGATGATCACGACCGTCATCCAGAGCGCGCATGAGCACGAGCGCAAGGTTGGCCTGTGCGGCCAGGCGCCGAGCGATCACCCGGACTTCGCGGCCTTTCTGGTGCGCGCCGGCATCGATTCCATCTCCGTGAACCCGGACAGCTTCCTCGCCGTGAAGCAATCCGTCGCCGAGGTGGAACGCACCGGCTGAGCGGCACAAGCGCACGCGCACCCTTCCGAATCCACCGAGAGCACAACTGCCGGAGCATGACATGCAATACACGACCAGAAGCTTCTGGATTCTGCTGACCCTGTTGATTGCCGGCATCACCACCAGCGTCGGCGGCGCCGGGGCACAGAGCGGCTCGGCAGCCGACGCCCCAAGCGATGCCCAGAGCGGCGCGGGGGCCGGCTCCCAAAGCAATGCCCAGACAGGCGCCCAGAGCAGCCCTGGACCGGGCTACGGCGCCGGCCCGCAGAACGGCGGGCGGGGCATGGGGCAGGGCTACGGCCCCGGCCCTTATGGTCGCGGCGACGGTATGGGGCCAGGTATGGGTCCCGGCATGGGTCCCGGCATGGGTCCCGGCATGGGGCCAGGCATGATGGGTCCGGGCATGGGCCGCGGGAGCTGGGCGCCGCCCTCCTTCGAGCGCTTCGACACCGACGGTGACGGGCGCCTCAGCGAGTCGGAGCTGAACGCGGCCCGCGCCGAGCGCCGCAGCCAGCGCGCCCAGCAGGGCTACCGGCTGCAGGGCGCCCCCGACGCGCCCGGCTTCGACGACCTCGACGCCGACGGCGACGGCAGCATCAGCCGCGGGGAATTCGACGCGTTCCCGCACGGCCAGCAGCGCGGCATGGGCTGGCGCTGAGCGGAGGCCTGGCGCATGCAGCGCTTGCAGCACAAGGTCGCGGTGGTCACCGGCGGTGCCGCCGGCATCGGCCGCGCCGCCTGCCGGCTGCTCGCGCGCGAGGGCGCCCGGGTCGCCGTCACCGACGTGCAGGACGCGGCCGGCGCGGCACTGGTGGCCGAGCTGCTGGAGACCGGCGCCCATGCCCGCTACTGGCACCTGGACGTCGCCAACGAAGCCCAAGTGCAGGACGTCTTTCGCCAGGTGGCGGACCACCTGGGCGGCATCGACGTGCTGGTGAACAACGCCGGCAGCAGCGGGGCGGACAGGCCCGGCCGCGCGCTCACCGAGGCCGAGTGGCAGCGGACCATCGACCTCAACGTGAAAGGGGTCTTTCTGTGCACTAGGCACGCGGTGCCTTACATGCGCCGCGGCCGCGAGGGCCGCGGCGGCAGCATCATCAACCTGTCCTCGGTGTGCGGCATCGTCAGCGCGCAGGACATCCCGCCGGATCACGCCTCCAAGGGCGCCGTGGGCCTGATGACCAAGACCGACGCGCTGCTCTACGCCGCCGACGGCATCCGCGTCAATTCCGTGCACGCCGGCTTCATCTGGACGCCGCGGGTGGAGGCCATGGGCGAGCGCTTCGAGCGCGGTGTCGAGGGCTATCGCCGGCACCTCGAGCGCCTGCATCCCATCGGCCGTGTCGGTGAGCCGGAGGACGTCGCCCACGGCATCGTTTATCTCGCGAGCGACGAGTCCCGCTTCGTCACCGGCAGCGCGCTGGTCATCGACGGCGGCTACTCCGCGCGCTGACGCGCGACGCCAACGCCAGAGAACCAACGCCAGAGAACCAACGCCAGAGAACCAACGCCCGAGCACCAACGCCATGGCCGCCATCGTCACCTTGACCATGAATCCGGCGCTCGATCTCAGCACCGAGACCGAGGGCCTCGAACCCGGCCACAAGAGCCGCTGCCGGTCGCCGCGGCGAAGCCCCGGCGGCGGCGGCATCAACGTCGCGCGCGGGCTCAGGGTGCTCGGTGCCGACGTGCTCGCGATCTATCCGAGCGGCGGCCCCACCGGCGCCGTCTGCGACCGGCTTTTGGCCGAGCTCTCGGTGCCGATGCAGACGCTGCCCATCGGCGGCGACGTGCGCCAGAACATCGCGCTGCACGTGCAGGACACCGACGAGGTGCTGCACCTGGTGTTTCCCGGGCCGGAGCTCGACGCGGGCGAATGGCAGGCCTGCCTCGACGCCGTCGGCACGCTGGAGCCGGCACCCGATCTGCTGGTGCTGAGCGGCAGCCTGCCGCCCGGGGTTCCGGAAGACTTCTACGCCCGCGCCGCCGAGCGCGCCGCCCACCGCGGCAGCCGCGTGCTGCTCGACACCAAGGGGCCAGCGCTGCGTGCGGCGCTCGATGCCCGCGCCCCGCTCTACCTCGTGAAGCCGAACCACCGCGAGTGCCGGCAGCTCTTCGACGTGCCGGGGGATGCGCCCGAGGACTATCTCGCGACGCTCGACCGGCTGATTGCGGACGGCGTCGCCCGGGCCTTCGTCGTCACGCTCGGCGCCCGCGGGGCCGTGCTCGCGAGCGCCGAGCACCGCGCGCATCTGCGCCCGCCGTCGGTGGCCGGCCGCGCCCCGGTGGGCGCGGGCGACAGCTTCGTCGCCGGGCTCGCGCACCGGCTCGCGCAGGGCGGCGACCTGGTGCAGGCGGCCCGCGACGGCGTCGCCACGGCCGCGGCGGCGGTGCAGCACCACAACGGCGACCTGTTTCGCCCGCAGGACCTCCAAAGACTGCGGGAGCGCGTCGAGGTGCGCCACCTGCGCGCTTGAGCGCCGACGGATTCTTGTCTGCGGCTCAGCCGCGGGCCGACACGAACCACGCAGCATGAGGAGCTAAGCCCATGGCAAAGATCGCAATCAACGGCTTGGGCCGCATCGGGCGCACCGCGCTGAGGCTCGTGATGGACGAGCCGGCGCTGACGCTCGCCGCCGTCAATGACCTGGCCACGCCAGCGCAGCTCGCCTACCTGCTCCGCTACGACACGGCCTACGGCCGCAACCTGCGCGAGATCACGAGCGATGGCGATGATCTGGTCATCGACAGCCTGCGCGTGCCGGTGCTGAACCAGAAAGACCCGTCCCGGCTGCCCTGGCAGCAGCTCGGCATCGATCTGGTGATGGAATGCACGGGCGTGTTCCGCGACCAAGCGTCGCTGCGCGCGCACCTGGAGGCCGGCGCCAAACGCGTGCTGCTCTCCGCGCCGAGCAAAAGCGACGAGGTGCCAATGGTGGTGCCCGGCGTCAACGACCCCGGCGATGCGCCGATCTTCTCCTGCGCCAGTTGCACGACCAATTGCATCACGCCCGTCACGGAGATCATGGACCGGCGCATCGGCGTCGCCAAGGCGATGCTCACCACGGTGCACGCCTACACCACGAGCCAAGGCATCGTGGACGGCCCGGCCAAGAAGATGGAGCGCGGCCGTGCCGGCGCCGCGAACCTGGTACCCACCAGCACCGGCGCCGCAAACGCCACCACGGCGGTGCTGACGGAGCTGGCCGGTCGCTTCGACGGGCTCGCGATCCGGGCGCCGGTGGTGGTCGGCTCGGTGGCGGATCTCACCTACGTCACCAAGCGCGAAACCTCCGTGGACGAGGTCAACAAGATCTTCCTGGAGGAGACCCTGAACCCCCGCTACAACGCCGTGGTGGGCATCGTGGAGGAGCCGGTCGTGTCCGCCGACATCATCGGCGACAAGCACGCGGCGGTGGTGGATCTGGGCCTGACGCGCGTCGTCGGCGGCGACCTCGTGAAGATCATGGCCTGGTACGACAACGAGACGGGCTACGCGGCGCAGATGGTGCGCGCGGCGATGCAAGTGGTCGGTTAGTGCAGCGGCGCGTAAGCCCCGAGACCGGCCGGAGCCGGGCCGGAGCCGGGCCGGAGAGCCGACCTCCAGGTCGGCTACGCACTCGCGTTTCAGTGCATCCCGCTCGGTCGGTGTTGACCTGGAGGTCAACACTCCACCAGTCAACGCCCGGCAACGAATCGAATTCGATTACGACAACGAAACAATCGCGACAACCACCCCAGAGCGACGGCCCCATGGACCAACGGACCAGAACAACACCCCACCGGGAGAGCGCCGACGCGCTGCTCGACGGCCTGGAAAGCAGCCTCGAGCGCGGCCTCGACGCGGCCGAGGTCCGCCGCCGACGCGAGGAATACGGCCCCAACCGCCTGGAGGAGGCCCGCGCGCGGCCGACCTGGCGCATCCTCATCGACCAGCTCGCGAGCCTCATCGTGCTGCTGCTGATCGCCGCCGCGGTGGCGGCGGCGGTGTTCGGCCGCCATGTGGAGGCCATCGCCATCGGCGCCGCGGTGCTGGTGAACACCGTCATCGGCTTCACGATGGAGCTGCGCGCCACCCGCGCCATGGAGGCCCTGCAGCGCATGGGCAAGACCCGTGCGCGCGTGCGCCGCGGCGGCCGGGAGCGCACCGTCGCCGCCGACGAGTTGGTGCCCGGCGACATCGTGCTGCTGGAGGCGGGCGACATGGTCGGCGCCGACCTGCGCCTGCTGGAGGCGAACCGGCTGCAGTGCGACGAGGCGGCGCTCACCGGCGAGTCCGTGCCCGTCACCAAGGGCACCGGTGCGCTCGATCGCGATGATCCGCCGTTGGGCGAGCGCGAGAACATGGCCTTCAAGGGCACCGCCGTCACGGACGGCTCGGGCTTAGGCATCGTCGTCGCCACCGGCATGGACACGGAGCTCGGCAACATCTCGCGGCTGGTGGAAGAGGCCGAGCAGTCCGCCACGCCCCTGGAACAGCGCCTGGAGAAGCTCGGCCGGCGGCTCATCTGGCTCACCTTCGCCATCGCCGCCGTCGTCGCCGCGGCCGGGCTCTTGGCCGGCAAGGACATGCTGGTGATGCTGGAGACGGCCATCGCGCTCGCGATTGCCGCGGTGCCGGAGGGCCTGCCCGTGGTGGCGACGCTCGCGCTCGCCCGCGGCATGCAGAAGATGGCCAAGCGCAACGCCGTGGTGAAGCGGCTGTCCGCCGTCGAGACGCTCGGCACCGCGAGCCTGATCTTCACGGACAAGACCGGCACCCTCACCGAAAACCACATGACGCTCGCGCGCATCGCGCTGGCCGCGGAGACGCTGGAGCTGGAGCGCGACGGCGACGGCGTGCGCTTCCTGCGCGAGGACGACACCGAGGTCCGCGTGGACGAGGTCGCCGGGCTTGAGGGCGCGCTGATCATGGCCGCGCTCTGCAACAACGCGAGTCTGGGCGAGGACGGCAGCGTCGGCGACCCCACCGAGGTGGCCCTGCTGGAGGGCGCCGCCGCCGCCGGCCTGCATCGCGAGAAGCTGCTTGAGCGCCTGCCGGAGGAGCGCGAGATCAGCTTCGACCCGGACCTGAAGATGATGGCGACGGTGCACGCCAGCGACGACGGCTACGGCTACGCCGTCAAGGGCGCCCCGGAGGCGGTGCTGCCCCACTGCACCCATGTCCGCACCGCGGACGGCGATGTCGAGCTGACCGCGGACGCCCGCGAGGACTGGCAGAGCCGGAGCGAGAACCTCGCTGCCGACGGCCTGCGCATGCTCGCCGTCGCCGAGAAGGTCGCGGATAGCCCGGACGCGGAGCCCTACGACGGCCTGACCCTGCTCGCGCTCACCGGCCTCTACGACCCGCCGCGGGCCGGCATCGAGACCACCATCGCCGCCTGCCAGGACGCCGGCATCCGCGTCGTCATGGGCACCGGCGACCATGCCGCGACGGCGCAGGCCATCGCCGCCGAGATCGGCTTGGCACCGCCGGACACGGAGCCCGTGGACGCCTCCGGCCTCGGCGATTTGGGCGAGCTGTCCCCCACCGAGCGCGAGCGGCTGCTGGAGAGCGATGTGTTTGCGCGCATCAGTCCAGAGCAGAAGCTGCGGCTCATCGACCTGTATCAGGACGCCGACTGGGTGGTGGGCATGACCGGCGACGGCGTCAACGACGCCCCGGCGCTCAAACAGGCGGACATCGGCATCGCCATGGGTCGGCGCGGCACCGAGGTGGCCCGCCAGGCGGCGGACATCGTGCTCAAGGACGACGCCTTCGAGACCCTGGTGCACGCCATCGAGCACGGCCGGACCATCTTTCGGAACATCCGCCGCTTCATCATCTACCTGCTCTCCGGCAACCTCGCCGAGATCATGGCCGTGTCCGCGGCGGCCGTCGTCGGCGCGCCGCTGCCGCTGTTGCCGCTGCAGATCCTCTACATCAACTTTGTCTCCGACGTGCTGCCGGCGCTGGCGCTGGGCCTGAGCCCGAGCCCCGCCGGCGTCATGGACGCGCCGCCGCGCCCGAAGCACGAGCCCATCCTCAAGCGCGAGCATTGGCTCGCCATCACCGGCTACGGCGCGCTCATCGCCGCCACGGTGCTCATCGCGTTCACGCTCGCGTTCCAGTGGCTCAAGCTCGACACGGCGCAGGCCGTGACCATCGGCTTTCTGACCTTCGGCTTCGGGCGCCTCGTGCACGTGCTCAATATGCGCAGCGCCGACTCGCCGATCTTCGTCAACGAGATCACCAAGAACCCCATGGTCTGGGCCGCCATGGCCATCGGCGTCGGCCTGCTCGCGCTCGCCGTCTGGGTGCCTCCGGCCGCCGACGTGCTCGGCATCGCGCCGCTGCCCCTCGCCGGCTGGCTCCTGGTCGCCGGCTTCTCGCTGCTGCCGCTATTGGTGGTGCAGGTGACGAAGATCGTGATTGCGGCGAGTCGCGGCTGAGCCACCGCATTCGCGATCGCTCCGTTGCGCTCCGCGTCGCTACGCGGCGTCGGACTAGCCGGGTAAGTCGGGATCGGGATCGGGATCGGGATCGGGATCGGGATCGGGATCGGGATCGGGATCGGGATCGAGTTCGGGTTCGGGTCCGGGAAAAGGGATCCCGATAGCGATGAGCACGGCTCGTGGGTCTGAGGCGCAGCCTCGCTAGGTCGTTTGATCAGCGCCGCTAAACATGGCTTGGATCTCCTATCCGCCGTCGTCTCCGGTGAGCCAAGGCTGCCCGTGCCTCTGCGTTTGCGCTCTGCAGCCGTTCCTGACGGAGACGCTATCTCTGGCCATGCCTGGCCAAGATCAGCAAGCACCCCGAGAGGCGCGACACTCGGGGTGCTTCACAATCGACGGCTTGTCGCCGTCGATCCTGGCGGCACATCACTGTGCCGCGGGAAACGCCGAATGCTTCAGCGTTTCGCTAAGTGACGGTTCAAAAACAACTCAAACACCTGTGTCGCCAAAGCCGAGGGCATCGACGACTGAAAAGGAACTACGAAACACGCGAAAAGCGCGAAAAATGCTCGGCCACCCGCCGACCTTTTCGTATGTTTCGTGTTTTTCGTAGTTAGAAGAAGTTGTACACCTTATTTCTGAGTCTTCACTAAGCCGCCGCCCCCAACACCCCGGCCGAGAGCAGCGGAACCCGTCTCATGTGCCGGACCAGCGCCTCCCGCGCACCCGCGTCGTAGCCGAATTCGCCGGCTGAGGATTCCCACGCGCCGAGGATGTCTTGGACGGCGGACCGAACGACGCCGTCCATCCAACCCGGGTCGATCCCAAGCCGTTCCGAGAGCTGCCGGAAGGAGCCGAGACGCACGTCTTCCCAGCGCTTGGAGCCGGCAAGGTTGAGCGCCAGGGTGTCGTCGGGATTGTAGACGACCGTGGCAACCAGGTCGTAGGCGGGCGAGAGGGCCGCGTGCATCCCATCGGGATAGAGCAGGCTCCAGTTCTTGTGGTGCGCGTCGCCGTTGCCGGCGGCCACCACGAAGACCAGACGGCGAATGAAATCCCCGAGGCCGTCCAGCCCGGTGAGGGCAAGGAGCAGGTTGGCAATGGTCGCGTAGTTGTACTTCCGGTACTTGTCAGCGGGATAAAGCCCCAGGATCTGGGCGAAGTCCTCCATGTGGACCCGGCTGCCATCGTCGTTGCGATCGAAACGGCGGACGGCAAAAGCGACCCTCTCCCCGGTGGGCGGCAGTGCATTGGGAGGCCCGTGGACATCCGCCAGATCGACCAGCTCCAGCGGTGAAACCGGGATGCCGCTCTGCTCGGCCCAGCGCATGGTCGCGTGCTCGTTTTCGGGGACGCGAGGATAGCGGGCGTCCGGGAGCTTGAGGATCCAGTCCCCGCCGCGGCCGCTGACCGGAATGGTGAGGCCCCGCTCGGCCTTCATTGCCGAGAACTTGAGCTGGACACCGGCCAGCGAGAAGCGCCATTGCGCCTCGCCCGGGAGGGCGGCGGGCTCCGGTCCTTCGTCCGCCGCGGGTGCGTAGGTCATGTCCGCCTCCGCCGGGTCAGGCACGACCCGCACCGCCCCGGGGAGGTCCTCGCCGAGACGCGCGAGCAGCTTGAGCTCCCGGGTCTCCGACACGCCCGCTCGCCTCGCAACCAGCTCGCGCAGGGGCCCCTCCGGGAGGAGGTTCGAGAACCAGGGGGGGAGCCGGGCCCGGGTGCTGTGGACCCGGGTCAGGTCATCGAGGAAGGTCTGGCCGAGCACGGGGCGGGGGTAACGCTCCCGGTAGGACTCGAGTAGCTGGAAGCGGCTCCCATCACTGTCGTTTCGAGTCAGGACCCCGACCGGCAGATCCTCGAGCAGGACGATGAACCGGTCACGCACTCAGGCATCCTCTTCGATCAGGAGCGCCCGGATGGGCGGGCGGTCCGGCTCGTCCCAACGGGCCCGGCGCGCGAAGAAGCCCTCGTAGTGCGCACTCAGCAGGGCTGCGCGCAAGCGCCAAAACGCCTCTTCGTTGCCCTGCCGGAGCGCCGCCAGGGCCGCCGGCGGGATGCCGTGGGAGGCGAGGATGTCCGGATCCGTTACGGCCTCGACCAGGCGCACCAGGCCCGCCCGTTTCGGGTGCAGGATGCGGTTGGCCGCCGAGTGCGCAAGACCGGAGGAACCGCCGGCGACGATTGCGGGCAATGCAGCTCCGCCCGCGCCCGCGTCGAACAGCCGGGCCGTCGGGAGGCGCTCGCCGGTTTCCAGGTCTCGCGGCCCCAGGTCAAGCAGGGCCAGCGCCTGCAGCTTGGCCGCGGCGTGGCGGAAGTTGAAGGGGGCCGCCGCATCCGGCAGCGCGGCGGGTCTTTGGTCCACCGCGGAGAGCAGCCGCTGAACGGCCACGGATTCGTCACCCGCGCCTATGCCTTCCAGGCTTGCGCGGGTGAAGACGGCATCGCCTCGGTGTGCGCCGCTCAACGCGCCCCGCCAAAGCCAGCGAGACAGCAGGTCGAGGGAGCGCGGGTCGGGGTCCGGATACAGCGAAAAGAACCGCCCCAGCAGGACGAAGGGCTGCTTGTAGGGGAGGAGCTCGAATCGCGGCATCGCGGCCGTGGTCTTGAGGAATTGGACCACCCGGGCCGCCGCCGCGGCGGTGCGGCCATAGGCGGTGCCCGGGTCCTCCAGGCGCAGCGGACCACCGGTGCGCTCGAAGACATCGAGCCCCGAAAGCGCCCGCAGCAGCCGATACAGGAGCTTGTCGTCCACCCGCCCGAAGTCGAGTTGCTCCAGGTCGTCGGCAATCTCAGAGAGGGTCGCGGGCCGACTCTCGGCGCGTCCCCCGTGGAGCGCATCGAAGACCTCCTCGTTGTTCAGGCGCTTTCCTGTCGAGTTGATGCGGCCGAGCACCTCCCGGAGGATGCGCTCATCGTCGGTGCGTACCAGGTACGCGGGAATCTCGTACTCACGAATGCGCTTGCCGACGGCGAAGGCCATTCCCCGTCGTGCCTCCGAGCCCTTGGCGTATCGAAACACCCACTGCATCAGGCGCTCGGAGTCCAGCACCTCGGTCATCGGCAGCCAGCGCGAGCCATCGGCCCCCTGTTCCCGGGACGGGCGACCAAGCTTCTCCTCGTCCAGGTCGAACCAGAGGGCAAACTCGTCCTCATCGGGTGCTGCCGGGAGCAGCACTCGGGCGAGGGACGCCAGGCGCTGCTGACCGTCCACGACCCACCAGGCATCGCCGCGCGCGGGCGCGCTGATCCGCAGCGATCCGAACCTCACGTCTGCGCTTGGAGCGCCGGTCTCCCAAAACAGGAGCGTACCGACCGGATAGCCCCGATACAGGCTGTCGATCAGCTTGGCCGCGTCGTCCCGTTGCCAACGCAGACCCCGTTGGAACGTCGGGATACGGATGCGCCCGCGGCGAAGCTCTGCCATCAGGTCGTCGACCTTGAGGCTGCGTGCTTCCGGGCGGCGCTCCAACGCGTCGGGTTCCGTCTCGTCGTCCATCGTGCCCATCCACGTGACCGGGATAAGCCCGAACGATACCCGAACTGCAAATACAATGCGGGTTAGACGCCGAGCCCTGGCAGGCTCACGACGTAACAGACTTCGACGGCGAGTTGGAGGAAGTGCCGTAGGGATGTCGACTCCGGATTGCGGGCATGACTTCCTGGTCGCCTTCTCGTGCAAGGGGCGCGGGCTGTGCCCCTCGTGCAACGCCCGGCGCATGGCACAGACCGCGGCGCTCCTGGTCGATCACGTCATCCCGCCAGTGCCGGTGCGTCAGTGGGTCCTCTCGGTGCCCAAACGCCTGTGCCGGTACCTCGAGCGAGAGCCGCAGGCCGTGAGCGCCGTACTGCACGTCTTGCCTGCTGGTGGCCCTATACCTGCAATCGCCTCATGGCGTGTACGCGGCCGGCTCCACCTACGCGGTCTTCGGCATCGACCGCCCCGAGGGCGGCAGCTTCCCGGCCAGCTTCAACCTGGCGAGCCTCTGCCCTGGACGACCTGCGCTGGAGCGCCGCACCGAGCGGCGTGCCGCTGCCGCCGACCGCGCTGCTGCTGCTCGGCGGGCTCGCGCTGCTGCGCCGGCGCCGCTGAGCCCTTCGGGCGCCGCGTGCACGTGCTCAACATGCGCGGCGCCGACTCGCCGGTCTTCGTCAACGAGATCACGCGCAATCCGATGGTCTGGGTGGCGATTGCCGTCGGTGTCGGCCTGCTCGCGCTGGCCGTCTGGGTGCCGGTGGCCGCGGACGTGCTCGGCATCGCGCCGCTGCCGCTCGCCGGCTGGCTCCTGGTCGCAGGTTTCTCGCTGCTGCCGCTCGTGATCGTGCAGCTGACCAAGATCGTGATTGAGGCGCGCAGCGGCTGAGCCAGCGGGGCGCTGCCCGGTTGCCGTGCAGGATGCGCGAAACACAACGGGCGGCCGGGCTTAGGCGCAAGCCGCGTCAGGTTGCCCGAAAATCCCGCAGCCTCGTCATCTCCACAAGCTGATCCATGTTCCGAAGCGTGAACACCTTGCCACGAGTCGCGCGGAGCAATTTTTTCATGTCCTCCCGCCGCACGCCGAAGCCGCGCCCTGCAATGCAAGCGATGACCTCGAACTTGGGCTCACCCGCCGGCTGGCCACGCATGCTCAGGTTGCCGAGATGCTGTATGCGCGTGACTTTATCGCGTGCTGTCCCATCGTCTTCTGTCAGCTTTGCCTCGATGATCGCCTTTGGGTTGATCTCGTTCGGCACCACGAAGTCCGGCGCCTGATCGAAACCCGGCAGGCGCTCGGCACGCTTTGTCTTGCGGAAGCTGATGCCGTTCTGGCTCAGCACATCTTCAATGGCGTTCTCGACGAGATTCCCGACAATCTCGCTGATCGAGTCACGGAGCGCTCGTAGAGCAATACCGAGTAGGGGGCGCCCAATTCGGCGAAGCTGCGGAGGCTGGTCAATCCTGCCGCCGTATCCGCCTTGTTGAGGCGGTGCAGGCGGTCCGCCGCGATCTCGGGAGCCCCAGTGGCAAGCGCGATGCACGCCGCATCGACGAGTGCGGCAATCCGGTCATGCGTGAGTGCGCCGTTGCGCCGCAGCGGCGTTTCCGGGTCCATCCGGATCTTGCGGTCGATGGTTCGAGCGGCACCCTGGGTGATTTGGACGCCCGTTCCCTGTGACGTGAAGTAGGCCCACTCGGAGGGCGTGAACCCCAGCATGCAGCGCAGCACAATCAGCGTGATCGGCTTGTCGTACACCAAGGGCAGCACCCTGTCCGGTGTGACCCGATGGAAGTTGCCGGTGGCGCGCTTCAGTGCCTCGTAGCCGTCATCGAAGGCCGAGAACTCGATAAAGCCCGTCCCTTTCGGCATGTCCAGGAATTCGGAGGTCAGGCATGCGAACACTTGGTCTACGTAATGATCCAGGTTGGCCTCAACGTCCTCGAACGGAACCTCAAAAGGGTACGGCATCGTCGTCTTCCTGCTGGTCGGGCCATGCCGTCAGGTACGGCAGCGGTGGGGGCTCGGCAATGGCTTGCGTCTTCAGGTCCGCAACGATGGCATCCTGCGCGCCCCACTGCGCGGTCGCTTCGGCGACGCGCGCGAGCTTCTCAGGCATGGCCAGCGAGCGGTCCCAGCCGTGGCGCAGGTGCCAGATCGCCATCCGCGTCAGGTGGCCGAAGGCGATGCACCGGGAGTCGCCGAGGGTTGGCTTGCGGCCCGCCGCGGTGAGATCGGCGATGTCCGCGGCAATGACCCCGGCCAGCTCGTCGGGCGTCTCGAACAACCAGCGCCGGCGGGTCGCCCCGGTGCTGCGGCAGACGAAGACGGTGTCGATGATGGACGAGCCGGTGCCGTGGATATGAATGGAGCCGCTCATCTCGGCCGGACAGGGCAGCGACGCCGAGCAAACGAGCCCGGCATCGAGGATTGCCGCGGCGACGGCGTAGTACGCCTCGATGCGATTGTGGTGATAGGTGAAGGCCAAGGGTGCGCCGGGTTTCAATGCATCGGCCATGCGCGAATAGACGCTGGCCAGACCGACCGCGAAGCTCGCAAGGCCCCGCTGCTGCGTGACATTGCCGGTCAATTCCATCGGCGAATGGGTGGATGCACGGTCGAAGCCTTCCGCCGCATGCCCCACCAGCCGGCGCAGCCACATGTAGCAGAAGTCCATGAGCTCTGCGTATTGCACGTTACCGAAGTACGGCGGGTCGGTGAGCACGGCGTCCAGGCTCGCCGGCGGCAAATCCGCCAGCGTCGCGCTGGAACAGCTTAGCCGAACGGCGCGGCGCGGGGCGCCCTTGCGCTGCTCGCCGATCCATTCGCCCGGCATGGCCACTTGGACCTTGCGGGTGCCGTGATGGCGAATCTCGAAGGGTGCGTCGCACCAGCGCTTCGCCTTCGCGTACTTGTCGATGATGTTGATCCAACCGCCCGAGCCCACCGCGGGCGCGTCCAAGCGCCCTTCCGCGCCGTGGCCGTTGCGGATGCCGAGCACGTTGGATTCGCACTGCACCAGACCGACCGGAAAGCCGTGCACGGAGAAGATGTCCAGGGACTTGAGCGCCATGGTGTCGTAGCGGCACAGCATGTTCTGGTAGCGCAGCAGGTCCGACAGGTTGGTGGCCAGGGCATGGCGGACACGCTCATCGCCGATTGCGGCGATCTCCCGGCAGCTCAGCTCCAGCGCCAGCAATTGGCGCGCATTGAACAGGTCGCGGTAATCCCGATAGCCCCAGCGATGCAGGCGATCGGTCTCGTCGCCCGGCGGAATGGGCTCCGGGGGCACGAAGTCCGGGCAGAGAGCCTCGAATCGCGCGGCGGCTTCCGCGACCCGCGCCAAGTCGCTCGCGTCCGGTTTTTTGAAGAAGCGCCCGCGGTGCCGGGCCTTCCGTGCCGGGTTGTAGTACTCGATCGCGAACAGGCGATGCGGCGGCGGGCCGGCCTGCGGGCGCGGATAGCTGTTGGCGTGGCCGCAATCAGGGCAGTCGATGCGGTTGCGACGCGCCGGGCCGACGCTGGTGAGGGCCGTGCCGCAACTGGCGCAGCAGCCGGGATGTTTGCGGTCATCGACCTCGTTCAGATCGCCGCAGCCGGGGCAGATGAGCACGTTCTTCGGGTGCCGCTTGTTCTCGGCCAGCAGGTAGCCGGGGAACAGGTCGATGCTCCCGCCGCAACCCGCGCAGGCGAGCGTCTTGACCCACAGGAAGTACTTCACCGGCACATCCCGGTCGCCGTAGAGCGGACAGTCCGTTCGATACAGGCGGCCGACGCTCGCGGTCAGCGCCTCCGTCAGCGCGAGTGCCGCCGTTGCGTAGGCGCCCAGATCGAGGTGCTCGATCTCCTCGCGCACGATCCAGGCGGACATCGGGTTGATGTCGAAGCCCTGCACGTCGCAGCCGATGCGGTTGGCCTCGATGAGCGGCGTCCCGCCACCCATGAAGGGGTCCGCAATCTGCACGCCAGGGAACGCCTGCGGTCGATAAAACGCGTCCGCAAGCCGCTCTTGGCCGAGCTCCGACAACAGCAGCGCGCGAAACAGCGTACCCGGCCGCCGTGCAAACCACTTGTGCACGGCGATGATCGGCCGATAGTTCTGCTGGATCTGTTTCTCTTTCAGGGCCAGGGCGGCGACGAAGGGGACGTCGAAGGCGTGCTCGATGGGCATCTTGTGGTCCGAGACTCCTTTCCCAAAGAAAGGCAGGCGCGCTGCGGAAGGCGGATGCCGAAGTGTATGGCATCGGCACCTCAGGCGGGGCTTCGGTTCGCTGCGCGCGACTTTCATGGTAAGCGCGTCGAAATCGGGATCGGGATCGGGATCGGCCGCCACTCGGTTCGATTTCGATTTCGATACCGATTTCGATAGCACGATGGGCACAATCCCTCTGAGGCGAAGCCTCGCTGGCTTCTAGCCCCTAGCCCCTAGCCCCTAGCCCTGTTCTTCGGAAACCTTTCTGTTTCAGCCGGATAGCTTGACATCGCCTGGGGCGCTGGGTACCGTCCGTTGAAGCTTCGGCGTTAGCCGTGGCAAGGCCTAGACCTGAGCGGCCCCGAGTCCGGCGCCGTCCGGCGCACGCGCAGCCGCTGGAGCGCAGCCACCGCCACGCGCTCTCGGCGGCACTTCCCGTCGGAGCGTGCGGCACCGCCCAAAACAAGACCGGGAGAATCTGGTGTTAACGCAGTCCCTCACACCGTCTCAGTTGCCCGACAGGGTGTTCAAGCGACAGGGCTCCTTCCGCGGCGCGCCGCGCTACGTCCAGATCGCGATCCCGCAGCCCGAGCAGCTCCCCTGCGAGGTCTTCGTCATCGACGGCGAGACCTATGTCCCGGTGCAGGTGGTCAACGAGCCCGACTGGGCGGGCGATGCCAACCTGCCGCCCATCGATGACGCGGTGGAGGCGAAGCGCGCGCGGCTCCTGGCCATGCAGTCCGCCACCTTTCACTACCTGGATGCCGCCGGGGTGCGCGAGGTCTACGCACAGGAGATGGCCGCAGTCGCGTCGGCGCCGGCGGCGAGCAGCAATCCGATGGACGAGCCCTGGCTGACCCAGCCGGACGCCGCGACGACGCCCACCGGCGAGCCCGCACCGACGGGCGAGCCCTCGCCGGAGGCCATGTTCCTCGCCTATCAGCGGCGGATCATTGCCAAGAACGAGGCCGTGCTCGACCTGGAGTTTGAGCACCGCAAGCCGGAGGCGCTGGTTCAGCTCGACCGCGTGCTGCGCTGGCTCAAGCACAAGCATCCCGCCGTGCTCGCGCCCGAGCCCGGCATCCGCAAGATACGTGAACGGATCGCACGCGAGGAGACGGGCAAGCAGATGGACCGGCTCAGGTCCGGCGGTCGCGCCATCATCCACGCCGCCTTCGCCATTTCGCATCCGCAGCCCGAGGTGGCGCGGCTGTCGCTGCTCTGTCCCGCGACCTACGCATTTCCGGAGACGGTGCGCATCGACGTCAACGTCAAGACCGAGCGCATCGCCGAGAGCTGGCGCGATCAGTACGCGATGGAGTCCAGCATCACCGCCCACGTCATGGGCACGCCGCTGAACTGGGACAAGCAGACCATCGGCGCGGACGACGCCAGGGAGGAGATCTGGGTCGTCTCGCTGAAGCCCTTCGCGATCTACAGCTAGCGAGGCAGAGCCTCAGACGAACCAGGGCGCGGAGCGTCTTCTTGGCGCCGCAACCGAAGGGCCGAGGGCCAAGGGCCGAGGAGGTCTTCCCTGGCCCTTTTGCCTTCAAGCGCCATGTCGCCATGCAACTTGACGCATCTGCAAATGTTCGGCGCCCCCAAGCAATCTAGCGAGACGTCGCCTCCAGGCCGACGAATCGTGCTCCTCGCTATCGGGATCGCTATCGAAATCGAACTGACTGGCGACCGATCCTGATTTCGATTTCGATCCCGATTTCGACTCTCCACTCCGCCGGCATAATGCTTGCGTGCTTTGCAGGCAGCATCGATCAACAGCTCGCACCCGCGCCGGCGCCTTGGTGACCGTCGGCGTCGCGTGCGACCGAGCAAGCCGCGCACCCTCGCCATGCCCCGCCAGCCAACCGAGAACCTTGCGCACGAGCACCATCCGCGCCGCATCCGCG
Organism: Thiohalocapsa sp. ML1; assembly: GCF_001469165.1. GTDB lineage: Bacteria > Pseudomonadota > Gammaproteobacteria > Chromatiales > Chromatiaceae > Thiohalocapsa. Next base: position 40,071 of record NZ_JABX01000009.1, on the reverse strand, counting down.
CACGCCTGCGGGCCGGCGGCGAGGGCGGGCATCTGGGTGACGCGGTGCTCGGGGCCACCGACGGCGCCATCACGAGCTTCGCGGTGGTGGCCGGGGCGGTGGGCGGCGGCTTCGGCAGCCTCGTGGTCGTGGTGCTCGGCTTCGCGAGCCTGCTCGCGGACGGCTTCAGCATGGCCGCCAGCAACTACCTGGGCACCAAGAGCGATGCCGAGGCCGCGCACCGGGCCGAGCGCGAGGAGCAGCGCCATATCGACGCGGTGCCGGAAGGCCAGCGCGAGGAGCTGCGGCAGATCTTCGCGGCCAAGGGCTTCTCGGGCAGGACGCTCGACGGCATCGTCGCGACGCTCACCAGCGACCGGGATGCCTGGGCGCGCACCATCGTGCAGGAGGAGCTGGGCCTGCACCCGGGCTCCCGGTGGCGGGCGCTGCAGGCGGGCGCTGCCACCTTCGTCGCCTTCCTCGCCGCGGGGCTGGTGCCCCTGCTGCCCTTCGTCGTCCCGCTGCTGACGCCGATGCAGGCGTTTCAGTTGAGCATTGCCGCGACCTGCGTCGCCTTCATCGCCATCGGTGCGGTGAAGGGCCGCGTGCTGCGTCAGCCGCTGTTGCGCGCCGCGTCGGAGACCCTGCTGATCGGCGGTGGCGCCGCGGCGCTGGCCTACGGGGTCGGCGCCGGGCTGCGCGCCTGGCTCGGGCAGGGAGCGGTGGCCTGACGCGCTCGCCGACGACGGCGCACCGCTCCCGCGCACGCCGGATTCATCGGGACCGGGGCCGAGCGGCTCCAGACCCGGAAGCGCGCGCGACCCTAGCCGCAGCTCAGCCCCGCAGCGCCAGCACGCGCCGCCGCGCCGCGTCGGCGATGCGCATGGCCGGCGTGTCGCCGCTGCCCTCCCGCTCCAGGGTCGGTGCATCCGCGGGCGGGCCAATGCGCAGCACCAGCCGCCGGCGCCGCGGCCACCAGTGCCCGGGCGGCAGTGCGGCGCCGCTGTGCTGCACCAGGCAGGGCACGATGGGCGTCCGCTGGGCGCGCGCCAGGGTACCGACGCCGGGTCGAAACGGCCCGATCTCGCCGCTCGGGTCGCGCCGGCCTTCCGGGAACCAGACCAGCATGCCGCCGCGGGCCAGGGCCGCTGCCGCAAAGGCGAGGCTCGTCAGCGGTCCCCGCGACGGCGCCACCGGCAGCACGCGGAAGGCGCGGCTCACCAGCCGCAGCACCGGGTTCCCGAACATCAGCCGGTCGAAGCCGGCCCAATAGGTCCGCCGCCGCTGCGCCGGGGACAGCACGGCGGCGATGGCAATGGGGTCGAGCGCGCTCTCGTGGTTCGGCGCGAGAATGCAAGGCCCCGGCGGCAGGTTCGCGACGCCCTCGGCATCCAGCCGGAACCACCAGCGCATCAACCCGCGCGCGAGCAGGTGCAGCGCAGCCGCGAGCATGGCCTGACCGCCGCCGCGCGGCGCCAAATACGCGATGTGCTCGCGCTCAAGCATCGCCTCCGGCTTGCCGAGGCGCGCCTCCAGGTCCTCGCCGCCGCCCCGGGGGTCTGCGGCGTCGGCATCGGCAGCCTCCCGCAGCAGGTCGCGGACGCTGTCGATGCGCGCACTCGCGGCCTCGTCCAGCGACACGCCCACCGCCTCTTCGAGCTCCATGCCGAGCATGACCCACTCCAGCGAGTCCACGCCCAGATCGAGCCGTAGGTCCGTGTCCGGCGTGATGCGCTGGCCCTCGAAGCGCTCGCCGAGCCAGTCCCAGACCCGCGCCGCGGTGGGCTCGTCGATGAGCGTGCGGTCGTCGGGGGCCATGTCCTCCGGCGCCATCGGCCCGGCGGCAGCGGGCGCCGCCTCGCCCCGCTGCAAGGCCGCGAAGCGCTCGGTGAGCCGGCGCCGACGCAGCTTGCCGAGGCGCGTGCGCGGCAGCGGCCGACGATCGATCAGGATGCGGGTCGGGCGCTGCCAGCTCGGCGCCGCGGCTAGCGCCGCCTCCGCGGCCTCGCGCAACCGCTGCCGCAAGGCCTCGTCGCCGTCGGCCGCGCGGGCGGCGTCGGGCTCCGGCACCAGCACGGCGGCCAGCGCCCCGTCGTGCTCCAGCACGCCGGACTCGGCGATGGCGGGCACGGCGTCGAGTTTGGCCTCCACCGACTCGGGATCGACGTTCTCGCCGCCGGCCAGCACGATGCGGCTCGACGCGCGGCCGGTAAGGTACAACCGGCCGTCCGCGTCGAGCCGCCCCAGATCGCCGGTGCGGAACCAGCCGTCGCCGGTGAAGGGATCGGCGCCGGTGCCGTCGAGATAGCCCGCGAAGACGCTGGGCCCGCGCGCCTGCACCTCGCCGCTGTCGGCATCGGCATCGGCGTCGGCGTCGGCGTCGGCGTCGCGCGCGGCGGTGCGCAGCTCCACACCGGGCAACGCCCGGCCGACGCTCTCGAAGCGCCGCTCTCCCGGACGCAGGATGGTCAGGATGGGCGCGGTCTCGGTGAGCCCGTAGCCCACCGCAACCGCCCAGCCGAGCCCCTCCAGCCGTGCCCCGAGGGCCGGATCGAGCGCCGCACCGCCCGCGATCAGGAGCCTGAGCCGCTTCGCCGCCCGCGCACGCAGCGGCGCGAACAGCGGCCTGCCGAACAGCAGGCCCGTGCGCCGACGCACCGCCGTCGAGAGCCGCAGCAGGCCCTCGAACAGCGCCCGGGCGGGCTTGCCGTAGGCGTCGACGCGCCGCTCCACCGCGCCGAGCAGCGCGCCGTAGAGCCGCGGGATGCCGAGGAGGACGGACACCTCGCCCGCCGCCAGGGCTTGACTCAGCGCGGGTCCGGTCAGCGCCTGCGGCAGCACCAGCGGCACGCCGCGCACGAGGGGGGCGATGAGCCCGACCGTGAAGGGATAGACATGGTGCAGCGGCAGCGGCAGCAACATCCGGTCGGCCGGCGTCACGATCTCCTCCGCCAGCAGCGCGGCGACGTTCGCGAGCAGGTTGCGGTGGCTGAGCGGCACCCCCTTCGGCGGGCCGGACGTGCCGGACGTGAAAAAGAGCACGGCCTCGGCGGTCGGGTCCGGCGGCGGTGGCAGCCGGGCGAGGTCGGCCGCCGGCGGCCCGGGCGCAGCGGGGTCGAGGGAGCCCGCGAGGCGGGCGAGCGTCAGGGCCGCGGCGGATGCGCCGCCAGCATCGGTCGCCGTGCCGGATTCCGGCCCGGCCGCGCCTTCATCGTCGAGCAACATGAGCGCCGGGGCATCGGCGCCCGCGGCGTCCGCCAACCGCTGCGACGTCTGCGCCGTCGCAAAGGCCCGGCACGCGCCGCTGCTGCGCAGGATGTGGCGCAGGTCCTCGGCATCCGCCTGGCTGTCCACCGGCACCGGGACGGCGCCGAGCCGAAGCAGCGCGAGGCAAGCGATGATCCAGCGCGGCGCGGCCGGCGCGAGCAGGAGCACCCGCTCCCCGGGCACGACGCCTTCGTCCGCGAGCCCGACGGCGGCGCGCGCGGCGGCATTCGCGAGGGCCACAGCGCTCCAAAGCTCCGTCTGCGCATCGGTGGATTTCCCCCTGTCGCGGTGGATCTGCACCAGGGCGGTGGCGCTTCGCCGCTCGGCGAGCAAGGGAATGAGCGACGGGAGTCTGTCAATGGAGGCGGTGGCGCACTGCGACGGGGATGCGGGAAGGTCGAGGGGCGGCATCGGGGTGGCTCGGCGGTGCCTGCATCACCTGTCCCGCCTGATCAGGCGGGAGCTACGGCCGGGCCGGCACCGGCCGGTGGTAATGGACCAGGCGCGCGCTCAATCCTGCACGCAAGTGAACTTCATATCGACGCGAAAGGTACTGACGCCGCCGTCGTTGACGAGCTGCTGATCCTTGATCCAGACGCCTTCGACCTTGGGTATGTCCCGCTTGGCATCCTCGATGCCGCGGCGGATTGCGGCCTCAAAGCTTTCCGGGGACTCGGCGCTGATCTCAATGACTCTGGCGATGGACATTGATGGACTCCAGTGGGTGATAAACCGGTCGCGACGGAAGGGGTCGCGCCGGCATAGAGAAAGCACACCCCGTGCCAGACGCCCGCCGAGCCCCCTACTCGGGCGGCAGCGCATCCTTGCCGCGCCAGGCGAGCTCCGCCCGCCGCTTGCGGTTGATGGCGCGCACGGTGCCGACCGAGGGCTTCAGCGCCGCTGCGGCGGCCATGGACTCCTCCACGGTCGCCGCCTTGCGGGCCTGGTTCGGGGCGGAGTCGAATTGCGGCTTGTGCGGTTCGAGCAGCGGGTCTGTCATCGTCTTATCTCCGGTGGGGTGGATCAGGCAGCAGCAACGGCGGCGCGCGTCCCCGCGCTACTGCTCGTCGATGACATGGCCCGTGGGCGGCCCGGGCTCGATGCGCCCCGACGCCATGCGCGCCTTGTGGATCTCCTCCAGCCGATAGAAGCTCTGCTGGAGCTGGAAGAAGCCGTGCCAGTGCGCCCAGTCCGGGCCGGCCATCATGGCGCCGTGGCGGGCGCGGCGGCCCTCGTGGTGCCAGAGGTAGTAGAAGGTGGTCTGGAAGTCGTCCTTCCAGGGGTTCTGCTTTAGCAGCCCGGCGGCCTCCAACTCGTCGTGCATCTGCTTCGCGGGCTCCCAGTAGGCCTCGTTGTAGAGGCGCACGGCGGCGTCCGCCTGGAAGAAGAAGCTGTTCGTATGCAGCTCGCCATGGCAGGCGATGCACACGCGTTTCATCTTCTCGCGCCCCGCCGGGCCGTCGCCGAGCAGCGGGCTCATGACGTCCTCGGAGCCGCGCACGTCGGAGCGCTTGGCCCAGAGGTTCCAATACAGCCGCTCGGTGACGTTGTGGGTGGTGCTGAGCTCGCCGATGCCGCTCATGTGGCAGGTGGCGCAGGTGGGGCCGCGGTAGTCTCCGGGCTCCCAGGCGTCCGGGGCGGAATCCCAGCGCCATTCGTCGCGCTCGGCCTCGTAGAGTTGGCCGTGCTTGCTGTTCTCGAACACCTCGATGTCCGGATGGTCCGGGCCCAGATGGCAGGACGCGCAGGCGTGCGGATGGCGCGCCTCCTCGATGGAGAATCGGTGACGCGTGTGGCAGGTGGTGCAGTTGCCGGTACTGCCGTCCGGGTAGATGTTGCCCATGCCGGAGTTGGGCCAGGTGCGCGGCGTCGGCCGGCCGTCGTCGTCCAGCGTGATCTCGGTGCCGTGGCACTGCATGCAGCCCGTCATGTCCGGCGCCGCGCTCAGCACCGGGTGGCCGCGGCCCTCGTGCATGTGCACCAGGGCGTGCAGATCGTCCTTCGGGATTTGCTGACGGTAGGCGCGAAAGTGGCCGCTGCGGTCGAACTGCTCCTGCTCCCGCGGATGGCAGCGCCCGCAGGTGTCCGGCGACACCAGCACGGATATGTAGGTGTCGGTGCCGACCAAGGACTCGTGTTGAGTCGCGTTCGGCGCGTCCGCCGGCACCTGATGGCAGTCGATGCAGGTCACGCCGACGTGGCCGTGGCGGCTGCGCTTCCAGTCGCTGATGATGCCCGGGTTGCTGTGCTTGTGGCATTCAACGCAGGTCCGCCCGAGCGCGGTCACGCCGCGGTCGATGACGATGGAACGGACTTGGCTCAGGTCGCCGAGCGTCTCGGTCGCGGCCCGCTGCCGGGCGGGGTCTGCGGTTGCTGCCGCCTGCTCGGGCGCCGGCGGCGGCGATGGCGCTTGTGCGCCCGGTTCCGCCTGGGCGGTTGCGGCGTCCGGAGACTGCTCTTGGGCCGGGCCCGGCGTGAAGACGGTGCCGCCCAGGAGCAGCAGGGTGAGGACAAGACCGGGGGCGAGGAACGCATAGCGGTTCATGGATCGGCTTCTCCAGTGGCGGACGGCGGCAGCGCCGCGGCGAGACCGCGGTGCCCCACGTGCGGATGGCAGGCCACACACTTGCGCTCGATCTCGCCCAGGAAGTACGGCCGGTGGGCGACGAAGGCGGGCTGATTGCCGCGGACATCCGCGAGCGCGCGGTGGCACTTGAGGCAGCCGGAATCGAAGGTGTACTCGGCCCGCCGTGCGAGCCCGGCGCGCCAGTCGATGGCCTCAAGGTCGTAGGTGAGCTGGGCCCAGACGTCGTGCGCGCCGAAGCGGGCCTTGGTCCAGAGGTAGGCCGCGACGTTGTCATGGCGCAGGTGGCAGTCGGTGCAGAGCGCGGCCGTGCCCTCGGGGTTGCTGCCGCCGTGCACGTCTGCTCGGAAGGTCCGCGCGAAGGGCGCCATGGTGTGGCAGGTGGTGCAGAACGCCGGACCCGAGGTGGCCACCAGCATCGTCTCCATCAGCATCCAGGCCGCCGCGGCGCCGGCGGGCATGGCGACGACCAGGACGATTGCGACGAGCACCGGCTTCACGGGGGACTCCTGCTGTGGCGTCTGTCCCTCTGGGCTGCGTGTTGCGCCGGCCGCCCTGCCGGCACTGCAGCGGGTGTTGCAGAGAATGGGCCAACGAGGAAGGGGCAAGGGATGAGGGCCGAGGGCGAGGGTTCGGGAGCTTGGCCTTCGATTGCCGGTTGATTTGCCCCGTTGTCGGCGCAAAGCGCCGGCTGGTGCGGAGCGAGCTGGGTGAGGCAGGCGGCGGGGCTGGATCGGGGCTGCGTTTGCTGGGTTCTGGGCTCTCACGCCAACCACGCAGGTCAGCCGCCATGCCCACGACCCAGACCCGTCCCGGCATTAGCGATCAAGACATCAGCGATCAAGACAAAGCACGCCTCCAGGCGTCGATCAGCGGCGCCGTGCTGGACCCCACCCATCCGGACTACGCGTCCGCGTGCCAGGTCTGGAACGGCAGCATCGACCGGCACCCGGCGCTCATCGCCCGCTGCAAGACGGCGGACGATGTGGTCGCGGCGGTGAGCTTTGCGCGGGAGCACGATCTGCTGGTGTCCGTGCGCGGCGGCGGTCACGGCGTCGCGGGCTACGCCGTGTGCGACGACGGGCTTGTGATCGACCTGTCCGCGATGCGCGAGGTCGAGGTGAACGCCGACGCCCGCAGGGTACGGGTCGGCCCCGGCGCGCGCTGGGCGGACGTGGACCAGGCCACGCAGCCGCACGGGCTCGCAACCCCGGGCGGCGAGGTCTCGGTCACCGGCGTCGCCGGGCTGACACTGGGCGGCGGCATGGGCTACCTGCGCCGCAAGCACGGGCTGAGCTGCGACAACCTCATCGCCGCCGAGGTGGTCACCGCCGACGGCCGGCAGGTGCGCGCGAGTGCGCAGGAGCACCCGGACTCGCGGCAGCGGGTGCATAGTTCGACTATGCACCCGCTGCCGCTCCTTGAAGGCGGACGAGAATCCTGCGCCATTCGGTACGTTTTTTTCCGGCAATCGCCTTATCTCAACTTCCCGGGCTACGGCGAGGACCAGTCGCGGCTCTGGCCGGCGAGCCATGGCGAGAATTTCGCGCGGCTCCAGGCCGTGAAGGAGCGCTACGACCCCAGCAACCTGTTCCGGATGAACCAGAACATCCCGCCGCGCCAAGCCGCGGCCTGAACCCCATGTCATGCCGTGGCGATCCCGATAGCGATTTCGATGGCGATTTCGAGGGCGATTTCGATAGCGACTTCGATGGCGACTTCGATGCCTTTGATGAACCGTTACTTATTAACGCCCTCCCCGCCCGCCCCGCCGTCCGCTGCCGCCGCGGCGCGCTTGATGTCCTGGATGCGCCGCTCGACCTCGCGGCGCAGCTCCCGGCGCAGGCGGGCCGCCTCGTGCCGGCGACGCTCCAGGGGCGTGTCGATCGCGAGCGGCGGCACAGGCAACGGGCGGCCCTCGTCGTCCATGGCGACCATGGTGAAATAGCAGGTCATCACGTGCCGGCTGGTCTTGTGGATGATGTCCTCGGCCAGCACGCGGATGCCGATTTCCATTGAGGTGGTGCCCGTGTAGTTCACTGACGCGAGCAGGGTCAGGAGCTCGCCGACGTGGATCGGCTGGCGAAAGAACACCTGGTCCACGAACAGCGTCACGACATAGCTGTTGCAGTAGCGCGCGGCGCAGGCGTAGGCGGCCTGATCGAGCAGGCGCAGCGTGGTGCCGCCGTGTACATGGCCGGCAAAGTTGGCCATGTCCGGCGTCATGAGCTGGGTCATGGTCAGGGTCTTGTGCTGTTGCTGCGGCTGGTTCATAGGCGTTGGCTCGGCGTCGGCGTTACGGGGTCAGCGACTAGCGAGGCAGAGCCTCCTTCGAAGGGCCAAGGGCCAAGGACCGAGGAGGACTCCCTTGGCCCTTGGCCCTTGGCCCTCGGCCCTGCCCTCAGGCCTCGGCGCACGCCGACTGCGCTGCGTCGCCCGTGCCGACGGCGGGCAGCCGCTGCCCGACCAGGCGCCCGGCGGCTTCGGGGGGCTGCGGCCGAGCATAGTAGAACCCCTGGCCAAGCCGGCAGCCAAGCTCCGCGAGGGCCGCGGCCTGCGCGGCGGTCTCGATGCCCTCGGCAATTACCTTGGTCTCCAGCGCGTGGGCCAGCGCGATGATGGCGGTCACCAGAATGCGGTCGTCGCCCGCGTCGGTGACGCCGCGGATGAAGCTCGCGTCGATCTTGACGCAGTCGAACTGGAACCGGCGCAGATACGACAGCGATGAATAGCCGGTGCCGAAGTCGTCGATGTGCACCGCGACACCGAGCCGGCGCAGCGCCATGAAGCGCGCCTCGCTGCGCGGGTCGAGCGCCATCAGCGCGGACTCCGTGACCTCCACCACCAAGTCCGCGGGGGTGAGCCCGTAGTCGGCGAGATGATAGGCGATCACCGGCGCCAGATCCTCGCGGTTCAACTGCACGGCCGAGACGTTCACGGCCACCGGCGGCGTCGCAATACCGGCGGCGCGCCAGGCCGCAATCTGCCGGCAGACCTCGCCGAGCGCCCAGCGGCCAATCGCGAGGATCATGCCGGTGTCTTCGGCGATGGGGATGAATTCCGTCGGCGACACGACGCCGAGCTCATCATCCTGCCAGCGCAGCAAGGCCTCGAAGCCCTCCGGCCGACCGCTCGCGACATCGACGATGGGCTGATAGTAGACGCGCAACTCGTTGCCTTCCAGCGCGCAGCGCAGCGCGTTCTCAAGCCGCATGCGCGCGGCGACGCGGGCGTTGAGCTCGCCCGAATAGAAGCGCATCGCGTTGCGGCCGTCGGCCTTGGCCGCGTACATCGCGAGGTCGGCGGCGCGGATCAGGCCTTCGGCGTCCGCCGCATCGCGCGGATACAGTGCGATGCCGATGCTTGCGGTGACCACCTGGCGCAGCTCGCCGAGCTCCACGGGCGCCGTCACCGCCGCCAGCACCCGCCCCGCGATGTCCCCCGCCACGTTCGGGTCCACGGTGCCCGCGAGCACCATCAGCAGCTCGTCGCCGCCCAGGCGCGCGAGGTGGCTGCGCCGGGGCCGGCCGATGCCGGCGGCGACCTCGCCCAGGCGCTGCGCCATCACGCGCAACAGCTCATCGCCGGCGGCATGCCCCAGCGCATCGTTGATGCGCTTGAAGTTGTCGATGTCCACGAACAGCACCGCGACATGGGCGCCGTCGTGCTGGGCCTTGCCGACCTCGTCGGCGAGCAGCTCGCGGATCAGGCGCCGGTTCGGCAGGTCCGTCAGGTGGTCGTGAAAGGCCTGGTGCTCCACCTGACTATGGGCCAGCGCCAGGCGCTCCCCCATGTCGCGCACCGCGCCGGCGAGGTCCCCCAGCTCATCGCGGGCGCTGACCGGGATGGCCGGGCGCAGGTCGCCGGCACCGATGCGCTCGGCGGCGTCGTGCAGCGCCCGCACCGGCGTCAGCACGAGCTTCCGCAGCAGTGCCCAAAGCACCGCCCAGAGCAGCCCGATCGCCCCCAGCGTGAGCCCGAGCATCTGCAGCTTGAGCGCCAGGAGCGGCTCCTTGAGCTCGGTGCGCGGCAGCGCCGCGATGACGAAGAGGCCGGGCTCCGCGAATTGGCTGCCGGCGAGCCAACACGGCGTCTGCACGAGCCGCGGGGCGGCGCCGGCCGCTGCCTCCGGCACCGCCAGCAGCAGCGCCAGGCCATCATTGAGGTGCTCCGGCCGCGTGCCGGCGCGCGTGTCGAACAGCACCCGGCCATCCGGCAGAACCAGTTGCACGAAACCCGCGAAGTCGAACGGCAGCTTGCGCAGGCCCTCGTAGACGGGCTCCAGCGACACGGTCATGCCGAGGTAGCCGCGGGTGCGGATATCGCCGCTCGCGGCGCTGCCGTAGGCGTCCGGCAGGCTGATCCGGTGCAGCAGCTCGAAGGCCGGCTCCGGGGCATCGGCAGCGAGCCACATGCTCGGCGCCGCGCCGCCCGGCGCATGCTCGGCAGCGCGCGCATCCAGGCTGCCGACCTCCGTGCCCGCCTCTCGGCCGCGGGCCACGGCACGTGCGTCTACGGTGGCGTCCGGGAGCAGAAAGCGCAGCTCCAGGTACTCGGGATAGGCCTCGCGAAAGCCATGCAGCAGGCGCAGGAGCCCGGGCTGGAAGAGGTAGTGCCGGTCCGGGTCGTCGCTAGCGCGGGCGTACTGCTCGACCCCGGGTGCCTTGGCGAACACGGCAAGGTCGGTCTGCGCGCGCGACGTGAGCTTGGCGACGGCGTCCTCGGCGATATGGAGCGCACCGCGCAGGTCCTCGGCGGCGTTCTGCTCGATGTCGGCCTTGAGCGAGCCGTAGCTGAGCCAGCCCAGCGCGAGCAGGGGCCCGGCCACCAACGGCGCCAGCGCCAGCGCCAGCTTGGCCTGCAGTCGCACGCGTCAACCCCCGTCCACGACTTGGGAGACGATCTGCGCCCGTGTGCGCTGGGCCTCCGGCGTGAGCCGCCGGTACGGCTCGCAGCGGGCAAGCGTGTCCGCGTCCGGGTACACCAGCGGGTCGGCCCGAAAGGCGGCCGGCAGCAGCGCCTCGGCGGCGCGGTTGGGCGTCGCGTAATAGATGCCCTGCGCGTTGCGCGCGGCCACCTCGGGCCGATTCAGATAGTCGATGAACGCGGTGGCCAGGGCCTTCTGCTCACTGGCGGCGGCCACGGCCAGAAAATCCACCCAGAGCGCGCCGCCTTCGCGCGGCACCACGTAGACGACCGAGGTGTTGTGCTCCATCAGCGCGGCGGCATCGCCGTTGAAGGTCATGCCGGCGACGACGTCCGGCCCGAGCAGCTCGGAGCCCTCGTCCACCGCGAGCGCCCCGTAGCGATGCACGGCCGGTGCCTGCTCCAGCAGCAGGTCGCGCGCGGCGGCGAGCGCCTGCGGGTCGGTGCTGTTCATCGAATGCCCGAGCGCCTTCAGCACCATGCCGACCAGATCCAGCGAGTCCGAGCTCATGAGGATGCGCCCAGCGAGGTCCGGCTCTGGGCGCAGCAGGTCCATCCAGGAGTCAAGCTCCCGCCCGAGTAGATCGCGACGATAGGCGATGCCGAGCGTACCCCAGACATAGGGCACGGCGGCGGCGCGCCCGGCCGCCCCTGCAGGCAGCCAGCGCGGGGCGATGTGCGCGAGATTCGGCGCGGCGGCGGCGTCGATGGGCGCGATCCAGCCCCGCCGCCGATAGGCCTCGACGCCGGTGCCGTCCACCAGCAACAGGTCGAAGCCTGCGCCGCCGGTCTCGGCCATGACCCGGTCGCGAACCTCGTCGTTCTCGAAGTGGACCTCGCGGACCCGCACGCCGTACTCGCGCTCAAAGTCCGCGACAACGCCGGGATCGATGAAATCGGCCCAGGTAAAGAAGACGAGCTCCTGCACGGGCGTTGCGGGCTCCGGTGCCGCGCCGGTGTCCTCGGCGCAAAGCGGCAGGGCCAGCGTGATCAGCGCGGCCCAGAGCAGGCCCAGGCGCAGCGGAAAGCGGTTTGTCGGCAGCACGGTGCGGCTCCGCGGGACGGACGGGAAGGTGCGCATGATCGCAGACGTGGCGTATCCGCGTCTCGCCTGCTGCCGGATCTCGCATCGATCGCCGCAGCGGCGACCCAAGCCGAAGCCCGCGAAATCCTCCACAGCGGCCCTCGCCCGCTGCGTCACGCCCTCATGCACCGGCCCGACGCCGGCGCGGCTGGCGTCTGCCGAACCTCCGCCGACGCCCCGGGGGCATCACAGCATCTCCCACAGCTCCGTGGCGATGCGATCCGTACCGGCGTGGGTCAGGTCCTTATTCAGCTCGCCGGCCACCGCCCCGCTGAGCGGCTTGCCGATCTCCCGGCGCAGCAGGCCCAGGAACGCCGGCGGCGCGATGACGCAGAGCTGGTCGAACTTGTGCTGCTTGTAGCTCGACTCGAGCTGGTCCGCGATCTCGTGCGCGAACCGCGCGGCCTCTTCCGCGCGCGGGTCCAGCGACGGCTCCATCGCGTGCCGGCCCGCACCGGCGGAGTCGAAGCTGCGGCCGGGCGCGTCCGCCTCCAGCTCGTGCCCCTTAAGCTGGCCCTCGGCCCAGATCAGGTCCTCGATCTCTTTCAGCGGCGCGCCGCGGCCTTCCAGTGCATAGAGCCGCGCGCGGGCGGCATTGGCGACAACGGCCCAGGTCGTCATGGCGATACCTCCAGTGCTTGGTTGGCTTCCGGGCGGGCGTGAGCGTTGCCGTCTGCCGCCCGCTCCGCTCCTACCTTCACTGTAGACGCCGATGCGTGCTGACAAGGTGCGCTGGCGCGGCCCGTAGGACCGGCCGGCAGGGGCGGCGGGCTTTGGGAGCGCCGCGGTGTTCGGGCCTCCCGGCGCGGGCATCGAGCCCGCGCCGGAGGCAGCCGACTGAAGTCGGCGTACCCGGGGCTCAGCCGACGCCGATGAGCGCCTTGATGGCGTCCTTGAACAGGTCGATGAAGGCGGGGCCGAAGATGCTGATGCCGACGACCAAGAGCACGATCCAACCGAGCCCGATGGCGATGCCGGCCAGCACCAGCAGCCCGTCGCGGGTAATGAGGCCGATGGAGGCGAGCGCGACGCCGATGCCAGGTACCGAGTTCGTCGCCGGAAACGGGATCAGGATGCTCGCGATGAACACCACGAAGATGGCGCCCACCAGCCGTTCCGCCGTGGGCCCGGACAGGAGCAGGAGCCGCGGCCGGGCGAGGCGCTCGATCCAGCCGAACCATTTGCGCGCGCCGCGGGCCATCTGCTCCAGCCCGGCCTTGCCGAGCTTGCGCTGGCGGAAGCGCTGCGGCATCCAGGGCTCGGAACGGCCCATGGCCATCTGCACCGCAATGGCCATCATGGGCAGCGAGACGATCTGCGGAATGCCGTAGAGCAGCGGGATGGTGACGGGCAACGCCAGCGCGAACAGCATCAGGCCGAAGGCGCGCTCGCCCAGCGCATGCGTGAAGTCGTGCAGGGTCATGCCCTCCGCCGGCGCGCCCGCGGCGATGATTTCCAGGGCGGCGACCAGGCCGCGGCGCGGTGCGGCCTCGTCGGATGCAGCGACGACGGGGCGATCGTTCATGGGAGAGATCCTATGCAAAAGTCAGGAGGCGGGAGCGCCGGCGCGGATGTTACAGCGACCGCCCGCGTCGCGCTCCTTTCCCGCGTCACCCCGGGCGAGGCAGAGTCTCAGAGCAACCAGGGCACGGAGCGTCTTTTTGCGCAGCGCGCTCGTTGCCGCAGGTTAGCCAAGGGCCAAGGGCCAAGGGCCGAGGGCCGAGGAGGTCGGCCTTGGCCCTTGGCCCTTTGCCCTCGGCCCTCGGCCCTCGGCCCTCGGCCCTTCCGCCATGCCGTCAACAGGCATCGCCCACGCCGGGGTCAGGGCGCCGCAGCCTTGCCCGCTGCCCGTCCAAGGGCGGGCTGGCACGGACGCTGCTTCAACTGTCGGGAGCACACCGACGCGGGACCCCGTTATGCGTTTCGAGCTGGCACCGACCGAGCATCCACAAGCAGGCCTGCAGCGCCTCGGCAGGGCGCTCATCGACGACGCCATCGGCCAAATCGAGAACCCCGACGTGCCGCCGGCGACAGCGCTGCACGAGGCGCGTAAGGACATGAAGAAACTGCGCGGCCTGCTGCGGCTCCTGCGCCGCGCCGCACCGGACCTGTATCAGGCCGAGAACCGCGCCTTCCGGGACGCCGCCGCACACCTCGCCGTCATGCGCGACGCGGACGCGGCCCTGGCAACCTTCGACCTCGTGCTGCGACGGGCGCAGCCGCAGTCGAAACAGGGTGCCGACTTCGCCGCCGAGGCGCACGTCGCCTGCGCACCGCCCCCGCGCGAACCTGTGCTGTTTGAGGAGGTGGAGCCCTCGGCGATCACCGGCCTGCGCGAAACCCTGTCCGGCTACCGCGAAGAGGCCCATGCCGGCATCGGCGACCTACCGGAACGGCTCGCGACGTTCCGCGGCTGGATGCTGGAGGCACGCGAGCGCATCCCGGATTGGCGACTCGCGGCAAAGCAGGATACGGCGCATGCCTTCGCGCTGCTCGGACCCGGCCTCAAGAAGACCTACCGGCGCGGGCGCAAGGCCATGCAACGCGCCTACGCGCAACCGCACGCCGACGCCTTTCACGACTGGCGCAAGCGCACCAAGTACCTCGGCTACCAGCTACGCCTGTTGCAGCCGGGCTGGCCCAAGCTCATCAAGGCGCAGCGCCGCGCGGTCAAGGCGCTCCAGGGCCTGCTCGGGGAGGACCACGACCTCGCCGTGCTCACCGACTTGCTGGCCGAACTGCGCCCGCAGGGGCCGACCGCGGACGAGCCGCTCGCCGGGGAGCTCGCGCTGAACCGCGAGATGCGCCGCCAGAGTGAGCTGCTGCGCCGGCGGGCGCGGCACCTGGGGGAAATCGTTTACGCGGAGCAGCCGAAGGCCCTCGGCAAGCGCCTAGGCGTGTACTGGACCGAGGCGCAGCGCGCGGCCTGAGCGCCGCACGCGCCTGCCGGCACCGGTCGGCGATGATGTCCGGCCGCGTAGCGCAAGCGCCAAGTCCGCCGCTGTTCCGGCGACGCCAAGCCGGCCGCAGGGCCATTTCCCGGCCCGTTGGGGGATCTGAGCCGCCGGGTGCAGTGGTCGCGCCGGCCTCGGCCAGGGTACCGTGGGCGCCGCGCTCGATCGTCGTGGTGCAGCCGAAGGGCCCGTGGATGGCGATCAGTTGTCCGTCGGCGTCGTAGCTGCTTTCTCGCGGACCGCATCGAAGTCACCACCACGCTGCCGAAGCCTGGAGACCCACGTTGCCGGGGGGCACGTCGGGTCGGCGGCGGAGCAAAACGCCCGCATTTCGGCATGATCGCCCCGAACGGTTGGCGAACCTGGCACGCCTCGTATTTCTGCGGCCTCGTGCCACGGGCGCAGCTCGTGTCTTACACACCCAGTAGCTTCTGCAACCGGCCGTCAGCCTCCAGCATCATCAACTCTTCTTCTCCCCCGATATGTTCATCGTTAATGAATATCTGGGGGTAGTACTTGAGCCCACAGCGCCGGAGCATCTCGTCTTTCTCAAGCGGCATCAAATCGATCAGATAGTCAACATACTCGATGCCATATCGGTCCAACAACGCCCGGACATCAACGCATTTCCTGCAATTGGTTGTGCCGTAGAGCTCGACTTTTGCCGTCATTCTGATCTCGAATTAAAGAAGTGATCGTGTCGCGAAAGGACATGTCGATTCCGCTACTTCTCGTTGTCTGACCGGTCACTCTCCGCACCGGCACCTGACAACAGAAAGTTGATGTAGGGCGCATAGAGCAGCACCTGGCCTTGCGCAAAACCAAGCTCATTGAACGCTTCAGCGACACGTTTCAGGCATTGCGAGCTCTCCGGCTTCTGCTTGAGCTCCTCCAACGCAGCAAGCAAGCTCTCAATCTCCTGCGGGTCCACGTATCTCCGCAGCATATCAATCGATTCAGTGATTCCGTCGACGTTTACATCGACGCCTTTATCCAGGACGCGAAGTCGGCCGAAATCCTCCTCGATAATCCGTCGCTGCATCGTGCTCACGAACTGAGCGAAGGTCTCCCGATCCGGCTTATCGAGAAACAACTCAACCAGTGGCTCTCTGTTCACCTGGCTGACGAACGAAAGCGTCGACCCCGAAAACACAGGCTCAGGGTCCAAGACGTTCAAGACTACGCTCAAAGATTCCGTTCTGAGCGGCAACTTGATGATGTACCGAACCTCGTCATCGACAAGCTCAAATTCCCGGGAACCTTTGATCGGATGCTTTTGCGCGAGCCTTGTAATCATGGTGTACAGTAATGTCCGGTTTACTAGCTCTGTACGGAGCTAGGTTGAGGGGAAGGGCCAAATGGATCTTGACTTTGGTCAAGGTTGGTTCTTGCCTGCCGAAATTCACCAGCAGACCCCTTGCTTTGCTCACCATACCTGAGCTTGGCCCGAAATTGCGCATATGTCAGCGGCCTCGCCGGTGCCGGTTCCGCGTTAGGAGCGGCCTCCCGGAAGCCCCACCGTCAGAGGCAGCCATCAGCGTAGGCAGGTCGCTGGGGCAGCGCCGGTGCCGTTCCAGCGCCGAGGGCGGCGGCACGCTCAGGGGCAGCTCGCTGCTGCCATCGATCTCAAGCGGACGCGCAACGCCCGCCGCGTATTGCACCAAGCGTTGGCACCGCATCCGGCAGCGTCAGCACCGCGAGGCTCGGGTTCTTGTTCTCCCAGGTGCGCTCGAAACGCGCCTCGGCGGCATCCGCGCGCTCGCGGTTTTCGTCGCCGGTCCAGTCGCGATGGACGTCGATGTTCTCGGCGTTGACTCATCCAGGCCAGCAGCGCGACGCCGCGCCGCTCGGCCTCCGGCCATTGCTCCGAGGCGACCAATTCGGCGGTCAAACGCGCCGCGAGTCGTGCCTCGTCGCCCGCGAGGACCGCCGCCACGTCGTCCGGGTGCAGATCGGCGCCCACCACCATGCGCGCCTTGCCGCCGTTGCCGACGAAGGCGGAGAACCCCTGCGAGGCCGCCGCCAGCGAGGACGAGCGGAAGTAGCCCGCCACGCGGTCGTAGCGCACCGCGCGGCGCAGCGCCGGGAGGTAGAAGTCGTGCAGGATGTCCACCGGCTTGCCGCCGACAGCATCGCTGGAGGTGCTGTAGGCCAGCCGCCAGGGGGGGGGCGCGCAGGCGGGGGCATCGCCGGGCATCTAGGCGCGGCCGAGATCGATCCAGCGCGGCTCCATGCAGCGCAGGCGCCGAAAGTGCGGGTCCGTGGTCAGGAACCGTTCGCAGCCATGGGCGCGTGCAATGGACACGTGCACCGCGTCCATTGCCTTGAGGCCCTCGTCCACGGCGACCGCGCGCGCGTCGCTGAACACGGTGCGGGTGACCGGCAGCGCGTCGCGGGCGGCGAGCAGGCCCTCATAGGCTCGGACGATCTCGGCGCGACCTGTCCGCTGCGGCTGCACCAAGACTTCCAACCGAACGGCATCGGACGTCCAAAGGCGCCATCCATCGGCGGCCAGCTCCGCAATCGCGCTGCGGATGGGCCCTCGATAGGCCATCAGCCCCCTCCAACAGGGTGATCCAGATGCAGCTATCGGCGTACGCCCGCTTCATCCCGTCTCGCGAAAGTCGCGCAGCGCTTTCAGGATCTTTGCGTGTGTCCGCTTCGGCTCGGTCAAGGCGTCCAGCTCATCAATCCGTCGCGACAGGATGTCCCACTGCGTGGGAAGCGCCTCCTCAACGGCCTGAACGTCAACACGCACCCGCTTGCCTCGCAATTCCGCCGGCAACTCGGCCTGAAGCACTCCGCGGGCGTCAACCAGGGCTTCGATCTGCATCCACGTCACCTCGCCAGTCGCTTGAATCTCGTGGGAATCTCTTGCGGAGATCAGAGCATAGTCCACCGGTTATCTCGGCGCCTGCGGCCATGGCTCGCCGCTACCCCGACCGCAGCCCGAACAGCAGCCCCTCGGCCTCGGCGCGGGCCTGGTCGCTGTCCATCTGCCGCGCCCAGACCGCGAGCAGGTCGGCGATGCGCTCGGTGCGGTCGGCGGCGTGGGTCGCGCTCCTCCGGCAGCGCGAGGCGCAGCCTCGATCCCTTGCGCAACAGCGGCGCGGCGAAGCCCTGCGCCTCGGCGCCGGCGCCGCGGGCGCGCCCGCCGGCGCCTTCCACGACTGGCGCAAGCGCACCAAGTACCTCGGCTACCAGCTACGCCTGTTGCAGCCGGGCTGGCCCAAGCTCATCAAGGCGCAGCGCCGCGCGGTCAAGGCGCTCCAGGGCCTGCTCGGGGAGGACCACGACCTCGCCGTGCTCACCGACTTGCTGGCCGAACTGCGCCCGCAGGGGCCGACCGCGGACGAGCCGCTCGCCGGGGAGCTCGCGCTGAACCGCGAGATGCGCCGCCAGAGTGAGCTGCTGCGCCGGCGGGCGCGGCACCTGGGGGAAATCGTTTACGCGGAGCACCCGAAGGCCCTCGGCAAGCGCCTAGGCGTGTACTGGACCGAGGCGCAGCGCGCGGCCTGAGCGCCGCACGCCCCGGCCCGGACTGCTCGGCGATGTCCGACCGCGCCGGGCAAGCACCAAGTCCGCCGCCATGCCGCCGACGCCAAGCCGGCCGCAAGGGCCATTTCCCGACCCGCTGGGGGATCTCAACCGCCAGGTGCACCAGTTGCAGCCGTCACGCCAGCCTCGGCGATGGCCGGCCGGTCGTGCCGACATTGCCGCGGGCGTGGCCGGCGAGACCCGGAGCGCGTGAAGGGGTCCAGCACCGCGTCCTCGACGAACTAAACACGCCCAATCATTCGGGCCGAACTCTAGCCGATTAAGGAGAGAAGGCAACCCGCGCCTGACACATGAAGCCGTCGAGCGGCTCGACAAGCTCGTCCAGCGCAACGGCTGGACAGGCCAGGCTGAGGCCGTCGAGCGGCTACTGACTGCCGATGCAGGACCGGCGCCTGAATGGATCGCTCACGAGGCAATTCGGCAGGCGCGAGCATTTTTCCAAGCGACTGGCCGCTCGTCGCTGTCGTTGCGTGTCGAGCACGCGGTCTACACGATAACGCGGCGCCTTGAGTGGTGACGACATGGCGGGACGACGACACACCCGCGCGCGCTGCGGCGCTCGCACGCGCAAAGGCACGCCATGCCAGGCTATGGCGCTGGCGAACGGCCGCTGCCGGTTTCATGGCGGCCTGAGTTGCGGCCCGACGACGGAAGCCGGCAAGCAACGGTCGCGACGAAACCTTGAGAAAGCACGCGCAGCACTAGCCCGGCCCGAACACGCCTCAACGCGCGCAGCGGCGGCAAAAAAAGGCTGGGCCACGCGCCGCCGCATTCAGCGCCGACTTCAGCTTGCGCGTCTCGCCGCTGAAGGCGACCCGATGGCACTGTTGCTGCTGGGTATGTAGACGCTTGTCAACGGCAGATCAGGCGCCCCTGCGCATCAAGCCGGAAAACGCTCGTCGGCACCAACCCCAACCCGCGCCCGCGCGTACCTGTAGGTTTCCCTAGCAAGTCTGTAGGTTGCCTCCCCGGTGTCAGGGCTTTGGCTGCGCCTCGGCTTGGCTGGCCGCGACCGGGCATCGTCAACTCCGAGCGGGGCACGGCCCCGACGCATCGCCCAAAGACTATGTGTTTTGGGTTTTTCAATCGCATCACTCGCTGAATTAGCGTCTGGCTCCGCCACCGATCAGGGCTAGGAGGGCACCAGGCGCAGAAACTGCACCCCTCGGGTCCTGGCTGTCGTGTATCTTGTTGCCCGCAAATCGCAAATCGCAAATCGCAAATGCCCCTTTCTGTGTTCGGCCCGCGGAGCATGGAGATGAACGATCCAGCCACGCCCACAACGCCGCAGACGGCGCCCGCCGCAGAGGAGCTGGAGCGGTCCCTGCTGGCCGACCTGCTGGAAAGCTCCAAGCTCTACCACAGCACCGAGGACTACCTGGCGCTGATGGCCTTCGTGTCGAAGCTGCGCAACTTCGCCCCGTTCAACGCCCTGTTGCTGCAGATCCAGAAGCCCGGACTAGCCTACGCCGCATCGGAATACGATTGGCGCACCCGCTTCAACCGCACCATCAAGCCGCACGCCCGACCGCTGCTGATCCTCTGGCCCTTCGGCCCCGTGGCCCTGGTCTACGACGTGCAGGACACCGAAGGCGACCCCCTGCCTGAGGATGTGACCCAGACCTTCCACGCCACCGGCCCCA
The DNA here is from genome assembly GCF_001469165.1 of Thiohalocapsa sp. ML1. GTDB lineage: Bacteria > Pseudomonadota > Gammaproteobacteria > Chromatiales > Chromatiaceae > Thiohalocapsa. The sequence goes on along the minus strand of NZ_JABX01000009.1, from coordinate 20,076 downwards.
TGGACGAGGATGCACTGGACGCCGCCATCAAGGCCGTACGAAAGTACGAGGTCTACGTCACGGCGGTGGACCTGGGGGACCAGTGGGCCGGCGAGATCAAGATCGAGCGCCGGTCCACCGACAAGAAAGAACGCCCCGACTACCGGGTAGCGATCAACCAGAACCACGAGGTCAACGTCCGCTTCGTCACCCTGGTGCACGAGCTGGGCCACCTGTTTCTCGGCCATCTCGGGCCGGACAAGTACCTGCGTATCGAGCAGCGGCCCCGGCCGAAACCGAACATCGAGGAGCTTGAGGCCGAGTCCTTGGCCTACCTGGTCTGCAAGCGCCGGGGCATCGCGTCGAAGTCCGAGAGCTACCTGGCCGAGTTCGCAAAGCCCGATACGACGATCGACAGCCTGGACCTCTACCAGCTCACCAAGGCCGCGGGCCAAGTCGAGGCCGCGCTCGACATTGCCGCGCATACCCTGTTCGAGCCACGCAAGAAAGACGCATTGCCGCCGTCGGGGCTCAAGGGCTGAGCGACCGATTGCCAGACATCCGAACCCGCAACCCGACACTCATGGCATCCAGCAAAGAAAAGTTCCTGCACCTGCTTCGCAACGACCTGCTGAAGGTCGACCTGGCCGACCTGGACTTCAGTTTCTCCCCCATCCTTGAATGCCGCTGCGCCACCCGAATCCGATGCCTATCAGTTCCTTAGCAACTGTGGGGATGTCGAAGTACCGTGAACGTCTGATGCCCTGCGCCGGGAGCGTTGCCGGACGCGAATCGTATTTGCCGGGCCAACGGTTTGGGCGCGCCCAGCCGGACCGTACCGCCTGATGGTGCCAGAAGCACGGCACCTGTGAACACTAACCGCAACTCCCCGTTAAGCACGTGAAGCTCACCCAACAACAACTGGAGGCCCACCTGTGGGGTGCGGCCAACATCCTGCGCGGCAAGACGGCCGGGCAGGACTACAAGAACTACATCCTGTCCCTGATGTTCTACAAACGCCTCTGCGATCAGTGGGAGCACGAGGCGGACGACGCCATCGTCGAGTTGGAACGACAGCAGGGGCGGACCTTCACCGACGCGCAGAAGGCCGTCTTCCGCGCCCGTGGCGAGCATCGGTTCCGGATTCCGGAAGGCAACCGCTGGGGCGACATCCTGGCATCGTCCATCGACCTGGGCCGGAAGCTCACCGCAGCGATGCGGGCGGTCTCCAGCGCCAACGAGGAGCTGCGCGGGGTCTTCACCGTGGACTGGAACGCCCCGGCGCCGGATGGCAGCGGCAAGCCATTGATCGCCAACGAGGTGGTGCACGCGCTGGTGCAGCACTTCAACACCTACGACCTCTCCAACGCCAGCGTGTCGCCGGACGTGCTGGGCCGTGCCTACGAGTATCTGATCAAGAAGTTTGCCGACGACGCCGGGGCCAAGGCCGGCGAGTTCTTCACCCCGCCGGAGGTGGTGGACACCCTGGTGCGCATCCTGGAGCCCCAGCCCGGCGACACCGTCTATGACCCCACCTGCGGCAGCGGCGGCATGCTGGTGCACTGTGCCGACTACCTGCGCGAGGGCGGCCACAACGCCAACGACGCCCGCTTCTTCGGCCAGGAGATGAACTGGGGCAACGCCGCCATCGGCAAGATCAACTCGGTGCTGCACCGGCTGGAGGCCGAGATCGCCGCCGGCGCCAGCACCATCACCGACCCGTTCTTTCGCGACGACCAGGGCAAGGTCCGCCGCTTCTCCCTGGTGCTGGCCAATTTCCCGTTCTCCGACGACTTCTGGTGGCTCAAGCCCGAGCAGCAGACGGACGACAAGAAGAAGAAGACCAAGCTCAAGCAGCAGGTCTTCGGCAAGGAGGGCTACAAGGACCCGTTCGGTCGCTTCGGTCGCGGCACGCCGTTCCGCGCCCCGCCGGCCAGCACCGGCGACTATGCCTTCATTCTGCACATCCTGGCGTCGCTTACGGCCAATGGCCGCGCCGGCGTGGTCTGCCCCCAAGGCGTGCTGTTTCGCGGCCAGCCGGCCATCGAGGAAGAGACCGGCGAATTCGATGCCGACGGCAACCCCAAGATCAAGCGCCGCAAGGCCGACGACGAGCACCTGATCCGCAAGGCGCTGATCGACGCCCGGCTGGTCGATGCGGTGATCTCGCTGCCGCTCAATGTGTTCTACGGCGCCGGCGTGCCGGCCTGTCTGCTGATCCTGCGCAAGCAGCGCCCGCCCGAGCGCCACGAGCAGGTGCTGCTGGTCTATGCCGCCCGCCACTATCGCGAGCTGTCCAACCAGAACGAGCTACGCCCCCAGGACGTCATGCGCATGCTGGTGCACGTCCACGCCTACGGCGACGCGGCCAGGGTGCCCGCGTTGGTGGCGCAGCACAGCCGGCGCATCCACGACCAAATCGACGCCCGTGAGCACGATGAGGTGCAGCGGCTGATGGCCGAGTACGCGGGCCATGTGGAGCGGCTGGCAATGCTCAAGCCACGCATCGCGGAGCAGGAGACCAAGCTCGCCGCCCTCTCGACCAAAGCCGAGCGGGCCAAGATCGAGAAGGCCCTGTCCCAGCTACGCGGCCAGCGCGACCGCGCCACGGCCAAGCTGGCGGAGCGCGACGAGAAGATTGCCGAATCCCGCCGCCGCGCCGAAGACGACCGGCACGCCGTGACCGAAGTCGGCGCGGAGCTTGAGGCGCTCTATCAGGATCCGGACGAGTTGCTGAAGCACGCGCGGGTCGTCGGCGTCGATGAGATCGAGGAGAACGAGTTCAATCTGAACATTCCGCGTTATGTAGATACGTTTGAGCCGGAGCCGCGGGTGTCGGTGGACGAAGCTCTGAGAGAGCTCAAGTCGGCAAGACAATCTCTGGTCGCCGCTGAACATGATCTGTCTTCTCTGCTAAAGACCATCGGATACACCTGCTAGCGCCATGCTTACCCTGAAAGAGTCAACGATGCTCGGCGATGTGCCCGACGATTGGGACATCAAGCCACTTAAGGCAGTGTTGTCTGACCAGATGCCAGGAGACTGGGGGGATGAGAGCGGCCCAAATATGTTCTCCGTTTTGCGCTCGACGAATCTGACGAACGAGCGCCGACTGGACTTTTCGGATGTCGCATCGCGGGCGCTTGACCGGGAAAAGGTCGAGCGCTTGACCCCAAAGAAGGGGGACATCCTGCTGGAGCGCTCCGGAGGCGGACCCGATCAGCCAGTCGGGAGAGTCGGTGTTGTGCCTGAGGACCTCCCAGGCTTCGCGTTCTCGAACTTTCTTCATCTGCTGCGGCCTGACGCCGATCAAATCGATGCCAGCTTCCTGAGTTGGGTCCTGTTCCGAATCAATCGGACGAGGCGAGTCCTCCGCTTGGAACAGCAAACGACACAGATGCGGAACCTCAACTTCCGCGACTATCTCACGATGCCCCTTCCAGTGCCGTCGGCCGATGAGCAAGCCGCCATCGCCCGCGTTCTCGATGCGGTGGATACTGCGATAGCGAAAGCTCGCGCGTTTGCCAACGAATCTCAAAGATTCGAGCGAGCCGTTATCGCGTCGGAGTTTCAGCGTCTTCCCGGCATGGATCAACGCTTGAGAGACTTCATCACCGATGTCCGATACGGAACATCTGTCGCGGCCAGCGGTCGTGGTTGGGGAAACCCTGTTTTGCGGATTCCCAACGTTGTTGGGAATCGGTTGACCTTGAATGATTTGGCTTACGTAGAGCTACCGGAGATAGAAGTCGACCGGTTGCAACTGCGAGATGGTGATCTTCTGCTCGTTCGAACGAATGGAAATCCGAGCTACGTGGGACGGTCCGTTGTCTTCAACGCGCCCGACGACCGAACGTGGGTTTACGCCTCCTACTTGATTCGCGTCCGACTGAGCGCGGAGCTTCTGCCAGATTACGTCAACATTTTTTTAGGCACAGAACAAGGGCGTCGTGAGCTTTTGCGACGCGTGACAACCTCTGCCGGGAACAACAACATCAACGCCAACAACATCAAGTTGGTTTCCATTCCTGTTCCGCGTACCCAGAAAGAGCAAGAGCGCATTGTCGAGCTTGCCCGCGCATGCCGAGAAAGAACTGACGCACTAGAACGCAAACTTGTTGCGCTCCATAAATTGAAGAAATCACTGATGCAGGACCTCCTCTCCGGCACCAAACGCATCGACCCCGCCCTGTTCCCCCAACTGCTGAAGGAGTAGCCCCATGACCGAGCTTGGCTATGTCGAGCTGCCCGTCATCCAGTGGCTTTCAGGCCATGGCAGCACGACGCCGAAGGATCAGGGCCTCGGCTGGACCTACCGCGGCGAGGCGGCCATGGCCGCCTTCGAGCGCCCACTGGAGGACCCGCTGGTGGAGTCGGTCCTCATAGATGCCATCCTGCGCATCAACGACAAGGTCGCGACGGTCGAGCAGGCCCGGCGGGCCATCAACGCGCTGCGACAGGCCATGGCCATGCCGGACCGGCTCACGGCGAACCGCGAGACGCTGGATCGGCTGCGCGACGGGGTGCGGGTGGAGCTGACGCCGGGCGAGGACGCCGACACCGTCCTGTTCATCGCCTTCGAGCCCGAGCGCCAGCACCTCAACGACTTCACGGCCACCAACCAGTATCGCGTCCAGGGCGTGAAGCAGTGCCGGGACGACACGGTGCTGTTGGTCAACGGCATCCCGCTGGTGATCGCCGAGTACAAGAGCTACATCACCAGCGGCAAGGACTGGACCGAGGGCGTGCACCAACTGCACCGCTACCAGCGCCAGGCACCGCTGATGCTGGCACCCAACGTGTTCTGCGTGGCGGCGGACGAGGACGTGTTCCGCTACGGCACAGTGCTGTTCCACGGCGCCTCCAAGGACGACATCGAGCGCCACCTGGACACCTGGGGACCCTGGCTGTCGCAGTATCCGGAGACCAAGGGCTGGTGGAACGATGCCGCGGCCGATGACCCGGATGATCCGCTGGAGGTGCCGGTAAAGGGTCTGCTGCGGCTGAAGCCCTGCCATGTGCTCGACTTCCTCCAGCACTTCATGGCCTTCGAGACCAAGAAGGGCCGCACGGTGAAGAAGGTGGCGCGCTATCAGCAGTTCGAGGCCGCCAACGACATGGTGGACCGCACGCTGGCGCTGATCGGCAAGGATGTCCCGGCCCAGGACCGCACCGGTCTGGTCTGGCACACCCAGGGCTCGGGCAAGTCCCTGACCATGGTCTTCGCGGCCTACAAGCTGCGCCGACAGGCCGCGCTGGAAAACCCGACCGTGCTGATCGTCGTGGACCGGCGCGACCTCAAGACCCAGCTTGCCGACGACTTCGACGCCTGCGACTACCCGAACGTGGTCAAAGCGATGGGGGTCGAGGACCTGAAGTCGCGGCTCAGGACCGGCTGGCGCGGCACGCTGGTGACCACGCTCCAAGCCTTCCAGCGCATGGAAGACTTGGCACCGGTGGAGCGGGACAACGTCATCCTGCTGGTGGACGAGTGCCATCGCTCGCAAAGCAGCAAGGGCGCCGACAGCTACGCCATGACCATGCGCACGAAGCTGCCGAAGGCGTTCCGCTACGGGCTCACGGGCACGCCCATCGACCGCACGATGACCAATACCCATCGGGACTTCGGGCCGATCCAGGACGGTCAGCAGGAGCGTTATCTGAGCTATTACGGCATCAAGCGCGCGATCAAGGACGGCGCGACGCTGGAGGTGCACTACATTCGGGACAAGGTCGCCTTCGTCGTCGACGAGAAGCAACTGAACGTGAGCTTCGAGCAGATGTGCGACGACGCGGATTTGACCGACGAGGAGGCCAAGGACCTGCTCCAGCGCCAGCGCTCCCAGTGGAAGGAGCTGGCCCGGCACCCGGACCGGGTCGAGACCGTCGTCCGCAAGATGCTGGAGCACTTCCTGGCCTATCCGGACCCGAGCGGCTTCAAGGCGCAGTTGGTGGGCGTGGACCGCACGGCCTGTGCGCGGTTCAAGGACGAGCTGGATAAGCAGATCACGGCCAAGGGGCTGCCGACGGCATGGTCGGATGTCATCATCTCCGAGAGCCAGAACGACGACGACGATCTTGCGCGCTTCCACTACGGCAAGCAGAAGCAGGACGACTTGATCGACTGGTTCAAGCTGACGCCGGCGCAGTGGGAGGAGGCCAATCGCGAGGTCCATGGGAATAATCGCGCCAAGTGGCGCCCGCCGCTCAAGGTCCTGATCGTCTGCGACCGGCTGCTGACCGGCTTCGATGCGCCCATCGAGCAGGTGATGTATCTCGACAAGCCGCTGCGCGATCACAACCTGTTGCAGGCCATCGCCCGCACCAACCGGCCGCTGCCGGCCATGAACAAGCGTACGGGCCTGGTCGTGGACTACTTCGGCGTGTTCGCCGATCTCTCCAAGGCGCTGAACTTCGACGAGAGCGTCCGCGAGGAGGCGCTGATCGACTGGGACGCGCTCAAGGCCACGGTCCCCGGCGAGGTGGCCCGCTGCATGGCCAGCTTCCCGGACATCCAGATCAGCGGTACCCGCGCCTGCCTGTTGGCCGCCCTGCGCGCCATAAAGGACCCTGACGCAGCAAAGACCTTCGAGCAGAATTTCAAGAGCCTGGAACGGCTGTGGGAGGCCGTCTCGCCGGACCCGTGCCTGTATGACCACCGGCGCGTTTACAACTGGCTGTGCGGCATCTACATCGCCCATCGGCGTCGCCGGCGCGGCAACACGTCCGCGACCTACGGCGAGCTGTCCGCGAAAACCCGGGAGCTGATCGAGCAGAACACGGCGTTTCTCGATGCCGCGCAGGCACTGCCGGCGTTCAAGATCGACAAGGACTACATTGCCAAGCTCGACGATCTGCCGAGCGCGGCCGACAAGGCCGCGGCGTTGGAAGCGATGCTGACGGCGGAGTTGTCGGAGGACGAGGCCGGCTTCACCTATCGGCAACTCGGCGAACGGCTGGCGCGGATCAAGCAACGGAAAGATGCGGCAGATGAGGCCGCGGAGAAGCGACTGCGGGAGCTTCACGAGATTGCCGACGAGATCGTCAAACAGGTGAGCGAGCCCGAAGGGCTTTACCTGACTCAGCCGGGCGAGTATCCGGTCTTCACCGTATTGCAGACGTTTGCGAGTACGGACGACAAAGAGTATCTGGCCGGCTGTGCTCGCAAGATGGTCGCGCATCTACGCGACAACGGTCTCCTTGCCGCCGGCTGGAGTACGTCCAAGGGTGGCCGCATGCGCGTTGAAAACTCCTTGCTTGCCGAGTCGTGGAATCCGCACTACGCAAAGCTGGGCTTCGATCCGAACGACCCGCATCCGCCGTTCCTGGAGGCGGCGGTGGCCGAGTTGGTGAAGGCCGATGGCACAGGCTGAAACTCCCGTGGGCACGCTGCCCGAGCGCCTGCACGCCGGCGGACGGGATGTGGAATGCCGGCTGACCCGCTCACGCTCGGCGCGCAAGCTGCGCATTCGCGTCAAACCGGAACGCATCGACGTAGTATTGCCCCTTGGGCGCAGCGAGGCGGACGCAGCCGATTTTCTACTGCGCAACCTGGGCTGGGTAACCCGCCAGATCGAGCGGGCCGCGCGTATCCGGTCCGCTCGGTTGGTGCCGAAACGGCGGGCCGGGGCGATACCCTTTCGTGGTGCAGAGATTCCCGTAGAGATCCAATCCGTCCTGCACTGGCGGGCGGCAAGCCGGATCGCGTTCGACGGCAAGACCGTCCGCATCGTGACCTCGCAGGATAACCCCGCTCGCTTGGGCAAGACGCTGGAAGGCTGGCTTCGGCGTCAGTCGAAGGCACGCATCGAGGAGTTGATCATCGGCATTGGCGAGCGGATCAATCGGACGCCGAACCAAGTCTATGTCATGGACCAGCGCACCAAGTGGGGCAACTGCTCGCACCTCGGCAATCTGTCCTTCAGCTGGCGCCTGATCATGGCGCCCGACGACGTGCTCCGCTACATGGTCACCCACGAGATGGTGCATCTGGCAATCCCTGACCACTCCCACCGCTTCTGGCTGACGGTACAAAGCCTGTGCCCGGACTCGGAGCGGGCGCGGCAATGGCTGGTCGCGAACGCCGACCAGCTGATGCAGATCGATTGCGTTGCCATCTGTTCCGAAACATCGCCCCGCTCCACGATCGCCCGAGATGCCGCCTGAGATCGGCTACAGCAAGCCTTGGCTGAGCTACGAGGACCAACTCGCGAAGCTCACGGAGCGCGGCCTGCTGGTGACGGACCGCGCCAAGGCGCTGGAGTACCTCGAACGTATCGGCTACTACCGCCTGAGCGGCTACTGGTTTCCGTTTCGGGAGCGCTCCGGCCCCCTGGTCCTGCTTGATGGACCGGGCGGAAGGCCCCGAGACCGAAAGCGGGTCGAGACGATCGCCCTTGACGACTTCAAGCCCGGCGCGACGTTCGAGCAAGCGGTCCGACTCTATGTCTTCGACAAGCAGTTGCGACTGCTGGCGATGGATGCGCTGGAGCGGATCGAGATCGCGCTGCGGGTGGACATCTCCCATACCCTCGGTCGACTGGACGCCTTCGCCTACCTGCGCCCCGAGCTTTTTCACGAATCCTTCAGCCGCCGGCTCGACCCCAAGACCGGCCTGACTGGACATCATGCGTGGCTGGACAAGCAGGCGCAGCTCATTGTTCGCTCCAAGGAAGAGTTCGTCCGCCACAACAAGGCCAAGTACGGTCTGCCGCTGGCGGTTTGGGTATCGTGCGAGGTCTGGGACTTCGGCGCGATGTCCAAGCTTTACGCCGGCATGCGCGTGCAGGAGCAGAACGCCATCGCTGCCAAATACGGCGTTGCGGACGGAAGGGTCTTTGCCAGTTGGCTACGCAGTCTGAACTATCTGCGTAACGTGTGCGCCCACCACAGCCGCTTGTGGAACAGGAACATCGTCGATCAGCCGAAGCTCCCGCCCGCGTCGGAGGTACCCTGGGTTGTCCACTTCGAGCAGCATAAGCATGCCAGGGCCAGGTGTTTCCTTCTGTTGCGGATCGCTCGGCACGTTCTGCAACGCGCAAATCCGGGATCGACGTGGCCGGCACGCTTGCACGAGCACCTTCAATGCTTCCCAGACCTAAGCCACCTGGGGTTGGGTCTGACCGATCTTGGCACCCCGCTGGGCTGGGAGGCCATCTGGCGAGGTTAAGAGCGTTGGCAGGTGCCGGCAAAAAAAACCCCTCCGCGATCTCCCCGCCGAAGCGGCTTGACCGGGAGGGGCCGTGTTGCTAACGAGGTTAGGGCATCTTGCCCTAGACATCAACCAGCGAGCCCAAAATTCGCCAACTGTGCGATGAGCGCGGGATTTTCGCCCTCGGACGCCAACCGGGCTCCCAACCGCTGCCAGATACCTCGCAGTGCGGCCTTACAGCCCGCCCCGCGGGTGCATCCGCCCGAGCCTGGTCGGCTGCACGCGGTTCACGCAGTGCCCGAGCGCATCCCCCTGACGCCCAGCTCGGCATTCAGGGTCGCATGTTGTTCCGCTGCGAGACCGGCAGCAACGCGGGGTCTCTCTCGAATCGCGCCTCTCGCCCGCCGCCGTATCAGCCCGCCGGGCGCACTTTCGATCTTGTGCCAAGGACACGCCCCCGACATCGCCCTTCGCCTTCAAGGGATGTTGGCACTTTCAGTGCGGGCGACAGTATCGAGGCAACAGTAGGTTGCGCGACCGATCGGTTTCGTCGTCGGCATACCGCCCGTCGCTGTATCGCGGGCAATCCCGCCCGATCCCCTCACTGACGAGGATGGCTGCGATGTCCCTCCCGTCATCGAGACGGCAGACCCCGATGCTGCGGTCGTAGGACCGTTCCCCGTTCAGACCGCAGAGGAGCCGTTCACCGGCAACGATGCGCTGCATCGCGTCGCGTGAGGCGCGGCCCCACGTCTGGCCGAGCTCTGGCGCCGCTAATCCTTGAAGCCGGATCGGCACACCAGACACCACGAGGGTGTCGCCGTCGCGTACATGATCCGCGTGCCCGATCAGGGTTTCGGCGCTGGCGAGCGTCGGCACGATGGCCGCGAGAAGGACTAGGACGCGAGACATGGCGAGATGATAACGCCAGCGCCGACCCGGTACCGATCCACCTGCTGCCCGTTGCCACCACCAACCGGCCTGATCACCGGTCAACGACCTGTGCTCCATAGACCAAATGTAATGGAACAGGGAATGCTGAGAGCGATTTCCGCCTATAGGCTCCCGAGTCGTGTAACAGGCATCGGGCCACGCCCTGGCTGACGAGCCCCCGACCGGCGGTCGGCACAGGGTCGGCATCCTTCGCCTAGCCCCCTGCCAAACCGGGGACAGAGCGGGGACGAAAGAGCCGGAAAAGCAGAAGGGGCTAGTCGGAGATTCCGCTAACCCCCTGATTTATGGTGCGCCCTGTGCGACTCGAACGCACGACCACCTGATTAAAAGTCAGATGCTCTACCAACTGAGCTAAGGGCGCGGTGCGCTTGGACTGCCCGCTTGGACTGCCGCTGGGGCGGCGAGCGGTGCGCAGCCTATTATGATAGCCGCTGCGGCGCCGGCTGAGAAGGCGCGGATCGGATTTCTGCTCGCGCGGCGGCGTTGGCGTGTCGGGTCAGCGTGGCGGGTCAGCGTGGCGGTGCGTCGGCGTAGCGAGTGGGGTCCGGGATACCGGCGGCGCGAAAGCCCTCGGCACGGAGCAGGCAGGAATCGCAGCGGGCGCAGGCGCGGCCGTGTGCGTCGGCTTGGTAACAGGACACGGTCAGGCTATAGTCAACACCAAGCTCGATGCCGCGGCGGATGATGTCGGCCTTGCTGAGATCGATGAGCGGCGCGTGTATCGCCGGTGCCCGCCCCTCGACGCCGGCCTTGGTAGCGACCCGGGCAAGCGCGCGAAAGGCCTCGATGAAGGCCGGCCGGCAATCGGGGTAGCCGGAGTAATCGACGGCGTTGACGCCGATGAAGATGTCGCCGGCACCGACGACCTCGGCGGTGCCGAGCGCCAGCGCTAGGAGCAGCGTGTTGCGCGCGGGCACGTAGGTGGCCGGGATGCCGCTGCTCGGTGCCTCCGGCACGGCGATGGCCGGATCGGTGAGCGCGGAGCCGCCGATGACGGTGAGGTCCACGGGCACAACGGTGTGCGCGACGGCGCCGAGCTGCGCCGCAACGTCGCGGGCGGCGGCGAGCTCGGCACGGTGCCGCTGCCCATAGTCGACGCTGAGCGCATGGCAGTGCAGGCCCTGCTGTCGTGCCATGGCCATGACCGTGGCGGAGTCTAGGCCACCGGACAGAAGGACGACGGCGATGCGGGCGGTGGCGTCGGACATGGGGGCGGCGGCTCCTGTGGCAGTGGGCGCCTCGGCAGTCTAGCGGCGCGGCGCCGGTGGGCCAACACGACGGCACGATGAGTCGCGGCACCCGGCCTAGGCCGCAGCCGGGCCTGAGCGCCGGATCATGCGTATTATTCTGCGCTAGACCTTGGCAAACGCTGATTGACTGGCAATCGCGGCCCGGTAAGTCCGCACGCAACCCGCGGGGCGGCCTCCGCTTGCTCCCTTCTCGGCCCGGGTCGTGAACGGGACGGCCTTTGCGGCGAGAGGATGACGATGGCCACGCCAGGGGTCGGGCTCCGCGGCCCGTTGACGCACGAACAGATTTGCATCGACGCACGCACATGTCCTTATCCATCGCCGCAATCCTGGGCGAATTGAGCCGGATCGAGCAACAGAGCCCCGAAGACGTGGCGGTGTTGATGACGCCGCTGCTGCGGGCGCTGGAGGCGGTGCGCGACGGCCGCGAGTCGCCGCTTGATCATGCCCAGATCATCGCCATCACCAACAGTCTGGCGCAGACGGCGGCGCAGGCGGACGATATCGATGCGGCGGTGGCCATCGCCACGGTCGCGGCAGAGCTTGAGCAACTGCCCCGCGAGGCCTTTGCCGCCCGCCCGGCAGCCCTGCCGACGCTCCCCCCGGTCGCCGGGGCCGGCCGCACGTCCAAGCATCCATTTCGGCACCCCTATCGGCAGCTCCTCGGCATCCTCGGCATCTTTGCGCTGAGCTACGCGGGCTATCTGGAGATACAGGCGCACTTCGCGCCGGGCTCGGTGACAAGCTGGCTGCTGACAGGCTCCGAGAGCCTGTTGGCGCTCGCGCTGGTGCTCGGCTGGCGCCGCCACGTGCTCCGCAACGCGGGCGGGCGGAGGCTGACGGTGCTGGCCCTGGTGTTCGCGCTGCTGGCGGGGGCCTGGGCTGTACGAGCGAACCTGACGCTGCGCCCGCAGATCGCGGCTGCGCGCGACGCCCCGCCCACCGCGCTGTCAGACGCGGCCACGGCGAGCGCGGCAGCAACAGCAGCCCGCGCGACCCCGGAGCGGACACCGCAGGCGCGGACACCGTTGCCGGCGGAGGATCAACCAATCGTGTTCTGGTGGCTGGGCGAGACGCCCGAGCAACCCGGCACCCGCATTCCGGCACCGAGCACCCATGCCAACGCCTCGGCCCAACCGGAGCCCGAGCCCGCGCGGGCGCCAACTCGGCCACAGCAACCCGACGCGGCCCCGCCGCTGGAGATGCCGGTGCCGCCGGCGGACAATGCTCGCGGCGCCGACGCAACGGCATCGGCGCCCGCGCCCGCTACGCCCATGGCGGTCTATCAGTCCCTGCTCGAGCGCGATGTGGTGGTCACCGATGTCAAGGGCGGCCGGCACGTCGGCAAGCTCACGGGCATCAGCAAGCACGGCGTGACGCTGCAGATGGAGGTACGCATGCTGGATCAGCCCATCCTCGCGAGCCGGTTCTATCTGTTCGACAATATCGTGAACCTGCGCGCAAAATGACACTGGACTTCGCTGCATGCTGGCAGGAGCCTGGCGACGGCGGCGGAAACGCCCATACCGGCCGATCATCAGAATAATCAACAAGAGCCTCGGACGAGGCGGTGAGCCTCCGGGGCTTGATGACAGCGACCGCCGCAGATGACGAGCAGAACGTCCGCCCGGGACGGGGCGCGCCCAGGTTTACGGCAGTCACATAGGGTTGCGGCGGTAGCCGCGGGTGAGCCCCACCGGCGCGCCGGATGATTCCGGTGTGTGCGGCAAGAGACGGGGCCACGCCATCATAGGACGAGCGTCGGACGCATGTACCCCTTTTCCGTCATCGACCCGAAAACGCTGATGCTGACGGCCGTCGGTGTGTTCGTGGTCACCGGCCTGTTCATGGCATTGGCGCACCGCATCCGCCACGAGCACGCCTACGCTTGGCTCGCCCTCGGCAATCTGGCCTTCGCCGCCGGCTGGGCGCTGACGCTGGCCGAGCACGTGATCGGCGTCAACTGGATTACGGTGCCGCTGTCGAACCTATTCCTGCTGCTGCTGCCGGTGATGCTGATCTGCGCGTCGCTGGACTTCCTGCGCCTGCCCGGCATCGGCTTTGCTCTCATCGTCACCTCGCCCATCGTCGTGACGCTGTTTTTCGTGCTCGCGCAGACCATGCACGACCCGACCATTCCGGGTGCGCTCACCTCCAGCCTAAACGGTGCGATGTATCTGGGCACGGCCTGGATCTTCAGCCGCTACAGCTACCCGCGCGGCAGTGTGGTGCATGCCATCATCGGCGCGAACACCATCATCGGAGCCGTGTTCATTGCGCGCACGGCGGTGCTCCTGTACGCCAGCGTCGCGCCGTCCGAGGTGCCGCATGGGTTCCTGGAGCAGCTCGTCTACACGGCGCTCTTGGTGAACCTGGTCTGTGCGCTGGCGCAGGCGCTGTGCTTTCCGCTCCTGGACTTCATGCGCGCCGAAACGGACCACTCGCGGGTCAGCCGCAGGCTCAGCAACTTGGGCGACCGCGACAGCCTGACCGGCACCTACAACCGCCGCGCCTTCACGGTGCGGCTCGAGGTGGAGCTCCAGTTCCACAAGCCGAACCGGCTGCCGCTCAGCGTGATCCTGCTGGACATCGATCATTTGGGCGCCATCAACGACAGCTACGGCCGCGGCGCCGGCGATGCGGCGCTGCTGGCGGTGGCCGAGATCGTCGAGTCCTGCTCGCGCAGCAACGACACCTTCGCCCGCTACGGCGATGATGAGTTCGCGCTGTTGCTGCCCGAAACGCCCCAGGGCCAAGCCTCGGCGATGGCCGAGTCCATCCGTGCCGCGGTGGCCAACCTCGACCGCGGCGAGCAGCCGGACATCGCCGCCCCCATGACCTGCTCGGCCGGCGTCGCCGCGCTGAATCACCGCGGCGACACCCAGGCGACGCTAATGTCCCAGGCGGATGTGGCGTTGTTCGAGGCCAAGCGCAGCGGCGGCAACTGCGTCTTCCCGCCGCCGAACGTCGGCATGCCGGGCAAGAGCGCCCCCGGGGGCGATGCGGACCACGGCGGCGCGGACCTGAGCCTGGTCGCGGCCATGCTCGATCCCGACGACCTGCGGGACTAAGGCGATTTCTGTCACCAAACATACCGCCTGGCTTGTCTGCTCGCCCGCCTTCTTTGTCGCGGCAACGCGCACATAGAACGACTATGCGCACGCTGCCGCTTCGCGAAGGCGGACGAGAATCCTGCGCCATTCGGTATGTTTGTTTCCGGCAAATCGCCTAACCCGCCGGCGGCTCGCTCGCGCATCGCCCGGCAGCGGCTTGCGGGAGCAGCCAACTGGGTCGCATTTGTCGAGCCGGCGGATGGCTAGAATCGAGAAAAACAGCACAGCAACGGCCGCGAACCGCACGAAAGCGCCCTCGCGCGCCGCACAACAGGGGAAAGCCGCCATGCCGAGACCGAGCCGCCTCATCGCCTACGCGGTCATCATGCGGCTGCTGACCATGTCCATTGTCTGGCTGACCCTTGTGGTCTGGGTGCTGAACGCCCACCGCGCCGGCTGCATCCTGAGCGCGATGGTGCTCGCGCTGCTCGGCGGCGTCATCTTCATCGCTGGCAGCGAGCAGACGCATCTGTTGCGCCGGGCGCTGTTGAACGAAACCGTGCGCCAAGACGGACGGCTCTATCCCGTGCTGTACAACGGCCTGTTGCTGACGCTGCGCGATGTCATCGTCGCGGTGCTGCTCGCGGTGGTGCTGCTCGCGAGCGCGCTCACCTTCGCGCCGCAGCAGTGGTCCGTGCTGTTTGCGGACCTGCTCCTGCTCGCGCTCCTGATCCCCCGACTCGCGCGCGCGATGGGCAACGAGGTGCGGGCCGAGTATCGCTTCGCGGTGGCCCGCCAGTGGGCGGTGTGGATCAGCCTGCTCCTGCTCTGGGCCGAGGCGCTGATGTCCCTCGCCTGGTATCCGCCGGAGGACTTCACCGGCATGCGTTGGCAGGAGGTGGTCACCTACAACCTGCGGGTGCCGGAGGCGGCTTGCGGGCTGTTCCAGCACGTGACCGAGGTCTTCGCCACGGGCCAGGCCATCGCCATCTGGGCGGTGCAGAACGGCGCCCGCTTCGGGAACGATCCAACCCAATCCGTGATGCTGTGGGTCGGCTACACGACGCTGGTGGGCTTCACCTTCGTCACCGCCCTGGCCTACAGCCGGGCGCTGATTGGCGTCATGGGCAGGCCCTGGGAGATGTGGCGCCGGTCGCCGGAGGAAGCCGCGCCCGAGCATGCGGCCTCGGAGGCCTGAGCCCGCGGCAGGAGTGTCAGATCCCGAACGCCATCACCACCGGCAGCGCGACGAAGGTCAGCACCGTCGAGGCCATGATGAAGCCGGCGGCCTTGGGCGCCTGCTCCGGCTGGTACTGCTCCACGAAGAGATAGGTCGCCACGGACACCGGCATCATCGCCATCAGGATAAACACGCCACGCTCAGTGCCCGTAAAGCCGAAGGCCCAAGCCAGGCCGAAGCCGACGCCGGCCCCAATCGCCAGATGGCACAACGCGAGCAGCGTACCGATGCCGAGACCGCGGCGGTCCAGCCCGGCCAGGGTGTGCCCAAGCAACAGCAGCAACAGCGGCACCACAAGCCCGCCCAGGATGTCGAAGGCGGGCGCCAACGGCTGCGGCAGATGCAGACCAAGGCCCAGCATCGTGAGCGCGATCGCGATGGCATAGAGCACGGGCGAGGTCAGCACCGTGCGCAGGCTCACCTCCCCTCTCGGCACCCAGGAGCCGTAGGTGAAGATGCCGAGCAGCACGACCACCATGAACGCGAAGGCATAGCTCAAGCCGGCGTCGCCGTAGGCCAGCATCGCCACCGGCAGGCCGATGTTGCCGGTGTTGTTCAGCGACATCGGTGCGATGAAGGCCCGCAGAGGCAGCCGCACCAGCAGCAGAAAGGCACCGCCGATGAGCACGAAGGCGAGCACCGCGCTCGCCGCCGCGGCGGCCATCACCGCAAACGCCTGCACCGCGACGTGTCCTTCGCTGATGTGCGAGACGATGAGCGCCGGATAGCCGACGGTCTGCACCAGCTTCGAGAGGGATTTGCGATCGAAAGGCGCGTCGATCCGCGCCAACAGCACGCCAACGCCGATGCAGAGCAGCACCGGCAGGATGACGTTCAGCACATGGTGCAGCAGCTCGGGCAGCGGCTCCATCGGGTGGTGCTCCAGGGGCGATTGCGGGCGCCGCGAGCATACCCCCAATCGCAACCATCCGCCCGTAGCGTGTGCGCGAGCGCCGCAGACGAGCGGCGACGGTGCCGGCTGGCAGCCGGCACCATAGGGGGTCAGGCGTCGGCGTGATAGCCCTGGATGCGCTCGACCTCGTTGCGCGAGCCGAGGATCACCGGCACGCGCTGGTGCAGGGACTCGGGCTGCAGGTCCATGATGCGCTGGCGACCGGTGATGGAGCCGCCGCCGGCCTGCTCGACGATGAAGGACATCGGGTTGGCCTCGTACAGCAGGCGCAGCTTGCCGCCTAGGCCCTTCGTGGCCATCTTCGAGTCCATCGGATACATGAACACGCCGCCGCGGGTCAGGATGCGGTGCACCTCGGCGACCATGGAGGCGATCCAGCGCATGTTGAAGTCCTTCTCGCGCGGGCCTTCTTTACCGGCCAGGCACTCGTCCACATAGCGCTTCACCGGCGCCTCCCAGAAGCGGCCGTTGGAGGCGTTGATTGCGAACTCCGCCGTGTCCGCCGGGATGGTCATGTCCGGATGGGTCAGGATGAACTCGCCGATGTTCTGATCCAGCGTGAAGCCGTTGACGCCGTGGCCGGTCGTCAGGACCATCATCGTGGACGGGCCGTAGAGGGCATAGCCCGCGGCCACCTGCTGCGTGCCGGCCTGCAGGAAGTCGCGCTCCGTCGGCCGCTCCACGCCGCCCGGGCAGCGCAGGATGCTGAAGATGGTGCCGACGGACACATTCACGTCGATGTTCGAGGAGCCGTCGAGCGGGTCGAAGGTGATCAGGTACTTGCCGCGCGGGTACTGATCCGGGATCTGGTAGACATCGTCCATCTCCTCGGAGGCCATGGCGGCCAGGTGGCCGGCCCACTCGTTGCAGGAGATGAACATCTCGTTGGAGAGCACGTCCAGCTTTTTCTGCGTCTCGCCCTGCACGTTCTCGCTGCCGGCGCTGCCGAGCGCACCCACCAGCGCGCCGTGGTTGACCTGGTTGCTGATCATCTTGCAGGCGGTAACGATGTCGTTCAGCAGCGCCGTGAACTCGCCGGTGGCGCCGGGCGCCTTGCGCTGTTCCTCGCTGATGAACTGGGTAATGGTGGTGCCGTGATGATCCATTGGGGTAGAACCTCGTTTGCTGTGGAGAAAGATTTGCCCGCACGCGGGGCACGGGGCGACGCGGATGCGCAGCGGCTGCGAAAGCCGGACAACGCGGCAGTATAGGGCGTTGGCGGCAAGGCTTCGATGCGGATTGCGTCGCGGCGCGTCGGCCGGCCTCCTCAGCGTGCCGCCGGGGGGCGACCCGCATGACCACCTCTCGTGTTCTTGCAGCGCAACAAGCGGCGAGTGCGATCGCGCCACGGCCCCGCGATGCAATAATGTCCCGCGACAGTGACCAAATCCTCTCGCCCCCCCGCGCCATGCCCCCGTCCGCTCCGCCCTCACCCATCTGGACCCCGCCCCCCGAGCGCGCTGCCGCGAGCAACATGGCGGCCTTCATGGCCGCCGCGGAACAGGCCGCGGGCCGGCGCTTCGAGGACTACGCGGCGCTGCACCGCTGGTCGGTGCAGGACCCTGGGGGCTTCTGGGGGCTCCTCTGGTGCTTTCTGGACATCGACGCGACCACGCCCTGCAGCCGCGTGCTGGAGCAGCCGGAGCGCATGCCCGGCGCCGAGTGGTTCGCGGACGCACGGCTCAACTTCGCCGCGCATCTGCTGCGGCATGCCGAGGCCCGCGCCGACGACATCGCCATCGTGTTCCGCTGCGAGAACGGCGAGCGCGAGGCACTGACCTTCGCCGAGCTCACGGCCCAGGTGGGTGCGGCATCGGCCTGGCTGCGCTCGGTCGGCGTCGGCGCGGGCGATCGCGTCGCGGCAATCTTGCCGAATCGCCCCGAGGCCATCGTCGGCATGCTCGCGGCGGCGAGTATCGGCGCGGTGTGGTCGTCGGCATCGCCGGACTTCGGCGTCGACGGCGTGCTCGACCGCTTCGGCCAGATCGAGCCGAAGGTGCTGATCGGCGCAGACGGCTATCACTACGCCGGCAAGCGCATCGATGTGCGCGAGCGCCTGGCGGCCATCGTCCCGCGGCTGCCGACGCTCGCCGCCGTCGCGCTGGTGCCCTGGTTGTTTCCGGGCGAGCCGCCGCCGGCCGGCGCGCGCGCGACCGCTTGGCCCGAGCTGCTCGCCGCGCATCAGGGCGCGACGCTGGTGTTCGAGCCGCTGGCGTTCGCGCATCCGCTGTACATCCTGTTCTCGTCCGGCACCACCGGGAAGCCGAAGTGCATCGTGCACGGTGCCGGCGGCACGCTGCTCCAGCACCTGAAGGAGCTGGCGCTGCACACGGACTTGGGCGCCGAGGACCGGCTGTGCTACTTCACCACCTGCGGCTGGATGATGTGGAACTGGATGGCGAGCGCGCTCGCGCTCGGCACCCGGCTCGTGCTGTTCGACGGCTCGCCGTTCCACCCGGGGCCGGGCGTGCTCTGGGATCTGGTGGCCGAGGAAGGCGTCACGGTCTTCGGCACCAGCGCCAAGTACCTGTCCGCGCTGGAAAAGGCCGGCACGGCGCCGGTGCGCACCCATGACCTCGCCGCGCTGCGGACCATCCTGTCCACCGGCTCGCCGCTCGCACCGGAGTCCTTCGACTACGTCTACCGCGCCATCAAGCCGGACCTGCTGCTCGCGTCCATCTCCGGCGGCACCGACATCGTCTCCTGCTTCGCGCTCGGCAACCCGCTGCTGCCGGTGTATCGCGGCGAGCTGCAATGCCGCGGGCTCGGCCTCGCGGTGGCGGTCTTCGACGACGCCGGCGACCCGGTGATGGGCGAGCGCGGCGAGCTGGTCTGCACGCGGCCGTTTCCCTGCATGCCCGTCGGCTTCTGGAACGATCCGGACGACGTGCGCTATCGAGCGGCCTATTTCGAGCGGTTCGCTGGGCCGCATGGGGCCGTCTGGACTCATGGCGATTTCGCGGAGCTGACGCCCCGCGGCGGGCTCGTGATCTACGGCCGTTCCGATGCGGTGCTGAACCCGGGCGGCGTGCGCATCGGCACGGCGGAGATCTATCGCGTCGTCGAAGCCATGGACGCCGTGCTGGAGGCTATCGCCGTGGGCCAGGACTGGCAAGGCGACCAGCGCATCCTGCTCTTCGTCGTGCTGCGCGACGGCCTGACGCTGGACGCTGCGCTCACCGTCGAGATTCGCCAAGGCATCCGCGAGCGCCTGACACCGCGCCACGTGCCGGCGCAGATCCACCAAGTGCCGGCCATCCCGCGCACCAAGAGCGGCAAGATCGTCGAGCTCGCCGTCGCCGACGTCATCCACGGCCGCGAGGTCAAGAACCGCACCGCCCTCGCGAACCCGGAGGCGCTGGAGGCGTTTGCGGTGTTCAGGAACTAGCTTGCTTGACCGGCTTTCCAGCCGGCTCGCCGGCGGCGCGGCTCGATGCCGCGTCGGCGGCGTCTGGGCTGATCAGAGGGCACATGCGCGGTCGCCTACCCCGGCGGCTCGGCACGGCCAACCGCCCGGCTCCCGCGCCGCAGATCGC